>CALRUV010000008.1:0-31083 GCA_943371455.1 Chitinophaga pinensis | reverse complement strand
CCACTGGCATTGGCAGCGGATGTTTGGTTTGAAGAATAATGTAGATTTCTATCGTCAAGTGCCTGCTTATTTCATGAAAGATGATCATGATACCTGGATGAATGATTGCTTCCCTCAAATGAAGACCCAGTTCATGGGCGATCTTACTTATGAGAGGGGAGTAGAAATATTTAAACAACAAACGCCCTACGGCAGAAGTCCATATAGAACTTTTCGTTGGGGAAAACATGTACAAGTTTGGTTAATGGAGGGAAGAGAATACAGAAATAGTAATGATATTCCTGATGGTCCAAACAAAACGATCTGGGGCCAGGAGCAAATGAATTGGTTCAAACGTACATTGGATAGTTCAGATGCTACCTTTAAAATAGTGATCAGTCCAACACCTATTGTTGGTCCGGACAGGATACAGAAAAAAGATAATCATGCCAATAGCGGGTTTATGTATGAAGGAAACCAGATCAGGGAGTTTCTTGCGGGAAGAAAGAACCTGTATCTGATCTGTGGCGACAGGCATTGGCAGTATGTTTCCAAGCATCAAACCAATGGATTAATGGAATTTAGTTGTGGACCTGCAAGTGATGAACATGCTGGAGGATGGAAGAAAGAGGATATCCTTCCAGAACATAAATATTTAAATATAGTTGGGGGCTTTCTGGATGTTCAGGTAAAAGAATCTTCAACAGGCACTGAGATCATTTTTACACATTATGGTGTTAATGGGGAAGTGCTTCATATGGAACGCTTTATGAATATATAAGCTGTGAAAAAGTAGTTACAAGTTAGTAGCCATTGAAAGATGGGTTCAATGGTAGAAACTAGTTTTCGATTCATGCCAAATAAATAAGATGTTTCAAAAAGCAATATTCATTGTATTTATTTCATTACTCGCTTTGGGTTCAGGCAAAGCGCAGGTAAGATCTATTTACAATGTATTTCTATCTGAAACATTACCTGCAAACGGATCTGAAACATATTTCAACGCGCCTATTCTGAGATGGCCTTATCAAAAAGGCAAACAGGTTCATTATGAAATTCAACTCTCACAAGACAATACATTCAACTCGCCTGGCACTATTACAAAGAAATCTTTGACGGGTGCTTTTTTCAATCCCCATCAAAAACTGTCAATGGGTGTATGGTTCTGGCATTTCAGGGTAGAAGGTAAGGATTGGTCACCTACCCTAAATTTTATTATTTCAGATAAAGCTTTGTCGATGGTCTCTGCTTCTGCAGAAACATTCTTAGCAGCCGTTTCAGCAGTACATCCCAGAATTTTACTTGATCATAAAAGCCCGGGAATAAAAAAACAAATGAATGATCCTGATGCCAGTGCCATTATTCATGAAGCAGATAGTTATCTTGAACAAAAAATTTTAACAGAAAAAGATGCAACACCCGCTGCTATTGGTGAAAATGAAAAGCAGAATAAAAAGATCAATCAGGATGCGATAGTTGGATTGGGGAATACGGTGAATAAATATGTGCTGGCTATTTGTCAGGCTTATATTCTTACCAACAATCCTAAATATATAAAGAAGGGTATAGACATTGGAATGGAAATAGCTAATTGGGATCCCAAAGGAATTTCTGGTACCAGCGATTTTATGGATGGGATATGTATGTATAATATGTCATTAGTATTTGATACTTTCTATGATCAGTTAACCGAAGACCAAAGAGCGAAATTAGTTTCTGCGATCTCAGAAAGAGCAAGTGAATTTTATAAGAGTTGGGTTAACAATATCGAATCTAAAGTATTGAGTGGGCATGTTTGGCAATTATTGCTGAACGAATTTTTTAAAACCTGCATTGCATTAAAAGGTCATGAAAAGGAATCGGAAAAATGGCTTTCTTATGCTTACGAACTATTTCTGGCCAGGGCACCTGTTTTAGGTGGCTTAGACGGAGGATGGGCTGAAGGATCCTATTACTTCACGATGAATATGGAAACACTTATAGAGATCCCTGAAAAAATAAAAACATATACCGGTTTTGATTTTATACGTGCACATCCCTGGTATACCAATCAGGCAGACTGGATGATCTATCATTTTCCTGCCGGTTCCTCATCCGATGGTTATGGTGATAATGCCGAAGAATTATTTGAACCACCGTCTTCCTATGCTGCCTTCTCGGTTGAAATGGCAAGACTTACACAGATTCCTAAATATAAATGGTATGCAGACAGAATTATTCAGCAGCAGCATGTGAATCTTTCAAAAGAAACCACACTTCGCTGGAATAGGTTGTTGCATGCAAGTTTGGATAAGTTGCCGGTTGTACCTTCTTCTATGGAATTACCTATGGGACATTTATCCAAAGAAGTGGGTGTAGCAGCATTACATACGCAGATCAATCGCCCAAAAGAAGATATCATGATCACTATGCGGTCCAGCCCTTTTGGTGCTTATGGACATATACTGGCAGATCAGAATTGTTTTAATGTATTTGTGGGAGGCAAAAGATTATTTTTTAGAACAGGTTATAAAGTTTCCATGGATGATCCACATAGAATTGGATGGAGTAAACATACCAAAAGTGAGAATGGTATTTTAATTAATGGAGAAGGACAACCCTATAGCGTGGAAGCTTACGGCAATATTAGCCGTTTCATGCAGGGAGAGCAACTTGCCTATATGAAAGGAGAAGCATCAAATGCTTATCAGAGCAAGGAAACAAAGGAAGATTATGGGGTCACTAAATTTTTAAGACATATTGTTTTACTGCAGCCCGGTATCATTGTGGTGTATGACGAATTGGAAGCAAAGCAACCTTCAACCTGGTCATGGTTGATTCATAGTATAGAAAATATGAAGATAGATACGGGAAAACAAACCTTTACTTCTGAGATCAGTCATGCAAAAGGAATAGGTAAATTTTGGAGTTCCTCCTCTGTTCAATGGAACCTGAAAGACAAATTTGATGTGCCCGCAGTACTCTTCAGGAATTACGATAATATGCGGACAAAGAAATATGAAGACAACCAGTGGCATCTGAAAATAAACAACCTGGTTTTAACATCAGGCATACGATTTCTTACGGTGATACAGATCTGTAAGGATGGTAAAATACTTCAATGGAAAGAATCTCAACCAAAGAATGGGATACAAAGGATACAAATTGGATCCTGGGAAATTGAAGCCGCTGTTTCCACAGATATCCAGCCAAAACTTACTATCAAATCGCTTACTGGTATTACAGCTTTCAGTGCTTATGATGCTGAAATGCCATTGCAAAATATAATGTATAAAACAACTAAGCCCGGAAATTCAATCTTGCTGGAGATGATTAATGGCAAACCAAAATTTACGGAAGTGAGTGAAATGTCTGTAAACCCGATCAGATAAAATGTATAGATAATTAATGAGATCGCTTTCTACAATATTATTGGTTACCTCTTTTGCAGTGATACATGTGCTTATAGCGCAGCATGCAAATAAAGTAAAACGCGCACCAAATATATTGTTCGCGATTGCCGATGATCAGTCTTACCCACATGCAGGTGCATACGGACAAGAAGCATTTCAAACGCCTGTGATTGATAGTATTGCCAGGAATGGCATTCTGTTCAGCAATGCTTTTGTGGCAGCACCACAGTGCAGTCCGTCAAGAGCCGCGATCCTTACTGGTAAACAGATTTGGCAATTGGAAGAAGCGGGTACGCATTCCAGTTATTTTCCTAAAAAATTTCCGGTCTTTACGAACGCTTTGGAAAAGGGTGGCTATTTTATTGGTTATACAGGAAAACCATGGGCGCCCGGAAACTGGAAGGATGCAGGATGGGAGCGAAATCCGGTTGGCCCCGAATTCAATAAAAGACAATTGGTAAAAGCGCCAACAACAGGGATAAATAAAAATGATTATGCTGCCAATTTCAAAGATTTTCTTACTGAACGGCCGGCGAATAAGCCTTTCTTTTTTTGGTTTGGATCTCAGGAACCGCATCGGGTATATGAAGAAGGTTCCGGATTGGCTGCTGGGATGAATGCGGGTAAATTATTGGTGCCACCTTTCTTACCAGCTAATGACCTCGTGAAAAGTGATATGCTCGATTATGCCTATGAGATCAAATGGTTTGATACGCAGTTGGGCAAAATGTTGCAATTACTGAAAGAAGCGGGCGAGTTAGACAATACGATCGTTGTAGTTACTGCTGATAATGGAATGGCATTTCCTTATGCAAAAGCCAATATGCAGGAATATGGCATTCATGTACCATTGGTCATGAGTGGCCCAGCCATCAAAGGAAAGAACAGGAAAGTGAATGATCTGATCAGTATGATCGATCTGGCACCAACTTTTTTAGAGATTGCTGGCCAGCCTGCATTAAAAGGCATCTCCGGACGTTCCATGATGAATATATTAAACAGTAACGCTTCCGGCACCATCGATCCTTCGCGAAATAGAATTTATGCGGGCAGAGAAAGGCATTCTCATGCAAGACCGGATAACCTGGGTTATCCCTCCAGGGTCATCAGATCGGCACAATACCTGTATATCGAGAACTTCAAACCAGACAGATGGCCATTGGGTGATCCTGCGCCTTTAACAAAAACACCGATTGCACCAAAATCAGGAATGAAGCCGATCATGGAAGGATATGAGGACATAGATGATTCTCCAACAAAATCATTTATGATCAAGCAACAGTTTGAACTGCCGGAACTATTCCATTTAGGATTTGAAAAAAGGAATGTGGATGAATTGTATGATATAAAGAAAGATCCATATTGTATGTATGATTTGTCAATGAAAAGTTCCTTTGCTTCTATCAAAAAACAATTGAAAGCAGAATTGAATAAGGTATTGGCAGAACAGGGCGATCCCAGGGTAACCGGTAAAAGGGATCTGTTTGATAGTTATCCAAGATTTGGATTAATGCGTCCTTTTGATGGTTTTAAAGAAGGGGGAAAATATAATCCGGCATATAGTATAAAATAGTTAATTCAATAAAATGCATATTCAGCAAAAAAGCAAACACCTCCTAGAATGCAGCATGGCTGCGGCTTTTGTGATGCTTTGTATTTTTTCTTCTGATGCACAAAATGCTAAAAAACCGAATATCATCCTGATATTAACGGATGATCTGGGTTGGTCCTGTTTCTCTTCACCTATGGATGCTAAAGTGACGGATTCCAAAAGTGACTACTATGAAACACCAAATATCGATAAACTAGCCAGTCAAAGTATTAGGTTTACAAATGGCTATGCCCCAGATCCGATCTGCACACCTACCAGGAGAAGTATACAATTCGGTCAAACATCCATTCGGCAGGGTGATGAAGATTTTCCTCAAAAATATGATCCTGCCAAAAGCAAGAACATATCAATACCACAAATGCTCAAAGTTTTTGATGCAAAATATAAAACGGCACATTTTGGTAAGTGGGACCTGAGAGCTAATATTAGTCCTGTGCAACTTGGGTATGATGAAAGTGATGGCGATACTGGAAATAAAAATGGGGATATTTCTGATGATAGGGAAGAAAAATGGTCGCAGCATTATATTACCGACAATCCAAAGCAGGTGGATAGTATCACTTATCAGGCTATACATTTCATGCAAAAGCAAGTAGAAACGGATCATCCTTTTTATTTACAAGTTTCACATTATGCTACGCATGTTAATTTTGAAACGAGGCAATCAACCTATGACCGCTTTTTAGCGAAACCTGTGGGTAAGAAACACAATAATCCAGCCTGGGCCGGTATGATCAATGACCTTGATGCAGCTATTGGCGAATTATTGAGTATGGTAGATAAATTAGGGATTGCAGATAATACCTATATTTTTTTAATGGCCGATAATGGTGCAGTAGAATTTATTCCGCCGGTTAAAGATCGGTTGAACCACCCATCTACTTTTAAAGATCAAATGCGAAACTATCCTTTACGTGGCGGAAAATGGACACTCTATGAAGGAGGGATCCGGGTGCCATTCCTGGTAAAAGGACCGGGTATCAAAGCTGGCGTTCAATCGGATGTGCCTGTAGCTGGTTGGGATCTATTGCCCACCATACATGAACTAGTAGGAAACAAACAGAAATTACCGGCAAATATTGATGGCGGAAGTCTGATGCCTTTATTGAAGAATGGGGGGACAGGTAAAGTGATACGACCTTCTGATGCATTTTATTTTTATCGGTTTGGAAATGGCTATCCCCATTCTGCGATCATTTCAGGCGAGTATAAACTGATCAAGTTTTATAAGACAAAAAAAACAGAACTGTATCATATTAAGAATGATCTGGGTGAAGTTTCTGATATTGCTGAAAAAGAACCCGCGAAAGTTAAAGAGCTGGAAAATAAATTGATGAAATATATGGAAGAAGTAAATCCTGTATTAGCAAAAAAATATTTATGAATAAAACAGTAAGGCCTATCGGGGTGCTATTTTTCTTACTCTTTATAGGCTTGCATTCTTATGCGCAAAAAAAACAAAAAGTACCTGTCATCATCATCATGGCAGATCAATTGCGAGCTGATGTGTTGGGGAAATTAACACCCAATATTAATTCGCTTAAAGAAGATGGTGTCAATTTTAGCAGGGCCTATTGTGCCACTCCTCTTTGTGCACCTTCGCGATCCTCTTTTTTTACAGGGCTTTATCCCAATAGAACGGGTTCTATGATAAATCCCTGGGAAAAAGAAGATGAGGTATTTGGCAATACAAAAGCAGGTTTGTCTAATTTATATGGGATGATGGAGAACGACTGGGACAGCCATCATATAGGTAAACAACACTTTTTTACCGAAGACAATATTGATAAAAACCCGAATACAAAAACTTCATGGACTACACAGGAAACCTATTCTGAATGGATGAAGCAGCAGAAAAAACCTAAGCCTGGTGGCAAGCAATATAAAGACATAGCGCCAGAAATTGTTTCTGGTACACATACGCAATTACGTTCTTACTCCACACCAAATTTTGGTATTTACAAAGAAGGGATTGAATTTTTCCTGGACCATTATATTGCCAATGAAAGTATCAAAGCAATCAAAAACAGGGATAAATCAAAGCCTTTGTTATTGAATGCGATGTTTCTGGCGCCACATCCACCTTTCAGCATTCCGGAACCTTATTATTCAATGATCGGACAAAACGATTTCTTCTTCCCGGAAAATGTTGGACAATGGTATCCAGGACAATCTCCGCTGCAGGCTTATAACCTAACCGGATTTATCGGTTCCCGCTATAATAGGGAACAGTGGAAAGAGATCTGGGCAAAATACCTGGGCCTTGTAAAATTATTAGACGATGAAGTGGGTAGGGTGATCAAAGTATTGAAAGAAGAAGGCCTTTACGATAAAGCCATCATACTTTTTACGGCAGATCATGGAGAAATGTTGGGGAGTCATTCTCTCTGGCAAAAAATGTGCATGTATGAAGAATCTGCTAAAGTTCCATTTATATTAAAAATGCCCAACAATGTAAAAACTACAAGCAAAGAAAATGACGCGCTCATCAGTCTGGTTGATTTCTTTCCTACCCTTCTCGACTTCAATGGCATGCAACCTAAACAAAAACTGGATGGTGTATCCTTATTACCTTCTTTACAAGGAAAAGCCCTTGATAGAAAATCTATTTTCATTCAGTATGATGGTAATGGCTCACTGGGAAGCACGCAGCGGTGTATCCTCAAACAGCAATACAAACTGATTGTTGACATCTTTAAAGACGAAAGGTTTGTGGAATTGTATGACTTAAGTAAGGACAGTCAGGAATCCAATAACCTGATGTTCGATCCTGCTCAGGCATCGCTTGCCAGGGAATTGATCAATGAATTGCGTAACTATATGATTAATTCGGGCGACCGTTTCCATTTACCAGCCGGACTTTATGAGCAATTCGTTAAAACATATAAAAAAGGCATTCAAAAATCTGATAAATCACAATGATGAATTATAAATCAATGTTTAGTCCGGTATGTAAGGTTCTGCTTTTCTCTATTTGCTATTCTGGTGTTGCACTTTTTGCAAATACTGCAACCGCACAAAGCAAATCGAAACTGCCCAATATCATTTATATTCTTGCCGATGATCTTGGTTATGGTGATGTAGGTGTCAATAATCCCCAAAGTAAGATTAGCACCCCTCATATTGATAAACTGGCTGCTCAGGGAATGCGTTTCACTGATGCGCATTCTACTTCTTCTGTTTGCACGCCAACGCGTTATTCTATTTTAACCGGAAGATATCCATGGCGTAGCCGTCTTCCGATAGGTGTGTTACATGGTTATAGCAGAACACTGATCAATGAAGGTCAGCCAACAATTGGCGAGTTACTCAAAACAAAGGGTTACCAAACAGGGGTAGTTGGTAAATGGCATTTAGGATTGGATTGGGTACCAAAAGATGCATACAAAGATTCATTGAAACCGGAATACAATCGGAATAATTTATATGGTATTCTGTCGCAAATGGAGAAAGAGCAGATTGATTTTACCAAAGCGCCAGTAGCAGGGCCACATACACAAGGTTTTGATTATTCTTTCATTTTGCCCGCATCCCTTGACATGGAACCTTATTGTTATCTGGAGAATGGAAAATTGAGGGAACCTCTTACTGGCTATACAAAAGGTAATAAACGAGAATCCGGCTATACAGGGCAATTCTGGAGAGAAGGCTTAATGTCGCCCTCTTTTGATTTTGAAGATGTGCTCCCTTTCTTCACGCAAAAAGCGAATGATTTTATCAGGCAGCAAGCGAAATCATCCAAACCTTTCTTCCTTTATTTTCCAATGCCTGCACCGCATACTCCCTGGATGCCTTCCAAAGAATATCGGGGAAAATCTAAAGCAGGCGAGTATGGTGATTATGTTCAGGAAGTAGATGATGCAATAGGACAGGTATTGCATTTGCTGGACAGTTTAGGATTATCGAAAAATACCATGGTCGTTTTCTCCAGTGATAATGGACCCTACTGGAGAGAGAATTTTGTACAGCAATTCGATCATAAGTCGGCAGGTGAATTCCGCGGAATGAAGGGTGATGCATTTGAAGGTGGACATCGGGTGCCATTAATCGTTCGCTATCCTGCTAAAGTAAAAGCTGGAACGCAAAGTGCAGCCACAACAACACTGGCTAATTTCATGGCAACCTGTTCTGACCTGGTTGGCAATACCGCTTCCAGGTTTGAAACTGAAGATAGTTATTCTATTTATCCAATCCTCACTGGTAATGCAACGCAAGTGGCAGAACAAAAAGCCATTGTTAATATTTCATCCAGAGGCACATTGGATATACGGGTAGGTTCCTGGAAATTGATCACTAAATTAGGTTCTGGTGGATTTACTGCTCCTGCTGATGTAAAACCGCAACCGGATGGTCCTATTGGACAACTGTATGATTTATCAACGGATATTCATGAAGACCATAACTTATACAATGAACGTCCTGATAAAGTACAAGAGTTGATGGGTATGTTGAAGGATATTCAAAGAGCACCAATGGGTAAAAAATTCAAATAAATTTAAAAAACGTTTTATGAAAAAACTAATAGCTGTTTTTCTCCTGGCAATATCACTCACAAAAGTGGGTAATGTTAATGCACAAAATAAAGAATTTTTCAAGCCAGAATATATCAAGTCCACAATGCTCAAAGTGGCTGATTGGCAAATGAAACATTCCAATGGTAAGCCCGAGAACGACTGGACGAATGGTGCATTGTATTCTGGCATATTTGCAGCCTATCAAACTACGGGTTCAGCAGTATTAATGGATTCTATGATGGCTATGGGAGAGAGAAAGAAATGGATTGCTGGAAGAAGATATGATCATGCGGATGATTATACGATCAGTCAAACCTATATCGATCTTTATCGCATCTCCAAAGACAATAGAATGTTACAGTCAACATTGGATTCTATAAAAAAAATGATGACTGTTCCGGGAAAAGAAGTAAAGAATCATGGTATTACCTGGTGGTGGTGTGATGCATTGTTTATGGCGCCTCCAGTATTGGCCAAGCTTGCGAATACTTTTGCTGATCCATCCTATTTGGTGTACAGCGATACTTTATTCCGTGAGTGCTATCGTTTATTATTTAATAAAGAAGAACACCTCTTTGCAAGGGATGCCAGTTATTTATGGGATGCGAATGGCGTTGGGAAAAAAGAATCGAACGGAAAAAAATTATTCTGGTCAAGAGGAAATGGATGGGTAATGGGTGGTTTAGTAAAGCTATTACAGGAGATGCCAAAGAAATATGAAGGCAGAGATTTTTATGTATCACTCTATAAGGAAATGGCTGATCGTTTACTTGAATTGCAGCAGGCAGATGGTTTGTGGAGAACCAGTTTATTGGATCCGGAAGCCTACCCGGGTGGTGAAGGAAGCGGAACCGGGTTTGATTGTTATGCATTGGCTTGGGGTGTAAATAATAAGATCCTGGACAAAAGAAAATTCCGACCTGCCATTATAAAAGCATGGGAAGGATTGAATAATTTATTAACAGAAGAAAGTAAAGTGGGTTGGGTACAACCGATTGGTGCTGATCCGAGAAGAAATTTTAATGCTGAAAGTTGGGAATCTTATGGTGCAGGTGCTTTTCTATTGGCAGGATCAGAAGTAATTAAAATGAAAAAATAAAAATGCTTCGCCATGATGTTTATAAAAAATAAGCGATTACGAAACCTAACTGCGTTTATTATAGTAGTCATAATCTTATTAGGCGTTTTATTGCTGTTAACTTCAGGGAAGCCATCCCCAGCTTCAAAAAAACCCAATATCATTTTCATCATGGCAGATGATATGGGATACTCTGATATCGGATGTTATGGTGGTGAAGTTTCTACTCCAAATATTGATAAGCTTGCAGCTGGTGGTATCAAAATGAAGACCTTTTATAACAATGCACGTTGCTGCCCAACACGTGCTTCTTTGCTTACAGGTGAATATCCGCATGAAGTAGGAATGGGGGCGATGGTCACATTGCCTACCGCAAAGTTTGAGCCAGGGCATTATCAGGGTTTTTTGGACGATCGTTATCCAACCATCGCAGAAGAATTAAAAAAAGCAGGCTATCATACGTACATGGCAGGAAAATGGCATGTAGGCGAGCGGCCGCAACACTGGCCATTGAAAAGAGGCTTCGATCATTATTTTGGATTGATCTCCGGTGCTTCCAGTTTTTATGAGATTATTCCACAAGAAAAAGGGAGAAGACATGTAGTGTTGGATAACGATGATTTTGATATTCCCAAGGATGGTTTTTATATGACCGATGCATTTACTGATCATGCAATCGGATACCTCAATGATGAGAAAAAAAATAACGAGGGTAATCCATTTTTTCTTTACCTCGCTTATACTGCTCCACATTTTCCTTTACATGCGCTTGAAACTGATATAGCCAAATACGAAAAATTATACGAGCAGGGTTGGGATATCACCCGTGATAAACGTTACCAGAAAATGCTTAAGCTTGGTGTGATCGATATGCGTTATGTATTCACCAAAAGACCCGATGATATCCTTGCCTGGAAAGATGCGCAGGATAAAGCTACCTGGGTTCGAAAAATGGCCGTATATGCAGCCATGATCGATCGGATGGATCAGAATATAGGAAGATTGATCGCTGCATTGAAAGCAAATGGACAGTATGATAATACCATGATCGTTTTACTTTCAGATAATGGGGGATGTGCAGAGAATATGGATGCCCGCAATTTTAATGATCCCAAAGTGAAGATCGGTGAAAGGGGTTCTTATAAAACCTATGATATACCATGGGCCAATGTGTCCAATACCCCTTTTAGAAAGTACAAACATTTTATGCATGAGGGTGGGATGATCACACCATGCATCATTCAGTGGCCTGCAAAGATCAAACCCGGAAAAAATTATGCAGATGGATTTGGCCATGTGATAGACCTGATGCCAACTGCTTTGGAATTAGCAGGAGTAAAAGCAGCATCAGTTCTGCCAGGTAATAGCCTTAGTTATTTATGGAATGGTAAATCTGCTCCGGTAGAACAAACCTATTGCTGGGAACATGAAGGCAATCAGGCGATCCGTAAAAGCAACTGGAAACTGGTAAAGGATGTGGATAATACCTCCTGGGAATTATATGATCTCTCTAAGGATCCTACAGAGATCAAAGATCTGGCCAATGCAGAACCACAGAAAGCAAAAGCGTTGCTGGATGAATACATGGTATGGTCAAAAAAAGTAGGTGTAAAACCTTCCAAAAAATTAAATAAATCAGAATAAAAAGTATGAAAAAAATTATCCTTTTATTTCCTTGTTTATTCTATTTTGCTACAACCTATACACAAGTGAAAGATGCCGTTATTACTGATTTTGGTGCTAAGGCGGATGGCAGGAGTATTAATACGGCAGTAATCCAGCAATTGATCGACAATGCATCAAAAGGTGGTGGCGGTAAAGTTATTATTCCCCCCGGAAATTTCATGACAGGTACCTTATCTATGAAATCGGGTGTTGAGTTACATATTTCTTTGGGTGCTGTTTTACTAGGTTCTCATTCCACCAGTGATTACCGCAAACTGGCCAACAGATCAGCTTTGATTAATGCGGATAACCAACAAAGAGTATCTATTACGGGAGAAGGGATCATTGATGGGCAGGGGCAGGAACTCATGCTGGATGTTTTCAAAAAACACCGCAGTGGTGAAATTAAAACTTCTGACACTTTGTGGTTATACAAAAGACCAGAAGAGGGAAGGGTATTTGTTCTTTATTTTAAAGGATGTAAGGATATAAAGATCACAGGCATTACTTTGAAAAATGCATCTAATTGGGTACAGGATTACCGCGACTGTGATGGGCTTATAATTGATGGCATCACTGTTCAAAGTACGGCTTACTGGAACAATGATGGATTGGATGTTACAGATTCAAAAAATGTACGCATCACCAATTGTTTCATTAATTCGTCTGATGATGCCCTGTGTTTTAAATCTGAAAATCCCAATAGTTCCTGTGAGAATATTGTGGTTGATAATTGCACACTTCGTTCAAGTGCCAATGGTTTAAAATTTGGCACAGCTAATGCTGGTGGGTTTAAAAATTTCAAGATCACCAATCTCACCATATTTGATACTTACCGCTCAGCCATTGCATTAGAATCCGTTGATGGTGGTATCATGGAAAATATAGATATTCGAAATGTGGTTGCCAAAAATACCGGTAATGCTATATTTATTCGACGAGGTCACCGCAATAAAACGGATAAAGTAAGCACCCTAAAAGGAATTTATATAGCCAATGTAAAAGCAGAAGTGCCACTGCTGAAACCAGACCAGGGCTATCCAATTGAAGGACCGCCAGATCACCTTCGTCCAGGTTTTGATAAAATGCCTGTTCGTCCCTCACATTTTCATATCTATGGACATCCCTTTTTGCCCTATAATTTAGTGCCATCCTCCATAGTAGGCTTGCCCGGATATCCTGTACAGGATATCGCTTTAGAAAACATAGAAATCACCTATGGGGGTAGAGCCAGCAAGGATATTGCTCATATCCCTTTAAATAAAATCACCTCTATACCAGAAAACCCAGAAAGCTATCCTGATTTTTCAATGTGGGGCGAATTACCGGCCTGGGGATTGTATATGCGCCATGCAGAAGGCATTACCATCAAAAACTTTACCGTAAGTTTTAAAGAGTTTGATTTTAGACCGGCTTTTGTTTTTGATGACGTTAAAAATGTTGAATTGAATAAAATTTCCATACCAACTGCGGGTGAAATGCCTATGATACTATTGAATAATACATCTGGTGTACATTTCAAAGAACTCAAGATACCCGTAAGCGAAGAAAAGGGCATCTTGAAAACTAATATCAAATAAATACAACTTACTATTTTAGGGTTTAAAGTAGCTTGACTTTTTTTAAGGCAATAAATTCATTAAACATGAAAAAAAGCATTTTTTTATTTTTCAGCACACTCATGATCTTTGTAAGTAATGCACAGAATGTTGCATTCATCCCCAACAAAGTAATTCCTACAAAAAGTCTGATAGATTACCAATCGATGGAGCTGGTAGGATTTGTTCATTTCAACATGAACACTTTTACAGATAAGGAATGGGGTTATGGTGATGAATCACCAAATATTTTTAATCCTGCAAAACTGGATGTAGAACAATGGGTAAAAGCTGCCAGAGATGGCGGTTTGAAAGAACTGATCCTAACAGCCAAACACCATGATGGATTCTGTTTATGGCCAACAAAATTTGGTGAGCATTCTATAAAGAATAGTCCCTATAAAAATGGTAAAGGAGATATCGTTAAAGAATTTACGGAAGCCTGTAGAAAGTATGGTTTGAAAGCTGGACTTTACCTCTCACCCTGGGATAGGAATCATGCACGATATGCATTTCCCGAATACATCACCTATTACAAGAATCAATTGAATGAATTACTCACCCAATATGGTGAGATCACAGAAATATGGTTTGACGGTGCCAATGGAGGGGATGGATATTATGGTGGTGCGAGAGAAAAGAGGACCATTGACAGTAAGACCTATTATCCATGGGACGAAATACGTGCCATCGTAAGGAAATTACAACCCAACGCAAAGATCTTTTCTGACGCCGGACCGGATATTCATTGGATCGGTAATGAAAATGGCATTGCAGGGGAAACATTTTGGAGCACATTCAATACTTCCAAAGTAACGATTGGTGGAAGCGGCCTCGGACCCTATTTGAATAAAGGTGATCCTGATGGTGATAGTTGGGTGGTAGGACAATGTGATGTTTCTATTCGTCCGGGATGGTTCTTTCATGCAACTGAAAATGAAAAAGTAAAAACGCCAGCGCAATTAATTGATCTCTATTACAAGTCTGTTGGTCGCAATGCAGTATTTCTGCTCAATATCCCACCAAACCGTGATGGATTATTTGAAACTAATGAAGTTGCATCTCTAAAAGAATTTAAAAATATATTGGATGAAACTTTTGCTATCAATTTGGCAGCAGGTGCAAAAGCCACTGCTTCTAATACGAGAGGGAGATCATCCCAATTCAAAGCCACAAACCTTACGGATAATAAACAAGAAACATTTTGGGCTGCAGATGATGGCGTAACAAAGGTTTCATGTGAATTGGAGCTGCCTTCTGCCAAAAAATTCGACAGAATATTATTACAGGAACCAATAGCTTATGGACAACGGATTGCAGATTTTGAAGTGCAAGTTTTGATAGATAATGCATGGAAAACGATTACAAAAGGAACAACTATCGGTTATAAAAGATTGCTCCGTTTTGAGGAAGTGAACACCAATAAGATTCGTGTGCTGATACATGCATCTTTAAATACACCTGCGCTTTCCAATATCGGTCTTTACAAATCATCAATCAAAGAATAAAAAAACACACCATAAATTATATTGTAAACTTTTCTGTAGTAGGCGCTGTTAAAGGATTCTTTGATTCAATTAAATTTCAAAATGAGCATTTCATGAAAGCATGTAATCTTTATATAACCTTATTACTGACGATGATTGGCTCACTTTATGAAGCAAGTGCACAAAATAAAAAGACGATCTATCTTGATGAATTGAATATGCCATTATACAATCAGGGCATTCCTGCTGTATCAGTAAAAATGATACCCGGTGGCGATACCATGCAGTTAAACCAAATTAAATATAGCAGAGGAATATCCGTTCAGGGTACCAGTGTTATTGCATTTTTACTTAATGGTAATGCAGAAAGTTTTTCGGCGATAGTTGGAGCCGATGACAAAGCATTATCGAATATGAGCTGCCGTTTCTATATTTTAGGCGATCAAAAAATATTATTTGAAAGTGGCGAAATGAAAGTAGGCGATGCGCCGAAAAAAGTAACGATTAGTCTTACCGGCATCCAAAAACTTGGATTATTAGTAGTACCCAAAGAACAATTACAGCGTACCTATTCAAATTGGGCCAATGCACAATTCCTAATGCGTAATGGAACAATACCCGAAGCTGAACAAAATGATCCCGATCGATATATTCAGACACCTGCACCAGCAGCTAAACCCAGAATTAATTCCCCTGCAGTATTTGGTGCAACACCAGGTAATCCATTTTTATATACTATTGCTGCAACTGGGAACAGGCCCATGCAATTCAATGCCAGTGGACTTCCCCAAGGACTGTCCATTGATAAGCAAACAGGTATAATTACAGGTAGTTTAAAGCAAAAAGGAAAATGGCAGGTGAAACTAACTGCTAAAAATAGTTTAGGCACAACTTCAAAAATGCTAAGTATCAAAATTGGCGATACGATTGCACTCACACCTCCCATAGGCTGGAACGGCTGGAATTCCTGGGCTAGGGAGATAGACCGTGAAAAAGTTATTGCCTCTGCCAACGCCATGGTTCAAATGGGTTTAAGCAATCACGGTTGGAACTATATCAATATCGACGATGCATGGCAGGGTCAGCGTGGAGGAAAATTTAATGCCATACAACCAAATGAAAAATTCCCGCTTTTTAAAGAGATGATAGATCAGATACATGGTCAGGGATTAAAACTGGGTGTGTATTCAACCCCATGGATCTCAAGCTACGCAGGGTTCCCGGGAGGTTCCTCTAATTTAGAAAATGGGTTTTATCCGGATTCTGTTCGCGATAATAAAAGAGCTTTTAGGTATATAGGAAATTATCGATTCGAAAAAAATGATGCTTTACAAATGGCAGCATGGGGTGTTGATTATTTAAAATATGATTGGCGGATTGAAGTAAATTCAGCAGAAAGAATGTCGGTTGCTTTAAAAGAATCTGGCAGAGATATATTCTATAGTTTATCTAATTCCGCGCCATTTGCTAACGTGAAGGACTGGGTAAAAATTGCCAATGGATGGAGAACAGGACCAGATATACGTGATAGCTGGTTAAGCCTTTTTGTATCTGCTTTCACCTTAGATAAATGGGCGCCATTTGCCGGCCCCGGTCATTGGAACGATCCCGACATGATGATCCTTGGCAATGTAACAACTGGTGCCAAATTGCATCCCACGCGTTTAACGCCCGATGAACAGTATAGTCATGTAAGTTTATTCAGTTTATTAAGTGCACCCTTGCTAATAGGCTGTCCCATTGAACAACTGGATGCCTTCACATTGAATCTGCTCACGAATGATGAAGTAATTGAGATCGATCAGGATCCATTGGGTAAGTCTGCCAGACTGGTACTGGAAGACAATGGCGTTCAAGTATGGTTAAAGCCTTTGGAAGATGGTTCTTATGCCATCGGCATGTTTAATATCGTTGATTACCAAAAAACACCTAAATCTTATTTCCGCTGGGGAAATGAACCCAGTAAGAATTATATTCTCGACTTAGAGAAAATAGGATTGAAAGGTAAATGGACAGTGCGTGATTTATGGCGACAACAGGCTATAGGTACCTTTAGTGGAACATACAAAACAGAGATTCGTCACCATGGAGTGGTGATGATTAGATTAACAAAGGTAAAATAACTTCCTCGCGAACCCTCGCGAATCTTTGTGCGGTTAATCTGCTTAACCGCAAAAACGCAAGGCCGCAAAGGAACGCAAAGAGTTACCAAAATAATATTTGAAATACATGATCATGAAAAGAATTCCTATTTATTGCTTCTTATTGCTCTTCATCCAATCAGAAATAATTGCACAGCCCAAAGCCAATTTGAAAGTGCCGGTAATGCCCAATCAAAAGGAAAGAATGGTCAACCTGCAACAGCAATGGGATGCCGTTCAAAAAACACCGCCACAATTGGGTGTTAGGGATTGTTTTTTATTCCTGCTTGATGCACTCGATACTAAATTCCTGCAACCAAAAGATATTCAGTATGTTTTAAAACTCGTACAAGCACGAATGATCTCCAACCCTGCTGCCGGTAGAAGTTATGGCAATATCTTTTGGGGCTGGCATGAAACTGGCTTTGATATTGGTGATGGAAACAATATTGAATTTTGTTTACAATATGGTTTACCGATCAAATTCTTATTCAATGATCGATTGTCTGAAGAAAATAGGAAAACCCTGGATGATATTTTCACCCTCGGTATAAAAGGTTGCCGCAACCAAGAAGTCCGAATCTCTTATACCAATATTTACCTGATGAAGATCTGGAATTTTGCGGCTTATGGTCAAATTTACAACCAACCCGAGATCACCGAAGAAGGTAGAAAATATTTCGACAAATGGTTATACCATGTTTCCCGTTATGGCAACAGAGAGTATGATAGTCCAACCTATTGTGGTGTGGATCTGGAATCACTTTTGCTTATCAATCGTTACATCATTGATCCGGATATCAAAGCAAAAGCAACAGATGCACTAACCTTTTTCATGAATGATCTCTCTTCACACTATAATCCAAAAGCAGGTATTCTGGCTGGTGCACATAGTCGTGATTATAACCGTGTGTTCAGTCGCGACCTGCTGGAAGAAAAATATTTCAACCCCATATTAGGTAGTAAGAATACGAATCTGCAACTTTTCAATGAACTGTGTTTGGCAACATTGAAAGAGATCGGTTTATCAACAGATCAAAAAAAGTGGATGAACCAAAAGAACAGATTCATTGTGCAAAGATGGGATAGTCTTGCCCAGTCATTTGCCTGTGATTTTGTTGCTAATAAATTCTCTATGGCTTCTTCCAATCAAGCATATAGTCCGGATGATAAGCCTTTTGTGATGTATTTGAGCAGTACAAAAAAACCTGCCATGCCCAATATCGCTTTTGTTATGGAAGGCAGGGATGACCATTATGGCACCTGGGGTGCAACAGGGATGGGTGATAAAATGAAACACCTGATGCCTCCCAACTATCCTGCTAATGGCGGCTGGGGCAAAACAAGACACCTGATGCCTTTCATGCAATCGGCTCAAAACAAAAATGAGATGGTTATGTTGGTTTCCGGTATGAAAGATCATAACTGTATCAAAGATTATCTCAACTCTACCATCATTCTGGCGGATTATTTAGATGAAATTTGGTTAGGCAATAAAAAAATCACCAAGCCTGATGTTGGGGCTAACATCAGTTTAGATGAAACACAAACTTTCTTCGCACGTTTTGAAGATGTGGTTTTTGCTTTTAGATTTCTCTATAGCAATGCCGATAAAAGTACGCGGCCTTTTTTGTACAATGATGGTTTCCAGTATAATTTCAGCAGAGAGAAATTTCCCCTACAACACAAAGCTGCATTACGTCTCACGCTACAACACCCCAATAATGGGAAAGCCGATATAGCCATTTGGTGGAAAGCCGAAGAAGGTGTTATCAACGATAAAATGTTTGCACGTTTCCGAAAAAATATTTTGGAGGCAGCAGTGAATGTTCAATCTGAAAAAAATGTTTTGGAAGTTACGGTTCAGACTGCAGCTGGAAAACTAGGCGTAAAAGCAGATCTGTTGACTAAGAAAAGACTGGAATACTATAATCCTGTTCCACTGCCTGTTGACTTTCTATTCAATATCAACGGAACTGAAATTGGGAAGCCGGTTATGGGGAAATATGCACAAATGCAAAACAAATAAGCCATGAAAAAACTATTGATGATCCTACCTTTTTTCTGCTTGCTGCAATTACATGCGCAGAAAGATGATTTGAAACTCTGGTACAATCAACCCGCTGCTTTGTGGACAGATGCATTGCCCGTAGGTAATGGTCGTATTGGTGCCATGGTGTTTGGGAAATATGATATGGAGAATATCCAGCTCAATGAAGAATCAGTTTGGGCAGGATCAAAGATCAATAACAATAACCCGGAAGCAAAAGCACATTTGAAAGAAATTCAAACCGCTATTTTTAATAGCGACTATAAAAATGCTCTATCACTTTCTAATAAATACATGGTAGGTACACCTTCAAGAGTCAGGTCTTATCAGCCTTTGGGCAATCTTTTCATTCAGTATCATTGGAAGGGAAAACATACAGACTATAAGCGATCATTAGACCTGCACACAGGTATGGCAACTACATCTTATCGTGTAGATGGACAACAAGTAAAACAGGAAGTGTATGCCTCTGCCCCGCAGGATATAATAGTGGTAAGCATTTCAGCGGAAAACGGATTTGATGCAGATCTCATACTTTCACGCGAATATGATTTTGACAATGAGAACCAGTTAAAAAGAAGAAAAGGGCAGGCGCCAAAATTGAAGTTTTATGAAAACCAGTATGGGGTAGATGGAAACATGGTTTATTACACCGGACAAATTATTGATACAGCATCGCCCAGTCAGGGTCCTGAAGGAAAACATATGCGTTATGCATCTGCCATGAAGATTCTTTCTATTGATGGACAGGCCGTTAATTTCTCCACAAATACTTCAACGGGGTTTAACCTTCATCATGTAAAAAAGATCGTGATACTCATTACTGGTGCTACCGATTATAATTTGCTAAAATTGGATACAGACAACAAGATCATACCATTAAATGTTTGTAAAAAAATCATAGCAAAGGCGGCTTTAATAAAGCCAATTGAGCTTCAAAAGAATCATGAAAAAGATCATCAAAAATATTTTGACAGATTGCATTTTTCATTAGGTGTTGATGAACACAAAGATCTTCCAACGGATGAAAGACTGGCAAGAATGAAGGAAGGCAAAACAGATAATGGACTATTGGCTTTGTATTACCAATACGGCAGGTATTTATTAATGGGTTCGTCCAGAAACCCCGGCCAATTACCTGCTAACTTACAAGGTATCTGGAATGATTTATATGATGCTCCCTGGAATGCAGATTTTCATACAAACATTAATCTGCAAATGAATTACTGGCCGGCAGAAACTGGTAATCTTTCTGAAACATCCATACCCTTGTCAAATTTTATGCAGCAACTGGTAAAGCCCGGAACCCATACTGCCAAAGAGATGTATGGTGCTAAGGGTTGGACAATTCATCACCTTACCGATCCCTTTGGTAGAACAGGCGTGATGGATGGTGTTTGGGGTATTACGCCCATGGATGGTCCATGGATGACTTTTGCTTTGTATGATCATTATGAATTTACTAAGGATGTCAATTACTTAAAAACTATTGCCTATCCTTTAATGAAAGGCGCCATAGAATTTGTACTCGATTACCTGGTAAAATCACCTGAGGGTTATTTGGTCACCAATCCTTCCCATTCACCTGAGAATGCATTTTTTGTACCTGGAACCAACAAAAAAGAAAATTCACAAATGACCTATGCGCCAACGGTAGATCAGCATATCATTAATGAATTGTTTAATAATTTTTCAGAAGCAGCAAGCTTTTTAAAATTAGACCAGGCATTGGTACAAAAAGTGAAGGCATCACAAAAATTATTACCACCCATGAAAGTTGCTGCCAATGGCACTTTGCAGGAATGGATAGAAGATTTTGAAGAAGTACAACCGGGGCATCGGCATATGTCGCATCTGTTAGGATTGTATCCCTTGAATTTGATCTCACCCAAAGAACCAATATTTTTTGAGGCTGCCAGAAAATCACTGGAACGCAGACTGGCAAAAGGTGGCGGACATACCGGCTGGAGCAAAGCCTGGATCATATCATTGTATGCACGTTTACTGGATGGTGACAAAGCCTTAGAAAATTTGAATGGCTTATTAGCTAAGAGCACATTGCCTAATTTGTTTGACACACATCCGCCTTTTCAGATAGATGGAAATTTTGGTGGTACGGCTGCCATTGCAGAAATGCTATTGCAATCGCAGAATAATGAATTGCATTTATTACCAGCCTTACCCCAGCAATGGCAAGATGGTTCCATACATGGACTGAGAGCGCGCGGTGCCTGCACTGTTGATTTGGATTGGAAAGAAGGTAAATTGGTTAGTGTGAAAATATATTCAGATAAGGGTGGCGTATATCAAATTCGTTATAAGGATAGTGTGAAGAAAATAAAAATTGCTCCCGGCAAATCTATCATCCTCAACTCTGTGCATCATGCGATTGAACACTTTATAAAATAACCAAACAAAACTAAATGACAGACATTAAAGACGATGAGCATTTAGATGATCCGATAGAGAAACAATCGGAAAATCTTCCAGACGAAATTATCACCACAAACGACATAAAGACGATCAACTCAAATCAAGAATCTGAAAATATGGAAGTACATCATCATGCACATGATAGTCATGGTAAGAAAACCTGGAAAAATTATTTTTGGGAATTTCTAATGTTGTTCCTTGCTGTGTTCTGTGGTTTTTTAGCCGAATGGGAACTTGAACATGTTATTGAGCATAGCCGGGAGAAGGAATATATGGAAAGCATGGTTGCAGATATAAAAACCGACCGTGCAAACTTAGCTAAGATGAAAGATGCATTCGGGAACATTAGCATTCAAATTGACTCATTAATGCCACTTCTAAAAGATAATGAGCAATTAGATAAGAATGCAACAGAAATATACCAGCATCAGGTAGTCTTAAATTTTTATAACAAATGGACATATTCTGACAGAACGATAGATCAATTAAAAAATTCAGGAAATTTTCGATTGATAAGAAACAAAGCTGTTTCAGATGGAATTAGTCAGTATGATGGCTTTATAAGGAATTATATAAGTGACATGCAAAATAGTTTAATTCTAAAACAATGGCAAAGTATAAATGAAGCCGGAAATGACATTTTTAAATCAAGTGTATTTAGAGAATATTTAAAGAACGCCCAAATTGCCTATTATGCAGTGGTGTTACCAACTACTCCTTACTTTTTGACAAAAGATAAGATTGTTCTTGAAAAATTTATCAATAAGCTTGACCAATATGCAGTCTCCTTAGACTGGTTTAGATTGAATATTGATAGAGCCCTACAACAAAATAAAGCGCTTGACTCTTTAATCAAGAAAGAATACCATCTTAAATTAAACTAAACAACCTATGGTTTTCTTTCTCCGCACTGTTTACTTTTAAATTTGAATTGCGCTGAACATGTCTCCTGTTAGTGAATTGTAAAATTGTTTTTTTTTATGAATTACAGCTTATTTTTTATTTGTATAAGATTAAAATGCTTTACTGAGTTGACTTTTATGCTTAGATGTAGTTTTAGGGTGGTTACTTTTATTTATATTCGCCTCAGCAAATATTGTAGAGCTTTAGTTCTTAAAATTTAACTTTATCAAAGGTAAATCAGGCGTTCCGGATAGATGAATTGACAATTCATGCCAGGCTTTTTTTATGGAAGGTAATCTGCAAACCCTTCTAACCATTCTGAACTTAATACACTGATAGAACAAAAATGAAAACAACCCAAGTATTTAAAAATTTCTTCGACAGTGAAAAAGCTGGCGGACTGGTACTTATTTTCTGTACTGTATTATCCCTTGTATGCGCCAATGCTTCTTTCGGTGATGACTATCGTAATATTTTTATGTTGCAATTTGCAGATCATAGTCTGGCACATTGGATTAATGATGGATTAATGACCATTTTCTTTTTGCTCATCGGGTTAGAATTGGAAAGGGAAATTTACCAGGGAGAACTTTCCAATTTTAAAGAAGCATTATTACCCATTTTTGGCGCAATAGGTGGGATGGTATTACCGGCCGCATTTTATTTGCTATTAAATTTTGGAACAATAACCCAATCGGGTGCTGGCATTCCTATGGCTACAGATATCGCATTCGCTGTGGGAATTTTATCCCTATTAGGCAAACGTGTTCCCACTTCTCTAAAGGTATTTTTAACTGCCTTAGCGGTTATTGATGATTTGGGCGCAATCATTATCATTGCCATTTTCTATACAAAAACAATTCTTTGGACAAATCTATTGATTGCTTTAGGAATTTTTTCCCTGCTTTTAGTTTGTAACAGAATGAAGGTTAGGAATCTGGTCCCTTATTTAATAGGCGGAGTTGCTATGTGGTACTTTATGTTACATTCAGGGGTGCATGCAACCATTACCGGTGTGTTATTGGCTTTTGCCATTCCATTTGGAAATGGCGACGAAAAATCTACTTCTTATATTTTGCAACATTTTTTACATAAACCAGTGGCATTTATCATATTGCCCATATTTGCCTTAGCAAACACCGCTATTATTTTTAGTGGTAATCTAATGGATACTTTATCTGCGCATTACAGTTTAGGTATTGCACTTGGTTTAATAGTAGGAAAGCCTTTGGGGATTTTTATGATGACATTTTTAGTAGTAAGCATAGGGATTTGTAAACTTCCAACCGGTATAAATTGGAAATCAATTTTTGGTGTGGGGTTATTAGCGGGTATTGGTTTTACCATGTCAATCTTTGTTACATTACTTGCATTTGAAAATGAAACGATCATCAACAATTCAAAATTGGTGATTTTAATTGCTTCCTTAACAGCAGGACTTATGGGATTTATATTTTTAAAAAGTGTTTTGAATAAAGGATATTCAGAAGAAGAACAATAAAGAAATTGGTTTCGCATCTTTACCATTGTAAATAAGTTAAACCTTTGTTTGGTATAGTTAGTTGTTTAAAGCTTCATTGTGTATTTCTTAGTTTAGAATTATTTAACACCAGGATAGGATTTTGACTCCCTTCTTAATCATAGATTTAAATATTAAAACATAAACAGCATGAAACAAAACACAATACTAGGCCATAGCACACTAAAGATTAATCGAATTGGTTTAGGTTGTATGGGCATGTCAGAATTTTATGGCCATTTTGATGAAAATGAATCTATCAACACTTTGCATAAAGCCATTGACCTGGGCGTTGATTTTTTTGATACTGCTGATATGTATGGATGGGGAGCAAATGAACGTTTATTAGGAAAAGCTTTTGAAGGTAGATGGGACGATGTAATAATTGCAACAAAATTCGCAGTTATGCGTGGACCGAATGGGGAATTTCTGGGGCTTAACGGACAACCAGCTTATATAAGAGAAGCTTGTGAAAAAAGTCTTAAAAATTTGGGTGTTGAGGCCATTGATTTGTATTATATGCATCGGCAAGATCCAAAACTGGCCATTGAAGAAATTGTAGGTACCATGAGCGAACTGGTAAAAGAAGGAAAGATCAATTATATCGGTCTCTCTGAAGTTGATGCAGACACCCTTCGAAGAGCGCATGCTGTTCACCCAATTACTGCCCTTCAATCAGAATATTCCTTATGGAGTCGGGAACCTGAAAATGAGATCTTAGATGTTTGTAAGGAACTCGGTATCACTTTTGTTGCTTATAGCCCTTTGGGAAGAGGATTCTTAACAGGAGCTATTAAAAGCAGGGAAGATCTGGAACCAGGTGATTTCCGGCTTAATAATCCAAGATTTACAGATGAAGCAATTAGCGAAAATGTAAAGTTTGTTGAAGTGATCGATCAGATCGCACAAGATAAAAAAGTTACCAAAGCGCAGATTGCCCTTGCATGGGTACTTAGTCAAAATGACGAGATTGTTGCCATACCAGGTACCAGAAAAGTGCAGCGACTTGCGGAAAATTTAGGAGCATTTGAATTGGCTTTAACCAAAGATGACCTCGCTATTATTCAACAATCTATACCTGAAAAAACAATAGGTAACAGGTATTAATTGGCGATAATATTTTGCCTTTTAATATTTTCTAAAGTTTAGGTCTTTATAAAGGAATTTTCGTTTTTGGAGGAGCCATTTTTGCCGATTACCGCTACGGTACGGTATTCGTTTACTACAATGGGGCACAGTCCTATTATGGCGGCAGAGGGTTTCGTGGCTCATTGCGGGTATAAGTTTTATTTTATTACATAGCATAATTTTGGTCAACAAATGGTTGATCTTTTTTTATTTTTGTAGTGGAGCATTTCAATCTCCATTTAATGATCCAATGCAGGTAAAAATACTTAGATAGTAATGTTTTAAAACCTTACGGAATAAGTATTAACCACATTTAGTAAAACCTCACTGTATCTTAATTTCGGTTTTATTCGGCGTTAAGAATAGAGTAACAAACTATCCTCATTGAGACCTTGGTAAGTGATCTAACAGCTATATTTTTTTTTGGAGGTAAAAAATATTTTTTTAAGTTCACTAATTCGTTAACTTTGTATTTTGAATAGAAAGCTATTTACATATGGGAATTACTTTATTCGATTTTACGATAATCTTGACCAAAAAGTTCAGGAGAAAATTGATTGGGTATTTGAACTTATAAAGACAGTACAGATTATACCTTCAAAATATTTTCAACATCTTGAAAATACAGATGGACTTTTTGAGATCAGGATAGAATATGAAAGTAATATTTATAGGGTTTTCTGCTTTTTTGATGAAGGGAATTTGGTAATACTTATTAATGCTTTTCAAAAGAAAACGCAGAAAACGAACAAATCTGAAATTGAAATGGCAGAAAAACTGAAAACCCAATATTTTAATGATAAAAAATTAAAAGCATTTAATGAAAAAAGTATCTATAAAAAAAGTAAAAGATAAAGTGGTTTCATGGGATAAGCATCTTGATAAGAAATATGGGCTTCACGGAACTACTTCACGTGCTGAATTTGAAATGAGATCTCAAACATTTATCTTGGGTGAATTGTTGAAAGCGGAAAGAGAAAAGGCCAATTTAACGCAAGCTGAAATGGCAGAAAAAACAGGCACCAAAAAAAGCTATATCTCCAGAATTGAAAATGGCAAAGCTGATATTCAATTGTCCACATTATATAGATTAATTGAAAAGGGGTTAAATAGGAAATTGGAACTTTCTATTCAATAAAACGCAAAATTGTAAGTATAAATAGTTTGAATTTTCGGTAATGATTGACTAACTCATCGCCACTTCAATTACTTCCCTTCTTTTCTTAACCTTCATCTGATCCGGTATTACTTTCAGGATCTCTTCTTTCAAAGATTCAATCACCTTTTTTTTCAAATAATTCCTGTGCATCACCAAACTAACCTGCCTTACCGGTGCCGGTGGTTTGAAAGAATGGATCATTTTTACTTGCCTCGTTGATAAACCATTTAAAGCCAATTCAGGCAAAATAGTAATGCCATGGTTAAGTTCTACCATTTTCTTCAATGTTTCAATACTGCCAGCTTCATATTCCAAGTTGGAATGTGCTTTATTCTTATGTTTCAACTCACAAAGATTGATGATCTGCGATCGCATACAATGTCCTTCTTCCAGCATTAATAATTCCTTAGGGTCTATGTCTTCTGCCAGGATGAATTGTTTTTTCACCAATGCACTGCCCTTGGATACGTACACAAAAAATTCTTCATAAAACAAGGGCGTTTCAAATAATCGTTCCTCTTCCAATGGGGTTACCAATATGCCTACATCCAATTCTTCCGACTTTAATTTGGCTATAATATTCTTAGTGGTTAGTTCTGTAAGTTTAATCTTAATGCCAGGATGTTTTTTGATAAAATTATCCAGGAACAAGGGTAATAAATAAGGCGCCAATGTTGGTATAATACCCAGGTGAATCTCTCCGCTAAGTTCATGTTTTTTATCAGCAATGATTTCTTTGATCCGGTTGGCTTCTTTCAATGCTATTCTTGCCTGACGAATGATTTCCATTCCTGTTTCAGTGGGAACAACCGGTTGCTTGCTTCTGTCAAAAATTTTAAGTCCCAGTTCTTCTTCTAATTTTTGCACCTGCATGCTTAAAGTAGGTTGTGTTACAAAACACTTTTCGGATGCCAGTACAAAATGCCGGTAAGTATCAATGGCAATGATGTATTCTAATTGGGTTAAAGTCATAGATATTATCGATATAATTATAAAGATAATCAATTTGATTTATTAGCCGCATTGGTGTAATCTTGTCAACTTTCAAGTCAGGCTTTTTAAACAAAAAATAATATTCGTTACAAATGGAAAATCAACATGATTCTAATGGTCAAAGTTCTAACAGTGAGGCCAAATGTCCCTTTCTTGGTGGAGCTATCAAACAAAGTGCCGGCAGAGGTACCAGAAATACTGACTGGTGGCCTAACCAACTTAAGCTGAATATTCTGCGTCAGCACTCATCCCTTTCTAATCCAATGGATGAAGCTTTTAATTATGCAGAAGAATTCAAATCCTTGGACCTTGCTGCTGTTAAAAATGATATCGAGCAACTGATGACCACATCACAAGACTGGTGGCCCGCTGATTATGGTCATTACGGCCCTTTCTTTATACGTATGGCCTGGCATAGTGCCGGTACTTACCGTATTTCTGATGGGAGGGGTGGTGCTGGTTCAGGAGCAAAACGTTTCGCTCCCTTGAATAGCTGGCCAGATAATACCAACCTGGATAAAGCACGTTTATTGCTTTGGCCTATCAAACAGAAATATGGGCGTAAACTTTCCTGGGCCGATTTGATGATCCTCACTGGTAACTGTGCATTAGAATCAATGGGCCTTAAAACCTTTGGATTTGGTGGTGGTCGTGAAGATATTTGGGAGCCAGAAGAAGATGTGTATTGGGGTGATGAAAGTGTATGGTTGGATGATAAGCGTTACACAGGCGACCGCAATCTGGAGAATCCCTTGGCGGCAGTACAGATGGGATTAGTCTATGTAAATCCGGAAGGACCTAATGGCAATCCTGATCCTGTTAGATCCGCTATTGATATTAGGGAAACCTTTGGAAGAATGGCCATGAATGATGAAGAAACGGTTGCCTTGATTGCAGGCGGACATACATTTGGAAAAACACATGGTGCCGCTGATCCGGGTAAATATGTTGGTCCCGAACCAGCAGCAGCAAGTATCGAAGAGCAAGGACTTGGTTGGAAAAATAGTTTCGGAACTGGCAATGGCGAATACACCATTACCAGCGGATTAGAAGGTGCCTGGACTACTACACCTACCAAATGGAGTAATAACTATTTTGAAAACTTGTTTGGTTTTGAATGGGAGTTAACAAAGAGCCCGGCTGGTGCACATCAATGGACACCCAAAAACGGCGCAGGTGCTGGCACAGTTCCAGATGCACATAATCCTGAAAAAAAGCACGCACCTTTTATGCTCACAACAGATATAGCACTGCGAGTAGATCCTGCTTATGAAAAAATTTCCCGAAGATTTTTTGAAAACCCGGATCAATTTGCAGATGCATTTGCACTTGCCTGGTATAAATTAACTCACCGTGATATGGGACCAATTCTTCGTTATCTCGGTCCGGAAGTACCCAAAGAAACATTGATCTGGCAGGATCCTATCCCTGCCATCACTTATACATTAATTGATGCTGCTGATATAGCTTCTTTAAAAGAAACCATTCTGGCCAGTGGATTATCTGTTTCTGAACTGGTGTCTACAGCCTGGGCCTCTGCTGCCACTTTCCGTGGATCTGATATGCGTGGTGGCGCCAATGGTGCACGTATTCGTCTGGCACCACAAAAAGATTGGGCAGTAAATCATCCGGCACAACTTGCAAAGGTTTTGGGTGTATTGGAAGGTATTCAAACCACATTCAATGCGGCGCAAAAAGCGGGTAAGCAAGTATCCCTGGCCGACCTGATTGTTTTGGCTGGTTGTGCAGCAGTTGAGAAAGCCGCAGGTGGCGGTATAACTGTTCCATTCACACCGGGCCGGGCAGATGCTAGCGCTGAAGATACGGATATTGAATCCTTTGCCGTATTAGAACCACAAGCAGATGGCTTTAGAAATTATTACCATCCCAAACATATTTCCTCAGCAGAAGAAATGCTGATTGATAAAGCACATTTGATGAATCTGACTGCTCCTGAACTGACTGTTTTAATAGGTGGTATTCGGGTATTGGATACCAACTTCGATGGATCAAAGCATGGCGTATTCACCAAGCAAACACAAACGCTTAGCAATGATTTCTTCCTCAACTTACTGGATCTCGGAACTACATGGACTGCCATAAGTGATAAGAATGATGTATTTGAAGGTCGCGACCGTAAAACGGGCGAAATTAAATGGACCGCTACTCGAGCAGATCTGATCTTCGGTTCTAATTCAGAACTCAGAGCCGTTGCAGAAGTATATGGTTGTGCTGATGCGCAAGCTAAATTTGTAAAAGATTTTGTAGCAGCCTGGCATAAAGTGATGAACCTGGATCGATTTGATCTAAAATAATATCCCCCGATATTATTGGAAAGGTGGTCTGGAAACAGACCACCTTTTTTTTAATCTTAATTTTTTACCACAACCACATTCTTCGCCATTGTCTTAAATCGAACAGCATTCTCCTGCACAACAGTTATGGTTACATGACCTGTTTTACTGGTATGTATATCGCGTACAATGCCTGATTTACCGGCATGTGTGCCAGCAATCACTTTGCATGTATCGCCTGCTTTTAGTAACATTATATTTTTTAAATATAGACAATGATTAAGGATGAAACCCCAGCATCAAACCTACTTCTGCAGAACGAAATCGTTTTCGCAGAAAAGCCTTTAAAACATCCCAATAAATATACTAAAACGATTTAACTTTCTAACCTCAAAAGCTTAACGATTGCATTTCTGTAGTTGCCTTTTTAGCTTAAAGACATCTCAGAAAAAAACCGACTGCCATGAAAAACAAATACTGCTTTGTCTTTACTTTCCTATGCCTGTTTAATTCATTTATTGGTTACAGTCAGCTAACCTGGGTTGATTCTGTAGAAGTACACGGACGTGACGTATTCATGCCTGCAGAAAAGTACAAATGGGATTGGGGTCAGGCTACATTTCTGCATTCACTGGTTCAATTGTATAACAGTAAATCTGTTGCTAATAAACAAGTTTACCTAAATTATATCAAAACGGCTATGGATGCTTCTTTTGGCGTAGCCAATGGCAAACATCCCAATGCAGTGGCATCAGCACATGGCATGGCATTTTTGGCCAGGATAACAGGCGATAAAAAATACCTTGACAAAAGCAACGAGATTTACGCACAATACCTGCAAACACCCAGGGCTCCAAACGGTGGTGTTTCACATAGGGCAGAAACAGTTGAATTATGGGATGATACGGTGTATATGTTAAGTATGTTTTTATTAGAAATGTATCGATTAACAGGAGAAGAAAAATACATCGCAGATTTTGTAGCACAATTCAAGGCACACGATGATGAATTGAAGGATGAAAAAACCGGATTATGGGTACATGGCTGGGATGCTGATAAAGAGGATTATAATGATGGTTGCAGCATCATGGGATGGCCTGATAAACAAACACGTAAAAGTAGTCAGGTATGGGCACGT
>CALRUV010000007.1:0-31431 GCA_943371455.1 Chitinophaga pinensis | reverse complement strand
GGAGTTTTCGTTTTGGGTTATATGTTTGAAGTTATCTTTATTTTCAACACCAAACCCCAAACTCCAAACCCCAAACTGCTTCTCTGCATACACATCTCTTATTTCCTCCTCTTCATCCACTTCCATTTCTGCTGCCTGATAAGCCAATTGTAATTCTGATTCTATGTAAGTTTTGAATTCATTTTTGATATCGGCCATTTGCATTTCTGTTAATACAGATTCTGCAACTAGAAATTGTTCATAATTTTTTATAGGATCTAACCTGCCCCATTCTTCAAAGAGTTCTTTGGGTACATATTTGGTGCCGCTGGCTTCTTCGTGGCCGCGCATACGAAAGGTCATACATTCTACCAGGTAGGGTTTTTTGTTTTTAATGCAGTAGTCACGAACGCCTTTGATGGTTTCATAAACCGTAAGAATATTATTACCATCTATCTTAACACCTTCCATGCCATAACCCCTTGCCTTATCCACAAGGCTTTCGCATCGATATTGATCGGATACGGGCGTACTTAAACCATAGCCGTTATTCTCGATCACAAAAATCACGGGCAGGTCCCATACGGCTGCCACATTCAATGCTTCATGAAAATCTCCCTCGCTGGTGCCGCCATCGCCGGTGAATGTGAGGGATACTTTTGCTTCTTTTTTTAATTGATAAGCCAGCGCAACCCCATCTGCTATGGCCAATTGTGGACCCAAATGCGAGATCATGCCGCAGATATGGTGTGCTTTACTGCCAAAATGAAAACTCCTTTCCCTGCCTTTGCTATAGCCCTCTTTATTTCCCTGCCATTGCATAAAAAGTTTATGCAGAGGCATTTGGCGTGAAGTAAATACGCCCAGGTTTCTATGTAAGGGCATGATCCATTCATCTGCTTGAAGGGCTAAGGTTGCGCCAACAGAAATAGCTTCCTGACCAATACCGCTGAACCATTTGCTGATCTTACCCTGCCTTAGTAATACCAACATTTTCTCTTCGATCATGCGGGGCAATATCAGGTTGCGGTATAAGTATATGAGCTCTTCGTTGGTAAACTGTTGTCTTTGGAAATTCATGCAAATGCTTTTTACAGGAAGCGATGTATACAAATTTGATTGATGAAATGGCACACCCAGTATTACACTTCTTTATTTCATCACTCAGATAAAACTAAGTTAAACGTATTTGCGCTGACATGTACTATATCCCACAAAAAAAGCCACTCTTTGCAGAATGGCTTTTATAAAAAATTAAAAAAATTAATCGCGGCTACCCAGTTTGCTGAGTAAGCGGAGCATTTCGAGGTATAACCAAACAAGGGTTACCATCAAACCAAATGCACCATACCATTCCATGAATTTAGGGGCACCTCTTTCTGCGCCCTGCTCGATCATATCAAAATCTAATATCAGGTTTAAAGCAGCAATAGCTACTACAAACAAACTGATACCAATACTCAGCATGCTGCTATCATTCATGAAGCCCACATTCACACCAAAGAAACCCAATACCATGGTAAGCAAGTAAAATATGCCAATACCCAATGTTGAAGTAATGATAACAGATTTGAATTTTTGAGTGGCATTGATAATGCGGAAATTATACAATAGGAACATGGCAAATGCAACACCAAAAGTGAGCCCAACAGCCTGCATCACCAATCCAGGATATTTTTCAGCAAAAGCTGCATTCATGATGGCCGAAATGGCACCAATAAACAATCCTTCCAGAATACCATACAGGGGCGCCAACACAGGAGCCCAGTTTGGCTTGAAAGAAATGGCGATACCGGTGATCAATCCACCAAAAATGCCTACATATAACAAGGTAGTTACCAAATTGGTCTGACCCTCTTCAAACAAGTGCCAAGTATAGGCAGCACCTGCAATTATCATCAACAACAGAAAACCGAACTTATTGATCGCTCCACGAACCGTCATAATGCCTTGTGCAGATGCATCTGTCTGAAGGCCCTTATCGAACATTTTCTGGGTTAAAGTTGGATTACCTGATTTAAAAATTGCCATAATTTTCTATTTTTTAGAATAACAAATATACGAATTCTATAGGGCGAAAGGAAGTGTAGATTGTTAGGGAAAACTAAAATTAAGACGGATATATTAATTATGCGGCTAATGGTCAACAGTTCCCCTTGTAAACCCCTGTTTTGATTACTCTTCTGAAACAGGCAAAAAAGCAAGCAATAAGGCATTTTCTGTGTAAATCGTGCCTAGTAATTAAGTATCTTCGCCGGCACAATTTAAACTTCGATGGCTAAAAAAGATGAATTACTGAAGGATGTTGTAATCAAGTTTGCTGGTGATAGCGGAGACGGTATGCAGCTTACCGGACAACAGTTTACCAATAATACCGCGATGCTAGGTATTGATCTGGCTACATTTCCGGATTTTCCGGCAGAGATCAGGGCTCCGATAGGTACCGTACCCGGAGTGAGTGGATTTCAATTGCATTTTTCTTCCAACAAAGTATTTACCCCGGGAGATATTGCAGATGTTTTGGTAGCCATGAATGCGGCTGCCTTAAAAGTAAACCTGAAAGCAATTAAGCCCGGCGGAAAAATCATTGTTAATATTGAAGGATTTGATGCCAGAAACCTTCGTTTAGCCAACTATCCCGATGGCATAAATCCATTAGAAGATGGCAGTTTAGACAGCTATGAAGTCATCAAAATAGATGTTACCAAACTTACGCGTGAATCCCTGAAAGATTTTACAGAACTGGGAAATAAGGAGCGCGACCGTGCTAAAAATATGTTTGTATTGGGTTACATCTATTGGATGTATAACAGAAGCCTGGAAACCACCATTGAATTTTTGAAAGAAAAGTTTGGTAAGAAACCAACCATTCTTAACAGTAATATAAAGGTTTTACAGGCAGGTTATAACTACGGAGATACCACCGAAACCTTTACTACCCGTTATACGGTGGAAAAAGCAAAGATGGAACCGGGCTTATACCGCAGCATCATGGGCAATCAGGCCTTATCACTTGGCCTCATTGCTGCAGGCGAAAAAAGTGGCCTGGAAATTTTCCTGGGTGCTTACCCTATTACTCCTGCTTCAGATATTTTACATGAATTGAGCAAGTATAAAAGCTTTGGCATTAAAACCTTTCAGGCTGAAGATGAAATTGCTGCTATTGCCTCTGCCATTGGTGCCAGTTATGGTGGTTCTTTGGGCGTTACAGCTACATCCGGACCGGGTATGGCTTTAAAAACAGAAGCTATGGGACTGGCCGTAATGCTGGAAATTCCCCTGGTCATTATCAATATTCAGCGTGGCGGACCCTCTACCGGCTTGCCTACCAAAACAGAACAGAGTGATTTGATGCAGGCCTATTATGGCAGAAATGGTGAGTGTCCGATGCCTGTAATTGCTACATCTACACCAAGTGATTGTTTTGATGTGGCTTTTGAAGCATGCCGAATTTCAGTGCAGCATATGACACCCGTTGTTTTGCTAAGTGATGGATATATTGCCAATGGTGCAGAGCCCTGGAAATTTCCATCAGTTTCGGATCTTAAACCCATTGTTGTAAACTTCAAGAAAGAATTAGCGGAGGGAGAAACCAAGTTCCAGCCTTATCGCAGAGATGAGAACCTTGCACGTTCATGGGCCATCCCCGGAACTGCAGGCTTTGAACACAGGATTGGTGGATTGGAAAAGCAAGACATCACCGGCAATATCAATTACGAAGCAGAGAACCACCAGCATATGGTAAATGTTCGTCAGGCCAAGGTTGATAAGATCGCAGACCATATTCCTTTGCAAACCATTGATAGCGGTCCCGCCAAAGGCAAGGTTTTGATATTAGGCTGGGGTTCTACTTATGGCGCTATTAAAAGTGCTGCACTAGAATTACAGGCAGAAGGACATGCGGTTAGTCATGCACATATCCGTTACCTGCGCCCCTTTCCAAAAAATCTGGGGGAGATCATCAAAAACTTCGACCAGGTATTGATCCCTGAGATTAATAATGGACAGTTGGTAAAGATCATCCGTGATGAATACATGGTTGATGCTAAAGCTTACAATAAAGTAATGGGAATACCTATTACCAAGGGTGAGCTGATTGACCAGGTTAAGAAAATGATTTGATCATTTTATCTCAGCGTGAAACACCGCGTTCTCTTTAATTTGGTATTCTCTCGATTTTTTTTACCGCGGAGACAGGGAGGGTGGGGAGTTTGCGCAGAGTTTAATTTTGGCAACCCTACAAAATACTTAGATTCCTGCCATATTATTATGGCAGGTTTTTTTATTTTCATACCATGAACGCTGAGGAACTAAGAGAATATTGTTTGCATAAAACAGGCACTGAAGAATCTTTTCCTTTTGGTCCGGATACGCTGGTGTTTAAAGTAAATGGAAAAGTGTACCTGCTTGTATCATTAGATGAACATCCGCTAAGATTTAATGTAAAATGCAATCCGGATAAAGCCATTGAACTGAGAGAAGAATTTCCGCATTCTGTTTTACCCGGCTACCACATGAACAAAAAACACTGGAACACAATCGTTGTGGATGGAACGCTTTCTAACCATCTCCTCAAAGAATGTATAGATGATTCCTACACACTTGTAAAAGGCAAAAACTAAGTCTTCTCTCTGGTATTCTGTATTAAAAGAAAATATTCAGGAGATTATATATTTTCTTTTAACACAGAGCGCACAGAGGATTACAGAGTTTCACAGAGGTTTTTGCTAAGAGAGAAAAGTAGCAACTCCGAATTTCGTAGATTCTCTTTTTCTTTTGTCCTTCTCTTATTGAACACTCTGTGCAACTCGGTTCTTTCTCTCATGATCAGGTTTTGCATATGCGGCGTGATCTCTGTGTTGAAAAAAACTCGGAGGTCTAATTCTTACCATCATACTTACACCACTCCTTTAAAACGCAATCCGAACACTTTGGCGATCTTGCCAAGCAAACATAACGCCCATGCAAAATGAGCCAATGATGCGCTTTATGCACCAGTTCTTTGGGAATATGTTTGATGAGTTCTTTCTCTACTGCTAATGGTGTAGAAGCTTTGGGAGAAACCAATCCCAATCTTTTGCTTACCCTGAAAACATGGGTATCCACAGCCATATTGGGCTGTTGGTCTATCACACTAGTTATAACGTTAGCTGTTTTTCTACCTACACCGGGTAATTGTACCAGCTCCTCAACCGTCATAGGTACTTCGCCACCAAAGTTGTCTATGAGCTTATTAGCCATGCCGATGAGATGTTTGGTTTTATTATTTGGATAAGAAATACTCCTGATCAATGGAAAGAGCTCCTCAAATGTAGCTTTCGACATAGCTAAAGGATCCGGGTATTTTTGGAAGATAGCTGGTGTGGTAAGGTTTACCCGTTTATCGGTGCATTGCGCAGAGAGAATTACAGCTACCAATAACTGAAAAGGATGGTCGTACAACAATTCTGTTTCCGCTTCAGGAACATTCTTTTGAAAATAATCGAGAATGAATTGGTATCGTTCTTTCTTGGTCATTTATATTATTTAATTTTCGCACAAAGGCACTAAGGCACGGTTTGATTGCCGTTTATTCAAACGGTTTTAAACAGGCGATCAAAAAACTGTGCCCTTGTGCCTTTGTGTGCTAAATTATTTCTCGCAAAAAAAGATTTAATTAATACTGATGAAAACTATCGCCTATAAATTTCAATGCATCTGTAATACCCGTTCTCCAATAGGTCCAGGTATGTGCACCATCCCGAACACGGTATTCATGCGGTACTCTTTTTTCTGTTAAAGCAATATGCAACAAACAATTTCCTTTGGTTAAAAAATCATCGTCACCACAATCTATCCAGTATCGAACTTTTTTAAGTTCATCGAGAGATTTGGTTGCCACTATTTTTAAAGGAGAATTATCATACCAGGCTTTTCCTAATCTGTCTTTCCCTTTCAGGTCTCTCCCAAATAACTGACCAAAAGTACCGGCCCAGTTGCTTTCCGGAAAACCAACCACGGCATCATCATCAAATACAGCAGCACTAAGGGGTGCGGCCGCTGCAAATAATTGCGGGTATTTGAGAGAATAGATCAGTGTTCCATAACCTCCCATAGAAAGCCCTGCGATACCCCTAAACTTTTTCTCTGCTTTAATGCGGTATTCATTTTCTATAGTAGGCATGAATTCTTTGATAAAAAAATCTTCATAGCTTTCTTTACCATCATAGGCATTGATATACCAGCTGGAATCGGCATTGGGCATTACAATGATCATGGGTGGAATGGTTCCCTCTGCAATAGCTTTGTCTGCATAACGGTTGATCTCTCCAAATTGTAACCAGCCTGTATTGTCATCCGTATAACCATGTAAAAGATAAACTACCGGGTAAGTTCTGTTGGATGTTTCATAATCTGCAGGCAAATAAACAGTATAACGAACATCCCTGCCCATTATCGCACTTTTTACTTTTTTGGTTTCATGAACCATACCGGCATGTTGTGCATAGCCAATGGAAATACTACAACAGAGTACCACCAATAATTTATAACAAACGCTTTTCATACGGTTGAATTTAGTGTAGATAAATTTAGTTGAAAACCGGCAGCTTTGGTAAGTATCTTATTTATTGCGCTGAACGATTAGATGCTGCGTGCTTCAGAATGGTTTTGATGGTTTGTTTGGAAGGCGACTTCAGTTTCAACTTATTCAGTTGCTGTAGGGTACGCTTGAGTACCTGTAAACGATCTTGCAGTTCCAGGTCATACTCCAGTGCTTCATCTATATCTGTCCTTTGTTTAGGTGTACATTCCTGGTACAGGTAAAGGATCAGATCCTCTTCTTTGAATTTTTTCATCATAATAATCACCACTTAATATCTAAGGATACGGCGTTTTTATAAAACGGCGAATATTGCAGAATATTGTAAGTGGCTACAAATGAAGTGCACCAACGATTTGCGGGGAGATTTATTTCTTTGGCAGGGTAGTATCTTCTATCAAGTAAATGTCTTCGCCGTCTTTCTTCATCAGAAACTGTTCGCGGGCAAATTTCTCTAAAGCGGCCGGATTGTTCTGTAAATCAGTGAGTTCCTTTTTGGTTTTCTCTATTTCCTGTACGTAAAACTGCTTTTTTGTCTCTAATTTTTTTAATTCAGCCGACCTTTCTTTTTGTTGAAAATAGTCGCGCTGGTCAAAAAATAACATCCAAACAACAAAGAAACTGAAAGCTACCAGGTATTTATTGGTGAGGATGGTGAAGAATTTTTTCATGCAAAAATTACGGTGAGAATTTCTTGTACTTGCTAAAAATAGAAAATAAGTAATTAGGGATGCAATTAAACTAATTAACAGTTGTGAAGAAAGCTGTAAACCATCAGTCAGACTAAATAAATAGCGCTGCACTGATGGCTTACAAACTTTTGTTTCAACAACTATTTCCCAAACTTAATTTTTCCTTTAGGATAAATGCCGGTACTTCCCAGCATCTCTTCTATTCTAATCAATTGATTGTACTTAGCTATCCTGTCGGTACGTGATGCAGATCCGGTTTTGATCTGTCCGCAATTTAATGCAACAGCCAAGTCAGCAATCGTTGTGTCTTCTGTTTCGCCGCTGCGGTGACTCATAATAGTGTTATAACCGTTATGCTGTGCCAATGTTACCGCATTGATGGTTTCAGTTAAAGTACCTATCTGGTTCACTTTAACCAATAAGCCATTGGCAATTCCTTTATCAATACCGGTTTGCAGTCTGTTTACATTGGTAACAAAAAGATCATCACCCACCAACTGACATTTACTACCTACAGCCTGTGTTAATGCTTTCCACCCATTCCAATCGTCTTCAGCCATGCCATCTTCAATAGAAGCGATAGGGTATTGCTTTACCCATTTTTCCCAAAACTTAACCAGTTCATCACTGCTTACGGCTTTGCCGCTGCTCTTATGGAAAACATATTTTTTCTTTTTGGCATCCCACAATTCACTGTTAGCGGCATCCATGGCGATCACAATCTGTGAGCCTGTTTTATATCCTGCAGCGGCAATTGCTTCCAATACTGTTTCAATAGCTTCTTCATTGCTCTGGATATTAGGTGCAAAACCACCTTCATCACCCACATTGGTACTAAAGCCTTTTTTCTTCAATACACTTTTTAATACATGGAATATTTCCACACCCCAACGCAATCCTTCACTAAAAGAAGGTGCGCCAACAGGCATGATCATGAATTCCTGAAAATCAATTTTATTATCCGCATGTGCACCGCCATTGAGGATATTCATCATAGGCATGGGCAATGTTTTGGCATTGGTACCACCGATATACCTGTAAAGAGGCAATGCCGCTTCTTCTGCTGCTGCTTTGGCTACAGCCATACTTACAGCCAGGATAGCATTGGCACCCAATTTGGTTTTATTAGGGGTACCATCCAGGGCGATCATGGTTTCATCTATAGCAGCCTGCTGGGCTACATCAAAACCAACGATGCTTTCTGCAATAATATCGTTCACATTCTTAACGGCTTTCAAAACACCCTTACCTGCATATTTCTTTTTATCGTTATCGCGTAACTCTGCTGCTTCATGAATACCGGTACTAGCACCGCTTGGTACGGCTGCACGACCTAATGCTCCATCATCTGTAACAACATCTACTTCTACTGTTGGGTTTCCGCGACTATCCAGGATCTGTCTGGCATGTACTTCAATAATGTAACTCATATCGATTGCTTGTTTGGTTTGAAATGATAATTTCCAGGTTTTTATTGATTAAGAATTGCAATTTAAGCAATTAAAGGCTTTTTTCTTTGTTGAAATCATGCAAAGACCCAATTGTCTTTCGCAGGAACAGTTCATCCTGCCCCTTTACCACGTAATCCTTTAAAACACCTATTACCTCATAGCCCAAAGATTTGTATAATTTTTGTGCCCCATCATTAAAAGAGGAAGCACAAATAAAAACATTGGGGCTATTCCTGAATATGATGTCTTCCATATACTGAATGGTAGCTTTACCCAACCCCTTGTTCCTGTATTCCTGCTTAAAAACGATGACTTGAATATATCCGGTAAAAGGACCTTTTGTTTGATCATGATAAAGCCAAGTCTTTCTAAAACTTCTTTAATAAGATACACTTCACTCAATGGGTCTTCCAGTAATTTAATGGAATGATCATAATTCCTTTGCAAACTAATCAAGGGCTCATTGGCAGCCATTAAACCAGCACACCATTGCAGATCGGTTGTTTCAACCGTTTTTTGAATGGTTACGGCAAATGAAATTCCTTTAAGTGTATCCATCTGTGCGAAGATGTAAAACTATTTGTGTAAAAAAGCTTTACTATTTGGTTAAAGAACGGAAAACATCTTCCAGACTTTGCGATTCTGTTTGCAAGGAAACAATATTGAGGTTGTGCAGTACTGCCAGTTCAAGCAGCTGTTTTCTTACATAGGCAGGATCTTCGGTTATGAATCTGTAATGATTCATTTGTGGTTGTTCCATTTTGGTAACCCCTTTTACCTGATCGATCAAATCCATAGCCAGCGCATCTTTGAAAGCAACCATCACTGCCTGCAATTTTTTATTGCCCTGCTGAAGATTGCTGATCGTGCTATCTGCAACCAGTTTCCCTTTATTGATAATGATTACCCTATCGCACAAAGCTTCTACTTCCTGTAAGATATGGGAGGAAAACAAAACGGTTTTATCCTTGCCCTGTGCTTTGATCACATTGCGAATCTCGATGATCTGGTTGGGATCAAGTCCACTGGTTGGCTCATCCAGTATCAGTACTTCCGGATTATGTATCAATGCAGCAGCCAATCCAACCCTTTGTTTATATCCTTTTGAAAGCTGACTGATTTTCTTTTTTGATTCAAGGTAAAGTCCGGTAAGTGTGATCACTTTTTCAATGGCTTCCAAACTATCCTTGATGCCATGTACCCCTGCTATAAAACCCAGGTATTCCCTGATATACATATCAGCATACAGCGGATTGGCTTCGGGCAGGTAACCCAATTTTTTTTTAACTTCGATAGGATTGGCAGACACTTCCAACCCACAAACTTTTACAGAACCAGTATCCGCCTTTAAATACCCTGTAATGATTTTCATGGTGGTGCTTTTACCGGCACCATTTGGTCCGAGGAAACCTACTATTTCTCCCTTATTGATGGTAAAAGATACCTGACTAATAGCGGCCTGTTCACCGTACTGTTTATGGATCTGCGTAACTTCTATGGACATGCGGAACAGTTTCGGTAAAAATACTTTAATGAATGGAGATTATACCCCTGAACAGGGTTAAGGGTTTGATAAGATAGTATTTATAGAAAACTTCTTTTAATCTGTTATTTCCTCAGAACTTTCCGGAAGATGATCGTATTCACCCTTTAAAGCATAATAACCAAACAATACCATCCCTACCGCAATAGGAATGAACACCACCACAAACACCCCCCATTGAATTTTTGTATCCATAACAGGTTTCTTACTGATCTCAGAAGCGGCAGTCTGAATTAGATAGTACACTGCCACCGGACCCAATAAGATCCAGATAATACCTGCTAATCGTTTAATTATATTCATACAAATAATATTTTATCGACACCGCCGTCATTTCGAGGAGGTACGACGAGAAATCCCCCAAACCCTCAACAACTTCGAGGAGGAACGACGAGAAATCCCCCGAACCCTCTGCAACCCAAACTACCTATTCCAATATCTCCGCATGTATCTTATTATTGATATACAAGGTACCAATCACCAAACAAACAGCTGCAATCATGATTGGATACATCAAACCCACCAGTTTATCATTGGTATAAATAGTTGTCAACAAAGTGGCAATAAAAGGTGTGAGTCCACCAAAAACACCATTACCAATATGGTAGGGTAATGACATGGACGTGTACCTGATCTTAGTAGGAAATAATTCTACCAGGAATGCCGCTATCGGTCCATACACCATGGTTACATAAATGATCATAATAAAAACGATGAAGACCATTTTCCAGTAGTCTGTATTACCAACTTTTTTCGCAATTTTAAACTCAGGATTAATAGTGAGCTTACCTGCTTCACCATAAGCCGTATCATTTTTAGTTTCTGTAACAATCATCCCATCTGCATAAAAAAACCGCTTTACTACTGTTCTGAGCGTATCCGTTGTTTGTGGAATAAAGGTCTTTTTGGTTTTGGTCTGTTTCAATTCAGTTATTTCCATTTTGGTACCTGCATCGGTAAGTACCAATAATTGTTTAAAGAGAAACTGGTAACTAATGATGGCCAGAAACATACCAGCCAGCATGATCCATTTACGGCCTACCTTATCACTCCAGCTTCCAAACAAAACAAAAAACGGCGTGGCAAATAAAATAGCCCAGATCAGGATGGTTCTCGATTGGTCAAAATCAACCTTGCAAACATTTTCAATAAAAGATTGGGCATAGAACTGACCGGTATACCATACCACTCCCTGACCCATGGTTGCTCCAAATAAAGCCAGCAGAACCATCTTCATATTGGTTTTATGGCCAAAGCTTTCTTTCAAAGGATTAACCGATCGGGTGCCTGCTGTTTTCAATTGTTCAAACAGGGGCGACTCTTTCATTTTTAACCTGATATATATCGAAACAATTACCAGCAATATGGAAACCAGAAAAGGTATACGCCAACCCCAGTCATTAAATTTTGCAATTGATTTTGCTTCGTCTGCATCTAATCCATGTCTGGTTAATAAGATAACACCCAGTGAAACAAATAAACCGAGTGTGGCTGTTGTTTGAATCCAGGATGTATAGAATCCCCTTTTATTATCGGGTGAGTGTTCTGCTACATAAGTGGCTGCGCCGCCATATTCCCCTCCCAGGGCCAGGCCTTGTAATAAACGCAAAACCAACACCAGTATGGGTGCTGCATAACCAATTTTATCATACCCGGGTATCAAACCAATGGCAAAAGTTGATCCGCCCATAATGATGAGCGTTAACAGGAATGTATGTTTACGGCCAATAAGATCTCCCAGTCTGCCAAAAAACAATGCCCCAAAAGGTCTTACAATAAAACCTGCAGCAAAGGTTGCCAGTGTTGACAGTAAAGCGGCTGTTGGATTGGTTTTAGGAAAAAACTGGCTGGCAAGCACCGTTGCAAGGCTTCCGAATATATAAAAATCATACCATTCGATCAATGTTCCCAGAGAAGAAGCACCGATTACTTTCCAAATTCCTTTTGGTTCTTTCATAAGCAGTTAAATCAGGGTCAACTTACGTTAAAGAGGTCACTTCTCCAAACACAGTAGTTCAAAAATCAATTTTGAAAAGGATAAATTCAGTGAATGCCATTCAGGTTTTGTTTCAAAACATACAATTCAATTGTCTGACTTATCTTTAAGGTTCTTTAATATTTTTCCCATGTCCTATCCTTATCAGATCAAATCCTACGAAGAATACAAAATTGCTTATCAGCAAAGCATAGAAGACCCGAATGGTTTTTGGAGTGCCATAGCCGAAAATTTTAGCTGGCATAAAAAATGGGATACCATTCTGGATTGGAATTTTAAAGAGCCCAGGATAGAATGGTTTAAAGGAGGCAAACTCAATATTACAGAGAACTGTCTCGACAGACATATTGCAACCAAGGGAAATGAACCTGCACTCATTTGGGAGCCCAATTCCCCTGATGAACAACACAGAACACTAACTTATAAAAAACTGCTGGAAAAGGTTTGTCAGTTTGCGCATGTACTCAAAAATAACGGCGTAAAAAAAGGAGATCGTGTATGTATTTATATGGGCATGACACCTGAACTCGCCATTGCCGTTTTGGCTTGTGCCAGAATAGGGGCCATACACAGTGTGGTTTTTGGCGGTTTCTCTGCCCAGAGTATCGCAGACAGGTTATACGATGCCCAGGCGGAATTTATTATCACCTGCGATGGTGCATTCAGGGGTGCCAAAGACATTCCTTTGAAATCTGTGATTGACGATGCACTGATCGGCAATAGAAGTATTAAAAAAGTGATTGTTTGTACCAGATCCAGAACACCTGTATCCATGCTGAAGGGCAGGGATGTTTGGTGGGAAGAAGAAATGAAACATATTGAAGAACAGGGATTAACTTTTATAGAAGCAGAAGAAATGGATGCTGAAGACCCACTGTTCATTTTATACACTTCCGGTTCTACGGGTAAACCAAAAGGTGTAGTGCATACCTGCGCCGGGTATATGATCTGGGCCAATTATACTTTTGTGAATGTATTTCAATACAAACCTGGTCAGGTACATTTTTGTACGGCAGATATTGGCTGGATCACCGGACATACCTATATTATTTATGGCCCCTTAAGTGCAGGTGCCACTTCCCTGCTGTTTGAAGGCGTACCTACTTACCCGGATGCAGGAAGGTTTTGGGATGTGATTGATAAATTTAAAGTCAACATTTTTTATACCGCACCTACTGCCATCAGGAGTTTAATGGGTTTTGGTACAGGTCCTTTAAATGGCAAAAATCTTTCTTCATTGGAAATATTAGGAACCGTTGGAGAGCCCATCAATGAAGAAGCCTGGCATTGGTATGATGAACATGTAGGCAAGAAAAAATGTCCTATTGTAGATACCTGGTGGCAAACAGAAACCGGTGGTTGTTTGATCAGTAACCTGGCAGGTATTACACCTGCTGTTCCCAGTTGGGCAACCTTACCCATGCCTGGATTGATGATGACACTGGTTGATGAAAATGGCAAAGAAATTTTTTCGGAAGGAGATGAAACCGTTTCTGGTAACCTTTGTATTAAAGCCCCATGGCCGGGTATTTTACGCACAACCTATGGCGATCATGAAAGATGCCGCACCAATTATTTTGCTACTTACGAAAACATGTATTTTACTGGTGATGGCGCCATGCGCGATAAGAATGGTTTTTACCGAATTACCGGCAGGGTGGATGATGTTTTAAATGTTAGTGGACACAGAATAGGTACTGCCGAAGTAGAGAATGCCATCAATATGCACGCAGGTGTGGTAGAAAGTGCCGTAGTAGGTTATCCCCATGATATAAAAGGACAGGGTATTTACGCTTATGTTATTTACCAGGGTTCTCACAGCCAGGATACGCATGGCACTGCAGAAATGATCCGGAAAGATATACTGCAAACCGTTACCAGAATTATTGGTGCCATTGCCAAACCTGATAAGATCCAGTTTGTGAGTGGATTGCCCAAAACCAGAAGTGGCAAGATCATGCGCAGAATCTTACGCAAGATTGCAGAAGGTGAAATTGCTAACCTCGGTGATACCTCAACCTTATTAGATCCGGCTGTGGTGGATGAGATTAAACATGGGAAGCTGTAAATCGTATGTAAGTATAGAAGATTTTTAATGCCTTAGAATCCCTTTCTCGCTTTTCAAATAACCCTATTCACCTGATAATCCCAGTTCAGGAATAATTATGGTGTGCTATTCTTACTGACTATAATCTTCATTTTACCTAACAAGTGAATGCTGTAACTATTTTACAAGAGGCTGTAACAACAGATCATTGTTAATGGGTCAACTTTGTAATTGTAAAATTTTTACATACAACTTACAATTTTAATTTATGAGAAAGTCATTGCGCATCCTGGTTCCGTTTTCATTTCTATTTTTAATGCTTGCTTGTACGAGCATGAATAAATCGCAAAAGGGCGCTGCCATTGGTACAGCAGGAGGTGCCGCAGTGGGTGGCCTGATCGGTAGTTTATCAGGACATGTAGGTGTTGGCGCACTCATAGGCGCTGCTGTAGGTGGCGTAGGTGGTGCTATCATTGGTAAGAACATGGATAAGCAAGCTGCAGATATTCAAAAAGATTTGCCTAATGCAAAAGTAGAAAGAGTAGGAGAAGGAATAGTAGTAGAGTTTAGCGACAAAATCTTATTTACTATAAATCAAACCAATCTGTCAAACGAAGCAAAAGTTAACCTGGACAAATTGAATGCGATTCTGGTTAAATATCCCGATACCAATATTGAGATACAAGGCCATACCGATAACACAGGTTCAACTGCATACAACCAATCCTTGTCGGAAAAAAGAGGTTATGTTGTAAGTAATTATTTGGCCAACAATGGTATCAGTAATGCAAGACTTACCGTTAAAGGATTTGGTGAAGAAGCACCCAAATATAGTAATGACTCAGAAGCTGGTCGTATACAAAACAGAAATGTACAGTTCCTGATATCGGCAAATGAAAAAATGAAAGAAGAAGCAAAAAGAGCAGCAGGTACAGGTAATTAAGAATAAATAATCAATCCCCTCAACCAATCATCCCAGCAACAGTTTCCTTTGAAAATTTAGGAAGCTGTTGTTGTATTTTCAGGATGTATGGCCCTCTGCGTAAACTCTGCGCTCTTTGAGGCTTTGCTGTTAATGGTACTTCATTTTACCGCAGAGAAAAGAGAACAGGGAGGTTGCGCAGAGGAAGCTGAAGAAGTATTTATCAACTAGCTTCCTTGTATACTGCTATTTTTTTAATTGTTTATTCATCACCCAAAAAAATAAGGGTGGCAGATGTGCCAGGATCAACATTCCGGGATAGCCTGTTGGCATTTGAGGTGCTCCATCAAAGTGCCGCAAAACCTGGTATTTACGGCTCGCCATATAATGATGATCACTATGCCTGCTGAGTTCAAATAACATTAATCTGCCCAAAACATGGTTACTATTCCAGCTATGTTGTGGCTGGGTTCTTTCAAATTTTCCATCCCCTATTTCATTTCTTTGTAAGCCATAATGTTCAATATAATTAACGGCCTCTAACAATAGAATGCCCATCAACGCAGCAAATAGATAGCAGAGCAAAATCTTAGCGCCGAAAAAATAAAAAATGATGGCTAACATACCCAATTGTACCATTGTAAACTGTACCATCTCGTTTTGTAAACCCAAAGCATTTTGTCCGTTTCTTTTGGCTTCTTTGTTGGCAATAGCCCAGGCATTTTTATAAGAACCCACTATCGTTCTTGGATAAAACATCCATAGATTTTCTCCCAGTCGCGCAGAAGCAGGATCTATGGGTGTTGCCACATGTTTGTGGTGGCCTTTATTATGCTCAATAAAAAAATGGAGGTATTGAGAAGTCAATAAATGCAGCTTGGCCAGCAACTGTTCAAATTTTTTTGCTCTATGACCGAGTTCATGACCAACATTAATACCAAATATCCCGCAAAGCAAACCCATACTGCTGATGCGTCCTGCATAATCAAGCGTAGTAAGAGTTGAGTCCTGTAAAGAAAAAAGAAAATATACTAAAGCTGCATATTGAAGCAGAACCGTTGCATATAGCAGGTAATCATAATTGCGGTCTGCTTTTACAATTTCTTCTTCGGCTTCTGCCAGATTTTTATCGGAAGGCTGAAGGAATAATTCCAAAAAAGGTATGCAAACAAAAGCCCAGATTATGGGTAAAAAACAAATGAATCCCTTATTAGTAAAAGAAAGCCAGGCAAGAAAAAAAACGATAAAGGGAGAACCATATTTAAATAGGCGCCATTGCATGCTAGAATCCTTTGCTTAAAGCTAGGAGAATCCAGCAAAACAAAAAAACGGTATATTCATAGTTCGCAAAAATTAAAATTATATGAGAATCATTATTAGCTGTATCTGCTTTTGCATCATGTCATCCATCCATGCGCAAACACCCGAAGAAAAACTAAACCAACTGGGCATTATTTTACCCAACATTAGTTCTCCTGTTGCCAATTATGTGAATGCGGTAAGAACAGGCAACCTTTTATTTCTTTCCGGCAAAGGACCCACCGATAAGGATGGCAAATACCTTACCGGCAAATTGGGTAAAAACATGACCATTGAGCAGGGATACGAATCAGCCAAATTAACTGCCATCATGCAAATTGCTGTTTTGAAAAAAGAGCTCGGTGAGCTGTCTAAAGTAAAACGAATTATCAAAGTACTAGGCATGGTTAATTGTACGGAAGATTTTGCAGACCAGCCCAAAGTGATCAATGGTTATTCTGATTTAATGGTGGCGGTATTTGGTGAGAAAGGAAAACATGCCAGATCTGCTGTGGGTATGAATGCATTACCTTTTCATATGCCTGTTGAGGTGGAGATGATTGTGGAAGTGGAATAAATTTTAGCCGCAGATGCGCAGATTTTTTTAAGAATCTGCGCATCTGCGGCTAAAGAAAATTAAAGATTACCCTCTCACAATCTTCAAATCTTTCCCCTCCCACCCTGGAAACAATTTTTTATCTTCACTGATATTCAAATGCCCTTTAGCCACACTATTAAATACCGAACGAAAATCAGTACTAACAGGCAAATCGCGACCATCTTCCAAATGTTCTTTGCTCAGAGATTGTATATTTTGGTAAACCTTTCCACCTTGCACATTATTACCTAATACAAACAAACAACTAGCCCTTCCATGATCCGTTCCGCCTGATCCGTTCTGGTGAACGGTTCTGCCAAATTCTGTCATGGTCATTATAGTTACTTCATCCTGGTAGGCACCCATATCTTTCCAGAATGCAGCGATGCATTCACTAAAATCTTTCAGGTTACGTGCCAGAGAACCATTTATGGTGCCCTGGTTAAAATGTGTATCCCATCCACCACTTTCTGCAAATGCAAGCTCCATCCCAATATCCATTTTGATCAATGTGGCAATTTGTTTTAAAGCATTGCCCAATGGTGTATTAGGATATACCACACCATTAGCAGGCTGGTAGTTTTTAATGTTGTTTACATGCAACATTTTCATCGCATCAAAACTTTCCTTGCCTGCTTTATTTAAAATTTCATTAGATGTTTGATCATACAATTGTTCAAATGATTTTGATGCCAGCTTAGAAGCAAATGGGTTGCCTTTCATTTGTATAGCAAATTCCTGTAAATTGTTAATGGCAAGTGATTCGTGATCGCCATACAAAGTTCTGGGTAAGGCACTGGTTAAACTTACTGCACGAAAAGGCGTACCCGGATGATCTAACATACCCGATGCCCTGTTAAGCCAGCCACTACTGGTACTTTTACTAAAAGGTGTACCGCTCTCCATATAGTCCTGTGCATCAAAGTGGCTGCGGGTTGTATTCGGACTGCCAACACCATGTACAATAGCCATTCTGCCTTCTGTAAAAAGTGGTGAGAAAGATTGTAAGGCAGGATGCAATCCAAACCTTCCATCGAGGTCGAACATTTTTCCTTCTGTTTCAGCCGGACTCATAAATAAAGTAGGACGTGACTTTTTCAAGTTTTCATCTGTATACGGACTCACGGCCATCAAACCATCCATGGCACCACGCTGAAAAATGCAAACCAGCACTTTATTTTTTTTGTAAGGCGATAGGATCTTTCTGCTGTCTGCAGCTCTGGCAATAAATGTAGGAACCCCGCCAAAGCCAGCCGCAAAAATGGCCATCGCCCCAGATTTCATGAATGCTCTTCTATTAACCATAATTTTATTTTTATCTCTGTGAAACTCTTTTAACTCTGCTATCTCTGTGTTAAAAAAACCTATTTACGCTGAAACTCCGGTGACCCCAAAATGATCCCAGCCACTTGAGAAACGGTATTATTATTGCCTTCCACATAAACAGTTGTTATAGGCAGGTTTTTTTTACTGAATGCCTTTTTCTCATTCGCATTCCCGCGACGATTTTTTTTGCCCCCTGCATCTGTATCTATCATATCCTCCGACATAGTTAAAAGATCATCTTTTACAACGTTTGTATTTTTCTCAGCAGCATCACTGATCTTCTTTTCCAGACTGGCATCATTTATCATAACAGTTAGTCGTCGAATATTTTCTTCCTGGTTTCTTTCCGGTAATAAGATCTTACTATACACAGCCAATGCAGCTTCAGCACTTTCTGGTTCATGGTTATCATTCAATGCAGCAAGATTTAGTTTTACCCCTGGTATTTTTTGTGATGCAAAAGCCAATCCAAAATTCATCCTGTTCAGCAAAGACCCGGTATTGATCCAAAAACTGGCTCTGTCGGGGAATCCGGTGGGTGCCTGGTAAAAATAAAAACGCTGTCCCATTTTCATACACCAGTTATAGATCTGAAAAGGTTGTTGTACATCGGCATTGGTGGCTCTGATGGCACTGATGGCATACTCGAAGGGTGACTTTACTTTTTCGCGCAGGGCTTCTTTACCCCAGAACTCTTTACTATTTACCATGGTAATTAAAACGGTTTTGATATCGCCTTTGCTGGATAAAAAAGAAGCCGCCATTTTGTTTACCAGTTCTGCTGCAGGTGTATCATTCACAAATCTTGCAGCCAGTTTGGTACAGATAAATTTCGCGGTAGAAGGATGCGTGGCCAGCATTGCCAATACCTGCTTTCCCTCTTCATATCCCCCATTGGCAGGAAAACCTTTACCCAGTATGGTTTTAGCAGATGCATCATGTTTGTCTGAACGAAACAGGAAGTCGCCTTCTACAATATAACCTCTTCTTGCCAAAATGGCCGGACCAGCCGTTTCCATCAACTTCATACCTGGGGCGTCTTTCACCATGGGTCTTACACTCCATCCGGTAAGGGCTTTGGCTACTGTGGTTACATCCTGTTGTGTGTAACCACCATCTACACCCAGCGTATGCAATTCCATTATTTCTCGGGCATAGTTTTCATTCAATCCCTGGTTTTTTCTGTTATTGATGGCTTGTTGTAAAAATTTCGAGCCTTGTTTAGATGTATCGTCTGCTAATTTTTGTAAACGATGTCTGGCCATTCTGGCTACCTGACTTTTCTCCTGTTGTTTGGCCATATCATTATCCATACTAACACTGGAAGCATTATCAAGGTATTCCAGCATGGCAGGATGTTTAGCCGTTGTTTCTAGTAGTGTACTAAAATTTCCTAATACATTGGGGCGAATGGCATCTCTTTCATAGGTTAATACAAATTGCTGGCATTGCGGTTTGATTAGGGATACATTGAAATGATTGAACCAGAAATCTGTGAGCACTTCCTGCAACTGGTTTTCACCATAAGCAGCCCGTACAATTTTTTGATTGATTAACTGACGATTTAATTCCTGTGGTGCTTTATAACCCTGCTCATCCATCAGTTTTTTTAATTGCGCACGGTATTCAGGTTTCTCCAGGTTTCTAACAGAATCCTTATCCAATAATTTATTCTTTGCAGCTAACCTAATGATCTGCCCGGCATTGAGGTAAGTATTGGTGATGGTTTCATTGTTCATGGTTAATGCATCATAAAAGGAAGCAGGTAATCTTTTGTTAACTACCTCATCACTATGATTAGCAGTTAGTTGTTGTACTAACCAATTTTCTAAGCCCATGGCTACAACTTCCTGCACCTGACCTGGCTTTGTACCAAAACTGAACCTGCCCAGTAAATGAGCAGCAGCCTGTTCGGTTGTTAATCCCATTTTTTTATAGGGCAAATTGAGTTTGGGTTCGGGAGCTAAGTCGGTGCCTTGTACAAAGGCAGAAAGTACGGTCATCAATACAGCAACCGTGAAGATTTTATAAAAACGCTGAATTTGCATAGCGGTATTTTTAGGTAAGACTGTTTTATGAATGGAAAGTTTAATCATTTATTTTATTGCCACAGACCTGTCTGCCGACAGGCAGGTTTCACTGATTAACACACAAAAAATCTGTGATAATCTGTGTAATCTGTGGCTAAAAAAAGACCCCGCAATAATGATTATTGTGGGGTCAAATCATTTCAAAATTTTACTTCTTTACTCTGCCGTTTTCTTAATCGCCACCTTATACAATATCCAACCCATCAATGCAAAAAACACGGTACCCATGATAAAATACCCTTCATGAGAAATGGCGCCGGCAATGGATGATTCCAAACTAACGGCATTTAGGAACTTTTCGCCAAAATCAGAACCTGCCAGGAAGGCGATCACCACACCGGCAACAGCACCGCCCGCCACCAGTCCGGTTGCAAAGAGATTACCCTTACCCAGTTCCTCTTCCTCTGCATTAATTTTGACATTATTTTTTTTCTGTTTGCTTTCTACAATACCCCTGATGGCACCACCAATAAATATGGGCAAAGTAGTAGCTAATGGCAAATACACTCCAATAGCAAAACTGAGCGATTTGATGCCGCACAATTCCATCGTAATCGCCAGAAAAATACCTACCACTACATATTGCCAGTCGAGGTTTTGTGATAAGATCCCCTTAATTAAAGTAGCCATTAAGGTAGCTTGTGGTGCCGGGTATTTATCAGAACCAATGGCATGGTTGATTCCCTGCTGTACCATTTCTGTTGTTGGCCTGTCAAGAAATTTAACTGTTAAACCAATTACCACGGAAGAAACGATCGCTCCCACAAACAAAGCAATTTGCTGGTTGCGTGGTGTGGCACCAACTATATAACCGCTTTTCAAATCCTGCGAAGTGGCACCTGCATTGGCTGCTGCAATACAGATCATACCTCCAACCACCAAAACCAATGGCTCAAATGACTGACCGGTCCAGCCCACACTTAAAAAGATCAAACTGGTACCCATTACTGTAGCGATGGTCATTCCACTGATGGGGTTATTGGAAGAACCGATCAAACCCACAATACGAGAGGATACGGTTACAAATAAAGCACCAAAAAGTATCACCAATACACCGATCAATAGTTTCTGTAGAATGCTGTCACCAGGTACTTGCGGCAGAACTGCTATCAATCCGATCAAAGCCAGACTTCCAAATCCTACTACTTTCAGGCTCAGGTCTTTTTCTGTTCGTAAAATAGCCGCAGCACCGGGTTCATTCTTTGCTTTTAAGGAAGCAATACTTCCTTTCACAGATTTTACAATGGTAGGAATGGTTTTTAGCAAAGTGATGATACCCCCTGCCGTAACAGCGCCAGCACCTACCTGACGGATATAAGCATAATAAATAGCAGCTGCATAATCATTAAAAGTATGGGTAGCTGCGTCCCAGCCGCCCTTACCGCCATTCTTGGCTACGTCAGCCAGGTAACCCAGTTTTACCAACTGCGTAGCAATAACATCAGATGGAACCAGGGTTGATAATAAGGGAATAAATACCAGCCAGCTTAACACACTTCCTGCAACCAATACACCGGCAATTTTTGGTCCGATGATATAACCCACACCCATATATTCCGGTGTGATCTCACCACTAACTTTTGCAGAAGGGAAAAATTTATTGATCTGCTTGGTGGCATAAAAAGGTGTTTCAGCAATTACATGTAAAACCTTTTGCAACAAAGCATAGGTAAAAGCAACGCCCAATCCCCAAAATGCGGTCTTGGCAAAATCGCCACCTTTTTCGCCAGCTTTTAAAACATCGCCACAGGCTGTTCCTTCGGGATAGGGCAGGTTATCATGTTCATTTACAATCAAAGCTTTTCTCAAAGGCACCATTAATAAGGTTCCTAATAATCCACCTACAATTGCGAGGATAAGTATGGTGAGGTAATTAAAATATTCTGCACTATCAGGAGATGATAGAAACAAGAAACCCGGTAAGGTAAAAGCCACACCTGCGGCAATACTTTCACCAGCCGAACCCGTAGTTTGAATGATATTGTTTTCGAGAATAGTGGTTTTCAGAAACTTTCTTCCCAATGTAATGGCAATAACGGCAATAGGGATAGAAGCAGATACGGTTAACCCGGCTTTTAATGCCAGGTAAACAGTAGCGGCACCAAAAATAACGCCGAATAAACTGCCAACTAAAATGGACTTAACAGTCAGTTCCTTCATATTCGATTCGGGAGCAACAAAGGGTTTGAATGCTTTTTTGGTTTCAGACATTTTGGAGAGTTTAGTGAAAGTTTGGGTGAAAAGATAAGCAGGATCTTAAAACTAGCATTAAAATTTGCCAGGATTGTGGATTGCAGGCGTTTTTTGGCTTACTAGATTATAAAAGCTTTTTAACGCAGCTAACCATAGTTCCCTTTCAAGAAGATTTCCCTTTATCTTTAAAAATCCAAAATACAACTTATGAGTGAAATAGAAAGCACCGTGCCCAAATCAGGAATGCCCAAATCAGTTCCCTTCATCATCGTTAGCGAAATTGCGGAAAGATTTAGCTTTTATGGTTTGCGGTCAATTATGGTTACTTATATGGCTGTTGCATTTTTCAATCCAACTTTAAATCCTTTGTTAACTGCTGAAGCAGATGCAAAGGCAAATGAAATGTCGCACCTGTTTGTTACCCTTGCCTATTTTATGCCCATTGTGGGAGCTATAATGGCCGACTGGTTTTTTGGGAAGTATCGGGTAATACTCTTTGTTTCCATCATTTATACATTTGGCCATTTCATGTTATCTGTATCGGATAATAATTATACCATTTTTAGTGCCGGACTGGTGGTTATTGCCTGTTGTGCAGGAGGCATCAAATCCTGTGTATCTGCTAATGTGGGTGATCAGTTTGATAGAACCAATGAACACCTGCTTTCAAAAGTTTATGGCTGGTTTTATATGAGTATCAATTTGGGCGGAACACTAGCCCCATTGTTCATTCCCTTATTAAAAAAATACTATGGTCCAGAGATCGCTTTTGGTGTACCAGGTATATTGATGGCCCTTGCTACCATTACTTTCTGGCTGGGAAGAAAAAAATACAAAAGAGTGGCACCAGCAGGAATCAAAAAAGAGAATTTTTTCACCATTTCTATTTATGCATTACTAAAATTATTTAGTAAAAAACCCGGTCAAAAATTATGGGAAGCAGTAGGAGAAAAATATTCTGCCAAATCAATTGATGGCATAAAAGCAGTGTACAGGGTATTGGCAGTATTTTCATTTACCCCGATTTTTTGGGCTTTATGGGATCAAAACCTATCTGAATGGGTATTGCAGGCAACCCGTCTTGACCTTAGATTGGTGGGTGATTTTACAATTTTGCCAGAGCAGATCAATTTTATCAATCCCTTATTCCTTGTTTTACTCATACCTGTTTTCACTTCTTTCATTTTCCCTTTCTTAGAAAAAAAGGGTATTCAGCCAACACCTTTGCGCAAGATTGGGGCAGGACTGGTAATCATCGGACTTTCTTTTGTGATTATAGCATTGCTTCAAACATCGATAGATAATGGGGGCAAGCCCACAGTATGGTGGCAGATCCTGGCATATATTCTTTTAGCGGCTTCAGAAATTTTGGTTTCTGTTACCTGCCTGGAATATGCGTATACCCATTCACCCAAATCCATGAAAAGCACGATGAGTGCCCTTTATTTACTGGGCATTTCAGCAGGAAACCTGCTGGTTGGTTTGATCAATGGAAATATTGTAAACAAAGGATTTTTTAGTCAATTTACCGGCGCTAAATATTACTGGTTTTTCATTGGAATCCTTGCCGTGTCTTTTGTAATATTCCTTTTGATTGCAAAAAATTTACCAGAGAAGAGTTATGTTGGTGAAGAAGAGTAATAATAGTAATAATCACCAATCGCTTCCTTAATCTGTGCCTTTGTGCCTTTGTGAGAAAAAATATCACACAAAGGCACGAAGGCACGGTTTTATTTGATAGTACCGTACATTCGCATGGCAAAAGAAAACCATGAACATCTTACTACTCGGATCTGGCGGACGCGAACATGCACTGGCATGGAAAATGACGCAAAGTCATCATTGTGATAACTTGTTCATAGCACCTGGCAATGCGGGTACAACCGAATTTGGCACCAACCTCCCTATTGCCGTTACAGATTTTGCTGCTATCAAAGATACCTGTCTTACCCAAAAAATAAATATGGTGGTAGTTGGTCCGGAAGAACCTTTGGTAAAGGGTATTTATGATTTTTTTCAGCATGATCCGTTATTACAACCCATCATCGTTGTAGGCCCTTCCGCTGAAGCAGCGCAACTGGAAGGAAGCAAAGCCTTTAGCAAAAAATTTATGCAAAGGCACCAAATTCCAACAGCTAGTTATGCAGAGTTTACAGAGGAAAATTTTGAGGAAGGAAAAAAATATATTGCACAACACAGTTTACCCATTGTATTAAAAGCTGATGGTCTGGCAGCCGGCAAAGGGGTAGTTATTGCGCAAACACATGCAGAAGCATTGACCGTTTTTGAAGAAATGATCATACATAAACAGTTTGGTGAAGCAAGTAGCAAAGTTGTGATAGAGGAATTTTTACAGGGCATAGAAGTGAGTGTTTTTGCCTTAACAGATGGCGAAGCTTATCAGATCATTGGACACGCTAAAGATTATAAAAGAATTGGAGAAGGCGATACCGGACTAAACACCGGAGGTATGGGGTGTGTTAGTCCAGTGCCTTTTATGGACCAGGTTTTTATGCAGAAAGTGGAGGAAAGAATCATCAAACCCACCATCAACGGGCTTTCTACAGAAAAGCTGAATTACCATGGCTTTGTGTTTTTTGGATTGATGAATGTGCAGGGAGAACCTATGGTGATAGAATACAATTGCAGAATGGGAGATCCTGAAACGGAAGTAGTAATGCCTCTATTGCAAACCGACCTGGTAGCACTGTTTGCTGCGATGGATAATGGCACATTAGCTGATGCCAATATTTCTTTTGACGAAAGATCCTGTGCCACTATTGTTGCGGTAAGTGGTGGTTATCCGGGGGATTATGAAAAGAATTTGGTGATTAGCGGATTGGCAGATTTGCAGATAAATGGCAACGAATCCTTTGTATTTCATGCAGGCACCAAATTGAATGGTCACCGTACAGAAACCAATGGTGGCAGGGTTTTAGCCGTAACATCCTATGGCAATACGATTACCGAAGCTGTGGCTGCATCAAAAATAATACTTGAAAAAATATCCTTTGATGGCATGAAATACCGAAGGGATATAGGATATGAATTTCCATAGTTTTAAGCTAACCGATTATGTTGCAGAAACCACCCTTTTTACACATTCCTTTCCAACACGCCTAAAACCCCTGAAAAATCAATATTTTTGGCTTTGTTTATTAAGTAATTTCAGTCACCTTTGCTGACATTCTTTAACACATTCGAACTTTTTATATACAATGGGATTGTTTAACTTTTTTACACAAGAAATTGCCATGGATCTGGGTACTGCCAATACCCTGATCATACATAACGATGAAGTAGTGGTAAATGAACCCTCCATCATTGCCCTGAACAGGAATAATATGAAGGAAGTGCTGGCAGTGGGCAAGAAAGCCCTGATGATGCACGAAAAAACGCATGAAAGCATCCGTACCGTAAGGCCCTTAAAAGACGGCGTAATTGCCGATTTTAACGCTGCTGAGCTGATGATCAGGGAGTTGATAAAAATGATTTACCCCAAAAAGCCCCTTTTCCCACCTAGCTGGCGTATGGTTATCTGTATCCCATCCTCCATTACCGAAGTAGAAAAAAGAGCCGTTAGGGATAGTGCAGAACAAGCAGGAGCTAAAGAAGTTTACATGATTCATGAGCCTATGGCTGCTGCCCTGGGTATAGGTATTGATGTGGAAGAACCCGTTGGTAATATGATTATTGATATTGGAGGTGGTACTACGGGTATTACTGTAATTGCCCTGGCAGGTATTGTTTGCGATCAGAGTATCCGTATTGCCGGTGATGAATTTACTGCAGATATTATGGAAGCCCTTCGCCGTTACCATAGTTTGTTGATTGGAGAGCGTACCGCCGAACAAATCAAGATTAATGTTGGCGCTGCCATGAAAGACCTCGATAATCCTCCGGAAGATTTACCGGTTAATGGACGCGACCTGGTTACAGGTATCCCTAAACAAATCATGGTAAGCTACCAGGAAATTGCAGAAGCATTAGATAAAAGTATTTTCAAAATTGAAGAAGCCATATTAAAAGCCCTTGAAACCACACCGCCAGAATTAGCTGCTGATATCTACCGCAGAGGACTATACCTTACAGGTGGTGGTGCATTGTTAAGAGGTTTGGATAAAAGACTCAGTGCAAAAATTAAATTACCCGTACATGTAGCCGATGACCCACTGAAAAGCGTTGTTCGTGGCACAGGTCTGGCATTGAAAAACTACCAGCGTTTCCCTTTTATCATGAGGTAACAAAAAAGACACAAGGTTCAAGGTCCAAGAAACAAGAAATAATATTTTACATTATCCTTGAATCTTGCTTCTTGGACCTTGAACCTTGCTCCTTGAATCTTGCTCCTTGTTCCTTGTTTCTTCTTCCTTAATTTTGATTCTTGAAAAACATTTTCCTCTTCATACGACGCTATTTTACCTTTCTCAGCTTTTTGCTGTTTCAGGTTCTAGCTATTATTATGTTGAGCAATGCCAGCAAATCGCATGAAACATTTTTCGCTTCTGCTGCCAATGAAATAACAGGCAGAGCAAACAAGCAATACAGCGGTTTCAGAGAATATTTTGCTTTAAAAGAAACCAACCGTTTATTGACTTTAGAAAACGCCCGTTTAAAAAATAACCTCTCAGCCAATTTTCAGCAGGAAAATACAGGAAGGCAAACAGTTATAGATTCTCTCGTAAAAGATACCCTGGGACGTTCTAGAAAATACCTTTATCTCCCCGCAAGGGTTGTAGGCAATTCCTACACCCTGCAAACGAATTTTATCACATTAGAAAGAGGTAGTAATGAAGGGGTTAAAAAAGGAATGGCCGTTACAGGACCCAATGGTATTGTTGGGGTTGTTGTTGAAACCAGTCCGGGTTATAGCAAAGTCATGAGCCTCATTCACCGCAACAGCAAGGTAAGTGCCATGTTGAAAAAAGACAATAATACCGGTACTTTAGAATGGGATGGTATAGATCCAACCTATCTTACCATGAAAAATGTTACCAAAGGTGCCAAAGTGGCTAAGGGTGATACCGTATTGACCAGTAATTATTCGGCGAATTTCCCTTCAAAAATGGTTATTGGAACGATTGCCGACATCAGTTCTGAATCGGCCAGTAATTTTTATACGCTCAAAATTAAAGCTGCTACCAATTTTTTCAGTATCCAATATGTTTACCTGATTGAAAATGTGCGTTATGCAGAACAGGTGCAACTAGAAAATAATACACCAATAAATCAATGAGCAGTTTGCTGAAAAATATTATCCGTTTCCTTGTTTTTATACTTTTTCAGGTATATATCCTGAACCAGGTTCCACCTTTGCATCGATTCATTGTGCCTTATGTTTATTTTTTATACATTCTTTGGCTTCCATTCCGCATCAATCGTTTTTGGTTATTGGTGATCAGTTTCTTTTTTGGATTGGTGATCGACTATTTTACCGGAACCCCTGGCTTGCACGCGGCACCTTGTGTACTGATTGCTTACCTGCGACCCTTTCTGCTTAACCTCCTCATTCCCCAGGAAACTACAGAACAAAGCTATGTAGAGCCCAGCAGAATCAGTATGGGATGGGCTCCTTACGCATTATATGTTGGCCTGCTCTCCTTTATCCATCATTTTTACCTGGTATTAATAGAATGGCTGCAGTTTGGGGACTTCATTTACTTTCTCGGCAAAGTTGGTGGTACTACTGCCATTAGTCTTTTATTAATATTGTTGGCCGAAATGCTTTTCAAAAGAGATGGCCGGTATCGGGCAACAACAGCTTAAAGATAATTATTAAAAGCAGACTCTAAGGTTCGGTCTTTAAAAATTACATTCACAAATATTGATAACTTTTTTAAAAAGAATTGATACAAACTCCCTTTCAATTCGGCAACTTTGTGCATGCATATAAACTTACTCATATTTTCTACTTACCTATAAGCTATGCCGGTATTTAATCAAAGCAGAGGTGGCGTTATTCAAATAATTTTCTTGGTGGTATTTGTGGTGATACTCGGTCAGCTGATTAACCTGCAACTTTTTTCCGTCAAATACAAACTGGCTGCAGAGAATAATGCCATTTTCAGGAAAGTCATTTACCCAGACAGAGGTATCATTTTCGACAGGAAACGAAAAGCCATTCTTGAAAATACCATTAGCTATGACCTGGTGGTAATTCCTTCTGAAGCCAGGGGCGTTGATACTTCTTCGCTTTGTGAATTACTCAATATAGATACTGCCGAGTATAAAAAAAGAATGCGTGACATTATTTTTAGAACAGGTAATGTTCGCATAGGTGTTTTTGAAGCCATCCTTACACCAGAAATGTTTGCAAGGATGAATGAGAATATTTATAAGTTTCCGGGGTTCTCTCTTACAGAACGCTCAGTTAGAACCTACCCTTATAATATTGCCGCACATGTATTGGGTTATGTTGCCGAAGTAGATACCGGCTTTCTCAGAAAACACAGGGAAGAAGGTTATTTGATGGGCGATTATTCAGGCTATACAGGACTGGAACGCACTTATGAAAAAGTTTTAATGGGACAGCGGGGCGTTAAAAATTTTATACGTGATAATAAAAGTCGCATCCAGGGCTCTTATGAAAATGGCATCTATGATACGGTTGCTGTTGCAGGTAAAAATATTCATACAAGTCTGGATGTGGACTTACAAAAATTAGGTGAGGAGTTGATGATGAATAAGGTAGGCAGTATCGTGGCCATAGATCCAAAAACCGGTGGTATCCTTTGTATGGTGAGTGCCCCAACCTATGATCCTAATTATTTAACAGGCAATCAGCGAAGAAAACATTTTGCAGAATTATTTCTTGACCCCAGGAAAATTTTTAATAACAGGGGCATTGGCACCTATTATTCACCGGGATCTACTTTTAAAACGGTAGTGGGTATTGTTGGGCTAACAGAAGGTGTGATTGATGAAAGAACAACTGTTACCTGTCCGGGCTTTTTTACAGGTTGCGGTACTGGTAAACCCAAATGTTTGGATAAAGGCACATTCCAGTTTAAAGAAGCGGTAGCCCATAGTGATAACAGTTATTTTTCAACCGTTTTCAAAAGAACACTTGACCAAAGTCGTTACCATGGTGCAGATAGTGCTTTAAATGTTTTTAATACCTATGCCAGCTCCTTTGGATTAGGACATAAATTAGGCATCGATTTACCCGCAGAGCAAAAAGGGATCCTGCCAATTTCTTCTTATTATAGAAAAATATTTGGACCAAGATGGTATTCCTGCAATATCATTTCTAATGCCATTGGCCAGGGAGAAGTAAATACTACATTGGCGCAGCTTGCCAATGTAATGGCCATCATAGCTAACAAAGGCTGGTACTATACCCCGCACCTGGTTGATTCCATTGAAGGCGGAGATGAGTTCCAATTATTAGATCCTTATAAAGTAAAAAATTATACAGACAAGCGAATTCCTGATTCTATCTATGATGCAGTTCAGGATGGAATGCAAGCGGTGGTGGATTATGGAACTGGGGTTAGGTCAAGAATTCCGGATATCGTGATGTGCGGTAAAACAGGAACCGTTCAAAACTCTGCCAAAGTAAATGGCAAGATGGTTCCGCAACAGGATCACTCATTTTTTGGTGCTTTTGCTCCTAGGGATAACCCAAGAATTGCTATCGCTGTTATCTGCGAAAATGCTGGTCAGGGAGCCTGGGCTGCTGCGCCTATTGCCAGTTTATTGATCGAAAAATACCTGCGTGATTCTATCAAATCTCCGGAAAGAAAAATCATGCTCGAAGAGTTCAAGAAAAAAAACCTCATCCCCCGTTTGATGAGAATGGAAATGGCAAAGCGCGATTCTTTAAAGCAATTGAAAGAAGCCCAGATTCTTTTACAACAAAGAATGAGCAGAGAAGCCAGTGATTCTGTTGAAGCAGAAGGAAATTTCGAAAACGAAAGTGCTCCCATTCCTGTAAAACCTGCACAACCCAAAGCACCTGTAAAAAAGAATGCTTCACCAGCTTTACTGAATAATGAGGATAGAAAAATAAAGAAAACAACGTCTAGAATAGGATAATGAATAACAGAAATACCATATCACAAGGAGTAGATTGGACAATTATCTGGTTGTACGCCATTTTGGTTTCTATAGGCATACTTTGCATTTTTATGGTTGAATACCGGACAGATACCAACTGGCTACAAACTTTTTTAGGCGGCAAAACCAACTATAGCAAACAATTAATTTTTGCAGGTGTCTGTACTTTGGTGGCAACTTTTATTTTGCTTACAGACAGTAAACTATTTACTGCATTTGCCAACCTCATGTATGTATTTGGCATATTGCTCATGCTGGCAACATTTGTAATAGGCAAAAATATCAATGGCTCCAAAAGCTGGATCCCACTGGTAGGTGGTTTCAACCTGCAACCTGCAGAGCTTTGCAAAATTTTTACTGCCTTAGCACTGGCTAAATTTCTTTCCCGTCAGGAAACTGATTTCAGTAAACTAAAATCGCAGTTAATTGCTGGTACCATTGCTATCGCACCTGCTGTACTAGCCATTATGCAACATGAGTTAGGGTTGGCATTGGTTTATTCGGCTTTCCTGGTTGCCATGTACAGAGAAGGTCTGCCAGCACAGATTCTCATTTTCGGATCCTCCTTTGCAGTGCTGGTAATTGCCACACTGGTGCTTGATGCCAATATACTGGCCATATCCTTAACACTGATAGCCGCTGTCATCACATTTTTCG
>CALRUV010000006.1:0-31700 GCA_943371455.1 Chitinophaga pinensis | reverse complement strand
GTAAATTGTGTTTTTCAATAACTTTTAAATCCTCTATTTCTTTTATCCATTCTAATTCGGAACTTTTTAAATCTGACTTTCCATATACTATTACAATTTCTGATAAATTCCCTGCCTTACTTTTTGTTTTAAGTCTTTCTTGAATTTGCGAGTTTACCTTTAAATAAGGTGAAACTAGAATTATCTTGTCTTTTGCATCTTTGATGAGTTTCATTAGCTCACTTGAAATTGCTTGAGTTTCTAAAAACTTTGCCATATATAGAGATATTTAGACTATTAATTTGCGATTTTGACTTGACTATGATTATTTCAATTATTAATGTCAATGCTTCTTTCAGATATTAAAAAAAGGTTATCTTTTTATAAAGATAATAACTAATACTTTAAATGATTTTGTGCGGTTTACAAAAACTTACAAAATACAATATAATGTTGGGTGTATTTAAAATTTATTGTTATCAATTGATGATTGCATTCGTTCAAGGATTACTTCTGTGGAAACTTTCTAATTAGGAATTATCTTTGCGGATGAAGCCCCTGCGAAGAAGGAGGATGGTCATATAGTCTTTCATTGACCACTGCTTTCAAATACGCATTATTTTTTTCTGAAGCGATAGTACATCTCGTTCTAACCGAATTGTCCCCTCCGGGAGAGGTCTGCGGAGACGTTCACTGCGGCAGAGATCTGTGGGGATGAAGACCCTGCGAAGAAGGAAAAAGAGTTGCTTCACTTTTTTGTAGGACTTATTTTAGTAGATTCTTTCAATTTTTGCAGCTCAATTTTAACTGATTTTATTTCTTTTTTGTTTTCTTTTGTTTCAATTAAATTGTTAATGAAAGTTATAACTGCAATAATTAATATTACTATTGCCGATATCGTTTTTATAATATCATATGTGTCATTCCAAAACTCTCTTCGTCCAATAGTTAGGTGCTTTTTGTCGTTATATGCGATTTTACCTTTTTGTGTTATATAATAATAGTCATTAAAATCTTGTTCAAATGTGAATACCTCTTGTTCATATATGACATAATCTAATTGATATGAAACATCATTTTCATTCAGATTTGACCTTTCAACTAATTCGCTAAATAATAGTGAAAATTCTTTTGCATCGATAACCCCCGGCGAATGGTTATCGTCATTATATTTTGATAAAGTATGTAATATTTTGTGACAAATTTGATGTTTGCGATTAATAAGTATTGGCATATTTTATTTGGATTTGGATCGTGGCAAACCAATAGTTTTAAAGTTATACTATAAACAAATATTTAGCCCCAATATGATTCTTCTGAATCACCTTCTCTCCAAATATCACCAAAATCAAGTTTATAATAAGTATAAGGCTTCTCACCTTTCTTGCCTTTGACTTTAAAAGGTCCGTCCTCATCTCTAACATACTTATTTAATCCATTTTCAAACGCTTTTGGGCCGAGCAAACAGCGATTACCATTTTGTGCAGCAGTTATTCTAGCAGCATAATTTATTGCTTCACCTGCAAATAAATATTGGCTACCTAAAAAATTACTCGAAATGTCAGAAATATCTAAGTAGCCAAATTCAATTCCAATTTTTAAAGATGGTCCTTTGGGAGAAAAAGGGAAAACATCTGAATTATTGGATATATATTCACACTGTTGATCAACATCTTTTGCAATTGATACACAGCACTTGAATACATCTTCTGAGTCTGAAAGAATGGCAAGAAAGGCATCGCCCATAAATCCAATTACTTCACCTTCATTCTTTTGAACTGCTTCAACACCCCCAATTAATACATCACGAGTAAACTGGGCAATAAGATTTGCATCAGGATTAGAAACCATTTTTGTATACCCGTTAATATCAACAATCATTGCAAAAACTTCAATGCCGCTATGTATTGGAATTACTATTGCCATATTAAAAATTTCTTAATCTTCAATTCTTTGATACCAACTAGTCAATTTTGTGTTGTATACGATACCTTTCCAATTTACTTTACCTTCTTTCCACATATTTACTTTTACTCCGTTATCTATGCCATTAAGCATATTATCTGTCAGATTTGCATATACGTTATTTGAGATTTCGATATAATTAGGGGCATATCCTTGATTTGCAATTGCTGAAGCAAAATTAACGCACATACCAAGAAACACTAAGTCATTGTTATTATTATTCATCGGCAATCCAGCTCTAACGATTAGTACATCGCCCCAATCTATACCAATGCAGAAGTCGAGTTTTGAAAATTGAGAGAAATATTTTTCAAATTTTATAGTCAATGCCCACCTTAAATGAAATGCCGTTAAAACGGCATTTTCAATATCTTCTTTATATTGTCCTTGGAAAAACGCAAGTACACTATCGCCATTAAAACTTCTCACCATGCCTCCATTCTCTGTAATAACCTTTGTTGCTATTGTCAAGAATGATTTATGAATTTTTCCGCATGTTTCTTTATCATGAATTCTTAATAAATCAGTTGACATACGCAAATCAATACAAAATGAAGTCAGTTTAATTTTATAAGCTTTTTTCCCAAATGCAACTTTTTCTGGAGATGGTAAAGTTTTCGTTTCAAAAATTTCGTATTCTCCTGTAGTATAATCTTTTATTTTTTCTTCAAGATCGTTTAAATATCCCATAGGTAAAGAATGTTTTAATTAAAGTATTTCAATATTAGCAATAAAAAAAAGAACAGAATTTGAATTTGTAATACAAACATGCTTTTCTTATAGTAACTAAACTTTTTGCTTGCAATTTTTGAGTTTTCATAGACTTGGTATAATATGTCATTCAAAAAACTTTCATCAGTCAATTTATTAAAATCATCAACGAGGTCTTTTGCTTCTACTCGTTTAGCGACATGATTAAAATAATTGATTTTTACAGGGGAATTCCCAGAATAATTATCAGTTCTTGGGTAGATTGTTTGAAGAGAAAGTATTACAAAAATGATAAAAATTAAAAAGAAAAGCCCAAGTGTAATTTTTGAAAAACAACTTGCATCATATAAACTTTGAAAATTTGTTACAATAAATGTAGTTGTCACGCCACTAATGACTAATAATACATTTATTTTGGTATCGGCAAATCTTATTACATTCTGTACATTGTCAAGCAATTTAAAAGCTGAATCTATTTTTTTATTATTGTCCATAATTTTTAATTTTTACCGTCTTGAAATTTATTCTTCAATTGTTTTATTGTTGCATACACTTAAAAGTACTCAACTTAACCTCAATTTATAATGCATACATTTTTTTAAAAGTTAAACTTCAATACAATTCTACATCGTTTCTTCCTACAGCATTTCATAAATAATATTCTATATAGTCATAAAATACAATTCAAACCTTAATATAATCTTTAACTAAAAAAATATTTATATGAATACCTTCTAACTCAATAATCATTTGCCCGTCTCCCCAATAACCCCGAACTTAATCACCGATTGTATCAGACCAAACTGCGCTATCATGAGAAAACATTTCTTTTTTGTTTTGTTATGTACTTACTTAACAATAAGTACTCAAGCACAAACCGTAGCCACTTTCAAAGTAATGCTCCCAACTACTACCAATGGTCTGGATATTCCAGTTTCCATTCATTTAGATGAACTGAGCTTTTTAAGTGATTCCGTAATAAGTCTATTTCAAATCGAGGGGAATAAAAAAACTGCGATACCATTCCAGATCACGGCAGGGGGAGATCGTAAACTGTATTGGTCAGTTAAATCTACTAATAAAAAGGAGATCAGCTATCAATTAGTACAAAATCCTCCAACAAAATTTCCGGAGATCAGCACCTTCAAAAATGATAGTTCGTATACCATCCGCTCCAATGGTAAGAACCTCTTACGTTATTATTATGCAACGGTCTATCCACCCAAGGGTCAGGATACCAATTATAAACGCAGCGGTTTTATTCATCCACTCTTCACCCCACATGGTCAGGAACTCACCCGCATCCAAGCCCCCGATCATTACCACCACTATGGCATCTGGAACCCCTGGACACATGTACTATTCGAGAAAGACACCGTAGATTTCTGGAACATCAAGGGCAAACAGGGAACGGTGCGTTTTGCTAAAATGATCTCCCAAACCAATGGCCCCATCTATTCAGAAATGGCCGCCCTGCATGAACATGTAGCATTTAAAAAAGATGGCACGGAAAAAGTAGCATTGAATGAAGTGCAAACCATTCGCGTGTACCACCCCGAGGATAACAGCGATTACTATATCGCGGACATTACTTCTGAAATGAGTTGTGCTGGCAATAGTCCCTTTAAGATCCTCGAATACCGTTATGCCGGCATGGGCTGGCGCACCACCGGCTATTGGGACAATAATAACTGCGAAGTACTCACTTCCGAAGGCAAGACCCGCAAAGACACTGACGGCACACGCGCCAAATGGTGCATTGTGCAGGGTGCTTTACCGGGCAATGATTCTGGCGGTGTGGCTTTTCTGGGTTATCCCACCAATTACAATTTCCCCGAACCCATGCGCATCTGGACTTTGAATACGAATGGCAGGGGAGATATGTTCTTCAGTTTCGCCCCCACAAAAGATCGTGATTGGCTGCTGGAACCCGGCAAAACCTATACGCTCAAATATCGTTTGGTGGTCTTCAATGGCAAGTTCGATGCTGCCAAAGCCGAGTCTGCCTGGCAATATTTTGCAAATCCACCGAATATGCGCATAACGAAAGCAAAAAACAATTAAATTAACACTCGATTTCATGATAACATTCTATCATGATATCAACCTATCATTCTATCATTACTAACGAACGCTTCCATGAAAAAACAAAACAAACCCGTTTCACGCCGACAATTCCTCAACTCCACCGCCAAGCTCGGTGCTGGTTCCTTAATTCTCAGCGGATTTCCTACCATCGTTCCTGCCAGTGTATTTGGAAAGAATGCACCCAGTAACTTGATCAATGTTGCATCGATCGGTTGTGGACGGATCGGTACCAGTCATGATATGCCCGAGATCGCTAAATATGCCGGTGCCCGTATCATGGCCGTTTGTGATCTGGATAAGAAACGTGCAGATGCCGCACCTGCCACACTTAAAAATATCTATACCCGCAATGCCTCATTCAATGGCGGCCTAAAGGGCGATTGGGATATGAAAGTGTATTATGATTACAAAGAAATGTTGCAGAACAAAGATATTGATGCAGTTCATATCAGCTTACCCGATCACCACCATGCGATTGTGGGCGTGCATGCAGTAAATGCAGGTAAGGATGTGTATTTGCAAAAGCCGGCATCACTCACCATTGAAGAAGGAAGAATATTAGCCGATGCGGTTAAAAGAACTGGAAGGATCTTGCAAATGGGTAGTCAGCAAAGAGGCTCCAATCCCTGGCCGCAGTTTAAAAAAGGTTGTGAGCTGGTTCGTAATGGTAGAATAGGACAGTTAAAAACAATTGAAGTTGGCTTACCTGGCGATCCAGGTGGAGGCAATAAAATAGAAATGCCTGTTCCATCAAACCTCGATTATGATGCATGGCTGGGTGCTACACCTGATGTGTATTATACAGAAGAGCGTGTACATTCTAATGATGCCAGTTCCAGAGGTATCAATAGCAGACCAGGATGGTTGCGTTGCGAACAGTTTGGTGCGGGTATGATCACCGGTTGGGGTGCGCACCATATAGATATTGGCCATTGGGGCATGGGCATGGAATATAGCGGTCCTATTGAGGTTTGGGGCAAAGCGGCATTCCCGGGTGATGATCCTAATTACAAAGGATTGTGGGATGTGCATGGTATTTTTAGAACAGAAGCATTGTATGCAAATGGGGTGAACATGATCGTTTCGAATGAATTGCCGAATGGTGTAAAATTCATTGGAACAGAAGGCTGGATCTGGGTTACAAGAGGTAATTACCGTGTTACCGATACAGACCCTGTGGCAGATAATAGTGGTGTTAAACCAATAGATGCCAGCAACCCTAAAATGTTACAATCTGTGATCGGGCCTAATGAGATTCATTTGTATGATGCACCGGAACAGCATACCAACTGGCTGGATTGTATCAAAACAAGGAAGGAGCCTATTGCGCCTATTGAAATTGGTCACCGCTCTTGCAGTGCTTGTTTATTGCATCAGATAGCGATGAAAGTGAAGAGAAAGATTTATTGGGATCCTGCTAAAGAGCAGTTCAAGAATAATGATAAGGAAGCAACAGCTATGCTAAGCAGGCCTCGTAGAAAGAAATACGATTTCTAATTTTTGTTTCGATAAGAGAAGAACGAACCTGCCTGTCGGCAGACAGGGAAAAGAAGAAAAAAGAGAGTCCCGGTAATTCGGAGACTCTCTTTTTCTTTTGTCTTTCTCTTATTGAACTCTCTGTGCAACTCTGTCTTCTCCGTGAACTCTGTGTTGAAAAAAAACATTCAGGTGATTGTTTATTTTCTTTTAACACAGAGACACTAAGGACACAGAGTTACACGGAGATTTCAATAAGAGAGAAACGAAGAAAAGAAGCGTCTCCGACATTCAGAGACGCTCATTTTCCCTGTCTGCCGTCAGGCAGGTTCTGTCCTTCTTTTATTGAAACCAAAGTTTACCAACCTATACCATAGTCTTCTCCGTTATTGCTGCTGCCTCCCCAGAGGCTTTTGTGTTTGGTGTCAAAATAGATGGCGTTGATGGGGCCGCTGGTTCTATCTCCCCAGGTAATTTTATAACCCAATTTTTTTAATTCATCACCAACCGTTGTAGGTGTTTGTTTTGACAGCAAAATATTGCCAGGCTTGGGTTTGCGGTCGGAGAGCTTGGTTCCACCGAGTGATAACCATAATTGGTTGGTATTAAAATTAGCCGCTTCCGAAGCCTGCTGCACCGTCATGTTAAACTCCACCATGTTGAGAAAAAACTGCAAAAGATTTTGATCCTGCGTATCGCCACCCTGCACACCAAAACATAAAAATGGATTGCCATCTTTTAAAGCAAGCGAAGGCGTAAGCGTAACCCTCGGACGCTTACCGGGTTCTACCACATTAAATGGATCGATCAAAGGGTCTAATACAAAACTCTGCATGCGCTGACTCATACCAAAGCCCGTATGCCCTGCAATGCAAGCTGGTAGCCAACCTCCACTAGGTGTGATAGAAACCACCCAGCCCGACGTATCCGCAGCTTCCACAGAAGTAGTGCCTCTCCATAAACGATCCATGTATAATTCATCAGCCATTGCTAAGTCTTCTTTCGTTGATGGAATGCTATTATTGGATTGATCATGTTTGGGAATCGCATTACCATTACCGGCACCTGAATCGGTTAAGGATTTTCTTTGTTTCAGCAATTCCAGAAAAGGATTTGTTTTGCCTTCAAAAGGATAGGGATCACCCGGAGCAGTATTAGGATCATTATTGGTATAGCTGATCAACTTTGAACGTTGTTTAGCGTAATCCTTACTCAGTAAGCCTTTCATAGGAGCCACCGGTTTAAATGCAGGGTCGCCATAATAAAAATCGCGGTCGGCATAAGTAAGGTTCAGGGTTTGGTATAGCGTGTGCATGTATTTTGCGCTATTGTATCCCATCGATTTCAGATCAAAGTTTTCGAGGATATTCAGTGATTGCAAAAGCATGGGGCCCTGTGTCCATTGTTGTAATTTATAAACATCTATTCCTTTGTAATTTACTTGTAAGGGTTCTTCGATAACAGGTTTCCAGTTGGCAAGATCTTGTTCGGTGATCAGTCCGCCTTGTTCTTTACTGCCTCTTACAAATTCCTTACCAATATCGCCTTTGTAAAATCGGTCGTAAGCCGCCATGATAGCGGCTTTGCGGCTTTTTTTATTTTTTAGGGCATTTTGTTCTGCTTCTACCAATTTTGTCAATGTTGCGAGTAAATCTTTTTGCACAAAAATTTCTCCTGCCTCCGGTGCTTCTCTTTTTTCTCCCAGATGCGTAAAGAAAACTTCTTTGGAATAAGGCCATTGCTTCATCATTTCTTTTCCTCTTTCCATGCTATTGGCTGTTTGTGCATCAATGGGATAACCTGCTGCTAATTGCATAGCAGGTTTTAATACTTGTTGTAAACTCATGGTGCCAAATTCTGCCAGCATCAAACACAAGCCACCAACGGTTCCTGGCGTAGTAGCGGCCAGTGGTCCATATTCCGGTGGAAATTGATAGCCTTTACTTTTAAAAAAATCAACAGTGGCGCCAGTTGGTGCTACGCCTAAGGCATTGATAGCAATTACTTTTTTTGTTTTGGGATTATAGATCAGTGCCTGTGTTTCACCACCCCAGCTCAAAACATCCCACATGGTGCAAGTAGCGGCCAGCATAGTGCAGGCTGCATCGATGGGGTTACCTCCTTGCTGAAATATTTGTGATCCGGCGGTTGCTGCTAGTGGTTTTCCTGTTATGGCCATCCAGTGTTTACCGTGTAGGGGTGGCTTCTGGGTTTGTTGGGCTTGTGTATTTGACACATATGTAAGGAATGTGCAGAAGAAGAGAATTTTTTTCATAGCGTTATGATTCAGTTTGTCTTGAGGTCTATTTTATGCCTTCAATATACAGAAAATAAAAAATATCGAACCCTCTGTGAAACTCCTAAACTCTGTGACTCTGTGTTGAAAGAAAATAATCAATCACCTGTGTGTATTCTTTTAACACAGAGGCACGGAGGTACAGAGGTACACGGAGTTAGGGGAGGATTACTTGTACACGCTCATTAATTTTGAGATCGGGGAGGGTGGTGTGAGTGTAAAGGGTGAGATCATTTAATAAAAGCTCCAATTCATAATAGCCGCCTAAGAAAGCAATATGCTTGATGGTAGCATTTTGAAATTGTTCTTCCACTCTTGCAACTTGAAACTGTTCAGGTCTGAGAAGTACATTGCAAGTCCGGTCTCCTTTCCATTCAGGGAAATAGGAGAGATGATTGGGTTGTAACAATGTGTAGTTGCCTAACAAAGCAGCCACATATTCATTGATTGGATTTACATACACTTCTCTCGGACTTCCCTGTTGAAGGATCTGTCCATCTTTCATGATCCAGATCTCATCAGCCCAGGAGAGGATATCACTAGGTTCATGAGACACCATCATTATGGTGGTGCCAAATGCAGCACTGATATCGCGGATTACTTTTTTGAGGATGCGCTTATGGATATTATCGAGGTTGGAATAAGGCTCATCCAGTAATAATAATTTGGGGGAGGTGGTGAGTAGTCGTGCGAGGGCAATTCTTTGTCGCTCGCCACCGGACAACTGATCCGTTTTTCTTTTCACCAGATGCGCAATATCGCAGACCTGGTAAATGGCTTCAGCTTTCTTCGGGTCGATCTTATTGGCATATTCCAATAATTCTTCTACCCGATAATTATTGCGTAGTTCAAAATGTTGGGAGAGATAGGCGATACCGGGATGTCCGGGTACTAATTGAAAATCGGGACCCATTACTTTTTCTTCTTGAAAGAGGATGGTGCCACTATCGGGCTGCATTAGTCCGGCGATCATTTTCAGCAGGCTGCTTTTTCCGGAACCGGTCTCACCGGCAATAGCTACTTTTTTACCAGCTTCCAGTTCCAGATGGGTTTCCACCAGGGTAAAATCACTGCCTACTTTTTTTGAAACGCCTGAAAGCTGTAAGAATCTCATTCCGCCAAAATTCGGGATTGTAGTTTGGATAGCCAATTTCATTTCTTTGTGGAAGGGAAAGAGGGGTTAAGGGGGTAATCTTTCTAACAATTCGGTACCTTTAATTTCTTCGTGACCCTTAACCTCGCCTTTATGAAAAACATCCTCACCATTTTATTTGCTTGTGCTATGATCACTGTTTCGGCACAGCAAAAAACAGTTGCCGTGTACACCACTGCAGAGAACAGCAGTTTGCGTTTAACAAAATCAGAACCACTCAATTTCAAACCATTGGCGCAACCGGTGGAAGGTGAAGTAAGTGTATTTGTTGATCCCGGAAAATCTTACCAAACCTTCATGGGTATTGGTGCTGCCTTAACAGATGCCAGTGCGGAAACCTTCGCCAAAATGTCGAAGCCACAACAGGAAGCTTTTCTACAGGCTTATTTCAGTAAAGACAAGGGTATTGGTTATACCATAGCCCGCACGAATATTCATAGCTGCGATTTTAGTAGTGGCAGTTATACGTATGTTACTGATGGTGATAAAACACTCAGTTCTTTTTCTATTGATCATGACCGGAAATATCGCATCCCATTTATTAAACAAGCCATTGCAGCTGCGGGTGGTCAGCTTACATTGTATGCCAGTCCCTGGAGTCCGCCGGGATATATGAAGACGAATAAAGAAATGTTACATGGCGGAAAACTGGATCCTTTATTTGCCAAAATATGGGCATTATATTATACCAAATTCATCAAAGCTTATGAGAAAGAAGGGATCCCTATTTGGGGTATCACAGTGCAGAATGAACCGATGGCCACACAGCGTTGGGAGTCATGCATTTTTACCGCTGAAGAAGAAAGAGATTTTTTAAAAAATCATTTGGGACCAACCATGAAACAACAAGGACTTGGTTCCAAAAAAATCATTGTATGGGATCATAATCGCGACCTGATGTACCATCGTGCCAATGTGATCTTTGATGATCCAGAAGCTTCCAAATATGCATGGGGTATGGGTTTCCATTGGTATGAGGATTGGAGTGGGGGCGTGCAAATGTTCCAGAATGTAGGACTTGTGCATCAGAACTATCCAACAAAAAATTTAATGTTCACAGAAGGTTGTGCAGAGAGTTTTAAGTTGAGTAATATGCAATCATGGGCTTTGGGTGAGAAATATGGCCGATCCATGATCAATGATTTCAACAATGGATCTGTGGGTTGGACAGATTGGAATATTTTGCTAGATGAAACAGGTGGACCAAACCATGTAGGCAATTTCTGTTTTGCCCCTGTGCATGCGGATACACGTTCTAGTGAGATGACTTTTACGAATTCTTATTATTATATCGGACATTTTTCAAAATTCATTCGTCCGGGTGCTAAGCGTATTGGTTGTGCATCCAGTAGGAGTCAGTTATTATCTACTGCCTTTAGAAACAAAGATGGAAAGATCGTTGTGGTGGTGATGAACCAAACTGATAAGGGCACTGATTATAATTTATGCATTGGAGGTAAGGCTGCGGTTGTAAAAATTCAGGCGCATGCCATTCAAACATTGATCCTGTAAATAATGGAGTATGAAATGTATCAGTTTCATAATCGGTTGCGCATGCATTGGTGCGATTATTTATGCTGCCCAGAAAAAGTAAATTAAGTTTACTAACTCCTCTGCGGAAACTCCCCGTCCTCCCTGTCTCTGCGGTGAAAAATGCTTCTAACCGCAGCGCCGCAGAGACAGGGAGGTTTCGCAGAGGTGTGGATGGGATGATATTATTTAATTGTAAAAAAGTGCCTATTCTCTTATATCCTCAAGGTATTTCCGGTATTTTTACATTTGCTAATTGATTCAATGAAGAAGGTTTTCCTGCTATTTTCTTTCCCACTTTTTTCTTATGCACAAGAGCATGAGATATTAGCTGTAGATACTGTTTTGCAAGAAGTGGTTGTTACGGCTAACAGGCGAGCAACCTTATTATTGAATACCCCCTATTCTGTCAACATCATCCAAGAAAAAGCGATCAAGGAATTTGGCTTTAGAACTGCACCAGAATCGCTATCAGGATCAACGGGTGTTTATGTGCAGAAAACCAATCATGGTGGTGGCTCTCCATTTGTTAGAGGACTTACTGGCAATCAGAACCTGATCTTAATTGATGGAATTCGATTAAACAACAGCACATTTCGATACGGCCCTAACCAATATTTCAATACCATTGATGTTTTTAATATTGACAAACTGGAAGTGGTACGCGGAACAGGTTCGGTACAATATGGTTCTGATGCGATGGGTGGCGTGATACAAGTACTGACCAAAGAAAAACCTTTTACAAAAAATGCACAATGGCATGGTGCATTGTATGGAAGAATGTTAAGCGCTGATATGGAATACTCCGGCAGAGCAGAATTGTCTTATCAATCTGCCAAATTCAGCATCAATGGCGGAATCAGTAGCAGAAAATTTGGCGATTTAGTGGGAGGAGATACAACCGGCATTCAATCACCATCCGGTTATCAGGACAATGCCTATGACCTGAAACTCAAGTGGCAACTGAATCCTAATGCTGTTCTTACTTTAGCTAGTCAGCAATCCTTACAAAAAAATGTACCCCTGTACCATCGAATAAAATTGGAAAACTACCAGTATTATACTTACTCGCCCCAGCAAAGAAATTTACATTATGCCAGATTAAATATTGATGGCAAAAATGATTGGGCAGAAAAAATAATCCTCACTGCCTCTATGCAACAAAGCAAAGAGGTTAGGAACTATTACAGAAATGGGGCTACGAATAAGTTTGTGGAATCTGATCAGGTGCGGACTTTTGGATTGACGGCTGAAATGGTTTCAACTATTTCTGATTACTGGACAGCCAATAGTGGAATAGAATTTTACCAGGATAAAGTAAATAGCAAAAAAGAACAAATCAATAACACTAATGGCTTGTCTTTATTACAACGCGGTTTATACCCTGATGAATCAACCAATGGCAATTTCTCTTTATATAGTTTGCATCAGCTTAACATTGATTGGTTACAATTGAATGCTGGCATACGTTTCAATAGTTTTGCTATCAGTATGCAAGATACGGCCGCAGGTGCCAACCAGTTAGGTAAAGTAACTGTTAAACCAAATTCACTGGTTGCTAATCTGGGTGCTTTATTTCATATATCCAAAACACAAAGCATGTACACTTCTTTTAGTACAGGCTATCGTGCACCTAATATTGATGATATGGGTACATTGGGGTTGGTTGATTTTAGGTATGAGATACCTGCCTATGGACTGAAGCCCGAGAAATCTTATAATGCAGAAATAGGTTATCGTTTACAAACAAAAAAATGGAAGGCTGCATTTGCTTTTTATTATATGCATTTAACCAATCTGGTGAATCGGGTACAGTTGGCTGGGCAAACAATTGGGGGGTATAATGTGTACGTTAAAGAAAACAACCAGGAATCCTTTATCCGGGGTTTTGAAATGGATCTGAGCTATGTTATCTCTCCAGATTTATCTCTTGAAATGGGCGCCGCCTATACATTTGGGCAGAACACCACCCGCAATGAACCCATGCGAAGAATACCGCCTTTTAATGGTCGTGCCTTATTGAAATACCAAAAAAATAATTGGAACTTTTATGTAGAAAACCTTTTCGCAAGCAAACAGAACAGGCTTGCACAAGGTGATAAGGATGATAACAGAATTGCTTCAGGCGGAACGCCGGGTTATCTGCTACTCAACTTTTATGGCGGCTATCGTTTGAAAAATATTGCGATCAATGGCGGACTGGGAAATATTTTTAATGCAGACTACCGTATTCATGGCAGTGGCATGAATGGGATGGGCAGAAATCTTTCTCTATCTGTAGCCTACTCTCTGTGACCTTAGTGTCTTTGTGCCTCTGTGTTGAAAAAAAACACCAAGTATTGAGAAATACTCTTTCTTATGGGTATTTATTTTGAATTAAATATTTTTTTTCAACACAGAGGCACGGAGGAAAAGAGTTACACAGAGTAAGAAATCATTTTAGGATCTAATAAGATTAGCCGGCACGCGAATACCTTCTTCCGTATCCAGAACACGTTTCATGAGTTTCTGCAAACCTGCAGGGATGCCTTTTTTTTCTTCTTCTGTTAATACATGAATGATCTCGAAGAATTCATCTTCATCATCATAATATCCAAAATAGAGGTCGTATTTATCATTTAAATGCAATCGTAGGGAAATTTCTTTGTCTTCTTCATAAATATGCATGGATATGATAGCCCATTGGTCGTCATCCGAAAAATCGTGGTGTATATCTACCGGACCGGCTTCTGTAACTGTAGTGATCAATCTTTCAATCATATCTGGTGCATGGTTTTGAACCAGGTCTTCGTAGCGTTTATCGGTCATGATTTTTTTTGTGAAGGTAAACTTATTTTTTGGTGTGGATTTTTTTTCAACACAGAGGCACGGAGATGGGGAGTTGCACAGAGGGGGGCGAGGGGTCTTACTGGACTTTAAATTTTCTTGAATAGAATGGTTTGTTATCGGGGGTTTTTGATTTTGAGATGTCTCTGTCAAAAACCTTATTCAAATTATTGCCGGCAAGGTCTTCGAGTTGGGAGGCAATGATCAATTGGTAATTACCAGCCTGCCAGGGATTGTTGGGTGTAAAGTGTATGATTTGGTCTTTGTTTTGTATTTCCCATTTGCCAGCAAGGTTTTTTTGGCTATTGTCTATTATTGTAAGTGTTTCTAACAATAAATAATGATCCAGGGGTTCCTGTAATTGAACAGAAAGGGGAGATTTCGTATTTATGGGTGGTGATACGATACTCCATTGATGGATATTGGGAGAAAGACTATCGCGCGTTTTAACCCAAAATGATTTTGTCACATTTTTGTTCAACGACAAGCCTTGTGCATTTTGCCATTGTTTCGAAATGAAAAGGGTGTATGTGCTATTTTTTTGCAGTGGGTTACCCAGTTTTAAATTGGGTTGCAGGTCTCTTTTAATTCTTCCCGGATCAAACCAAAGGGTAAGAACGGTTCTGTCTTCATTCCAAAGTTCGGGTTCCATTTTTAAGAAAACATCATTTAAGGTATCCTTATCTGCATTGATTACTCTAACAAAATCTCCTGAAAAGCCTTCTCTCATTGGTGCAGAAAAATGGAGGTACATTTTTAAAATATTTTCAGGAAGGGTATCCTGCTCGGGATAGATAGCAATGATGGAAGGAGTGTCTTTTTGATCGGCTAAAGGAATCGTGAAGCTTGCTACTTGTTTTTCGTTGATCACTACTTCATAGGTAAGGCCTCTGGTAAAGGGGACTAAAGGTTCAAACTGTAAATATTTTTCTACGGAATAATTTCCTAAAATATTCGTGTGCGTGTTATCCTTTACTAATCGAACATGCACTGAATTCGACATATCAGTAACGGGAATGTCTGCTAATAATTTTTCAGCTATATGAATTTTTTTCGCCTGCTCCTGCACCCAAATAATCTCCACATTATTTTCTTTTGTATTGCATGAGAAAAGGATGAGCACAAAAAAAAGCAGGTTAAGCATTTTGCCTAACCCGCTTTGTAAAAAGCTATTTCTTTTAAAGTGCTTCATTCTTGGAAGTAAGTAAATGTGTGCTGCCATCCTCTTTTTTCTGCATGATCACTACATGATTATTATCGAGTTTATCCATCTGAACCACTTTGGTTAAACTAGGGATATGTACAAAACTTGTGCCTGCTGTACCTGTTACTTTTTCTGTTAAAGTGCCTTCAAAAGTAGCGATGTTTGTATAATTCACCTTCGAAAGTGGTTTAGCAGTATTACCCATAATTAAAAAGGTTTCATTTCCGTTGGTAATGGTAGTCATATCTATAGGTGTATTACCACTACCCATTTCTGCAACAGTTCTACCTTTGATATGTGCGCCTGCTTTTAACTCGTCTAAAGGATATAATACCAGTGGTGTGCAGGTATAGCTGGCAATCAGGTATTCTTTGCCATTAATTTTTCCGGTAGTAAAAGTTCTAATAGGCGAAGTTGTTTCGTAACGACCATGTGCGGCATGGTACATTTCCAACGAAGCTTGATCTTGCTCTGTAGTAAAGGGAAAGGGAATACTGCGAAAAGTAGAACTGAATTCTTTATTAGACAATCCGCTGATCAATACCTTACCATTTGCAAAACCCATATCAGAAATAGTGGAAATACGCAAAGGTCTGCCTCTTGCATCTTTGGCATCTTCGGCATACACATCATTTAAAGCAATACTGGAAAAATTCACATCTTTGGTGGCTACTGCTTCTATTTTTTCATTGCTCACTTTCAAGATAGCAGGTGTGCCATCTTTGTATTGAATAGCTACATATAATTTTTTAGAAACGGGGTTAACAGCCATATCAGTAATACTGATATTCTCTTTTTCTGTACCCAAAGCCTCGGCTATTTTCTGGTCAACAGCAGCTATATCAATGACTGCAGCGTGATTATTGTTTTTGGTATCCTTTGTTTCCAAAGCAAATACGGTTGCGTTTTTAGAATCGCCAATGAACAGGATGCCATCTTTGCCAAAAGAAAGTGCACTGATGGATTTGATCTCAGGTGTTCCTTTGCTAAAGCCATAAGGCGAAGGCACAAAAGGTTTGGTGGCAGCCAGTAAAGCCATGCCGGCAATCAGCAGCACAAAGTAGAAGAGATTCTTTTTCATTGTTACTTTTTTAGGTTTTAGTGTTGGTTGGTAATACGACAGGGGGCTGTCATAGGTTGTCTGTTTAATCTGACTATAAATTACAAAAACAAATGGAAACCTGTTAATCTGGTTGATGAAATGGGTGAATAATCGGTGAAAGGAATGTGAATGAGGCTGAAAGTCTTGTTTATCATGAATTAATCTCTGTGAATCTCTGTTTTCTCCAAGCGCAGCGCCCTCTGTGTTGAAAAAAATATCATTTCAAACGATTCTTTCCAATTTATGACTTAGTAATTTAAAAGATACGTAAGTGGGTATTATTCATAATGATACATATGGGTAGAAAAATGGGTGTTTTTTTTCAACACAGAGAAACAGAGAACTCAGAGGTTCACAGAGGTAATTCAGAGTTGAGCTTTCAAAATTTCTTGCTCAATTTAGCTTCTTCTTATTTTTTAAATCAACCAAATGCTTTTTCGCATCATAGTTTTTAGCGATGCCACTTTCTTCTCCTTCCTTAATTGCATTTCGAAGAAGAATAATTTTTTGTTCTTCTTCTTCCAATAATCGAAGCCCTGCTCTGATCACCTCACTCGCATTTTTAAATCTCCCTTCAGTGATTCTGGAGTCGACAAAATCTTCAAAATAGTCCCCGAGAGAAAAAGATGTTTTCCTTCCCATATCGATTGACTTGTTGTTAGGTTACCAAATATTGGTAATTATGCAAAAAAAGGAGATAGGGTTTGAATATATTACAACAAATTGAAATGCAGGGTATTTAGTGGTATACAAGAATGTTTAGGTATGTGATTCATCCCCCTGGAATATTTCACAAAAGTATATTAGTTCAATGACCGATATCCGTTGGGTGTATACCCGGTCTTTTGTTTGAACAATCGTGTAAAGTGTTGCGGGTATTTGAAGCCTAATTCGATGGCAATTTGATTGATGTTTTTGTCGGCTTCAATAATTTTATTTTTAGCAATTTCAATTATTTTGTTGTGTATCTGTTCCTGCGCAGATTTTCCGGTAGCTTTTTTGATGAGGTCACCAAAATAATTAGGTGAAAGGTTCAAAGATTCTGCACAATTGTTAACAGATGGTAAACCCATTAAATGGGGCTTTTCAGAATCAAAATAATCGTTTAAGAAAGTTTCAAATTTTTCCAAGATGCCTTTGTTTACGGTGTCTCTGGTAATAAACTGACGATCATAAAAGCGTTGACAATAATCTAAAAACAACTCAATATTGGATGCAATGAGTTTCTTGCTATGCTTGTCAACCGGTTGTTTTAATTCAAATTCTATTTTTGCAAAACAATCCAAAATCATTTTTCTTTCATCATCTGATAAGTGCAATGCTTCATTTGATTCATAATCGAAAAACTTATAATGATGGATGTTTTTACCCAGATGCGTGCCATGTAAAATATCAGCATGAAATACCAGGCCATATCCCATTGGTTGATAAGGAACCCCAGGGTTTTCAATTACAGAAACCTGCCCAGGTGCAAAAAATGCTAAAGTACCTGCCTGGTAATCATAATAATGTCGCCCATATTTTATATCACCACATTTTACATCTTTCAGATAAATACTGTATAAGCCATATTGGAAAGTAATGCTTGGGGCGTCGTCCCAGTTTCTCAATTGTGATTTTGAAAAATCGATAATAGATACCAAAGGATTCAATGTCTTGGTATTATTGTCGGCGTTGTAATTACTAACGTTATTTATTGGATAAATTCGATCCAAGGATATAGTTGGTTTCATCGGATTTATTTTTTAGTATGTATAATTTCTAATTCATCTTCTTTTACTCGGTCTAACCAAATAGTAGCATCTTGCTGATGGATATTGTTCATCATAACTGCTTGTATAAATGTTTTGGTAAGCATTGATCCATGTGCATGAATGGTTCCAGGTTCTATCACAACTACGTCACCTTTTTTCAATATTTTAATCTCTTTCCCTTTTTCTTTATAAAAACCTTCGCCGCCAATTCCGAATATAATTTGTATGCCCTTATGTTGATGCCAATTGCTTCTTGCATTGGGTTCAAATATCACTTTTGAAGCCAAAAAATCATTGGCCGAATCATTCACAAAATATTGCACCCAAACATCCCCCAAAAATCTGTCTGCAGGTCCTTTTGTAAGTCCATTTTTTTGCAGGTTTGTTAGTTGTTGGGCAATTCCCCTATTACTGATGATTCCAAGCAAGAAAACCATCAGTATGCGCGATTTTGAAATATGCAACCACATATATAAAAATTATTTATGAATAATTTTTAAGCTGTTAATTATACCTAAATATGCTATTTTTTATTTGCAAAATTCAAAAGAAAGACGGTATCAGTGATAATGGTAGAAAATAAAGTAATCCATATACTTTTATTTACGCCCATACTTGAAACTTTACATTATCAATTTTTTTTCATTAATCTCCCATCCTCCATGAAAACCTACAAACAACTACCTTACCTGTTATTCTGTTTGATTGCATTTGCCTTTAATTTAAATGCGCAGGAACCATTATTCGCTTTCAATGAGGCAATGACTATTAATCAGAGCCCTGCAACAAATCACTGGCAAGATATTTTGATTGCCGATTCCGAACAGGAAATAAAAGATTTATCGAAGAAAAAATGGGATTGGATGGCCAATAAAAACGTTGACTCTTTGAGCGTACTTTTTGATGATAAGTCTAATTTTGTACACATGGGTGGTACCTGGGGCAAGGGGCGTGAAATTGATATCATTAAATCTGGATTTATTTGGTATAAGAAAGCAGAAGTTTACTCGGTTGCTGTAAAAATGTTTGGAGATATGGCTATTTTATTAAATGAAATTGATTTGATAGCCGTTGTTGGAAGCAATGAAGTGGTGAATCCCTTTATGGTAACAGAAGTGTATTTTAAAGAAAACGGTCGTTGGAAAATGGGGCAACTTACTTTCTCCCATTTGTCGAGGCCCGTTAAATTAAAAATTGATGGGCAGAAGTAATCATGCAAACTTCATCCAAGGATTAAATATTTTAGGGAATCGTTTTATCAAATTGTTTGGTCCTTGTCTGATTTATTAAAAAATAGGGTAATTTTAGTGAAATTAATATCAGTACTGGCTTTTAAATATATCTAACTATGTCAAAGTTGAGTCTTAAAGTTAATGGGAAAAAATATGAAGTAGACCTTGACCCTACAACCCCAGTTTTATGGGTATTGCGCGACCATCTTGGTTTGGTGGGAACAAAATACGGCTGTGGAGTGGGTTCCTGTGGGGCATGCACGATACTTTTGAATGGCAGGTCATTAAAATCCTGTCAATTGCCTGTATCTGCTATAGGTACCCAAGAAATCACTACCATAGAAGGCTTGTCGGAAAATGGGGATCACCCAGTTCAAAAAGCCTGGTTAGAATTAGATGTGGCACAATGTGGTTATTGTCAAACCGGTCAAATGATGGCTGCTGTTTCATTGTTGAAATCAAAACCAAAACCCACAGATGAAGACATTGATACATTCATGAGTGGTAATATCTGCAGATGTGGCACTTATCTGAGAATAAAGGAAGCCATCAAAACGGCAGCTAATTCATCCAACAAATAAATTACCCTGGTTTATGAAAAAAATAGAAAATAATTATAGCCGACGTTCCTTTTTAAAAGTCTCTTCACTTACTGGAGGTGGGATGATGGTGGGTTTTAGCTGGTTAGCCAGTATTACACCCAAAGAATTGTTGGCAAATGGTACTGCAGCCAATGAAGTGGTAGAACTTACCGGATTTATAAAAATAACAACCGATAACCAGGTAATCATTCTCTCGCCTAATCCTGAATTTGGGCAAAATGTGATGACATCCTTACCCATGCTGGTGGCAGAAGAACTGGAAGTTGACTGGGAAAAAGTAACAGTTGAACAAGGTGATTATGATACACCCAGGTTTAAAAGCCAGTTTACGGGTGGCAGTCAGGCCATGCGTATGGCATGGCAACCATTAAGAACTGCAGGAGCAAAAGCGAAACTGATGTTAATGCAGGCCGCAGCGAATGAGTGGAAAGTTCCTGTTGCAGAATTAACAGCAAGTAAAGGTGTTGTATACCACAAAGCTGGTAATAAAAGTTTAAGCTATGGTGCTTTAGCAACCGCGGCTTCTAAATTGACGCCTCCTGAAAAAGTTACCTTAAAAAAGAATGGCGAGTTTTCTTTGTTGGGAACACCTCAGAAAAATGTGGAAGGCCGTAAAATAGTAAGTGGTAAGTCATTATTTACCATGGATTACCAGGAAAAAGGCATGTTGATCGCCATGGCAATTCATCCACCGGCATTTGGTATGAAATTAACATCCTTCAATGCAACAGAAGCGCTAAAGATGCCGGGTATCAAAGATGTGTTTGAAATAAAAGTATACAAGGAAGGATACGAAAAAGAAGGATTCGATACCCGGACCTTCAATAATCTAGTGGCTGTTGTAGGAAATTCTACCTGGGAAGTGATGAATGCCCGAAAGAAAGTAGTGATTCAATGGGAACCCATCAAAGAAACACAGGAACCGTTAAGCTCCAGAGGCGGTGCAAAAAGACAAGAAACGATTCCTGCAGGACTGGAAAGTACGGATGAGCATATAAAGCAAATGTATGAGATGCAGAAAAAGCCAGGAAAGATTTTGAGAAAGGATGGTGACCCCGAAGCTGCATTTTCTAAGGCAAAAAAAGTGATTGAAAAAACTTATTCTGCTCCATTCTTGCCCCATAATACCATGGAGCCTATCAGCTGTTTTGCAAATATTACAGATTCGAAAGCTTTTTTTGTTGCACCTATTCAGATCCCAGAAATGATGAAAAAAAGCATCACAATGAACCTGGATATCACTGCAGATAAAATTGATATGAAATTGGCCAGAATGGGCGGTGGTTTTGGTAGAAGGGCTTATGGACACTATATTGTTGAAGCCGGATTGATTTCCAAAAAAATGAAAGCACCGGTTAAGTTGATATATACCAGAGAAGATGATATGACCAATGGTGTGTATCGTCCATCCTATATGATTACATATAAAGCTGCTTTGGATGAAAACAACCAGGTAACAGCCATACATCTAAAAGGAGGGGGTATTCCGGAAAATGCCATTCACCAAAACAGGTTTCCTGCCGGTGCATTTGAAAACTATCTGGCAGAATGTTGGGATATACCTTCTAATATCACTATTGGAGCATTCAGAGCCCCCAGATCTAATTTTAATGCGGCAGCTGAACAATCTTTCCTGGATGAATTAGCCGAAGCCTTGGGTAAGGATCCTATTGACTATAGAATTGAATTATTGAAAAAAGCCAAAGCCAATCCTGTTGGAAAAAATAATGAATATGATGCCGACAGATATATTGGCGTTTTAGAATTGGTGAAACAAAAATCAAACTGGGGTTCGGCAACTAACAAAAACCTGAAAAGAGGGGTAGCTGCTTATTTCTGTCACAATTCTTATGCAGCACATGTGGTAGATCTAACTATGAAAAACGGACAACCCATTGTGGAGAAAGTTTATTCAGCCTTGGATTGTGGTTTAGTGGTAAATCCGGAAGGTGCAAAAAATATGGTAGAAGGAGCTGTTGTAGATGGTATAGGTAATGCATTGTATGGCGGCCTACGTTTTGAAAAAGGTGTTCCCATGCAAAAGAATTTTAACCAATATAGAATGATCAGGCTGAAAGAAGCGCCTAAAAAAATCGATGTTCATTTTGTGCAGAATAATGTAGACCCTACCGGATTAGGTGAACCTCCTTTCCCGCCTATTTTTGCCGCTTTGGCGAATGCCTTGTATAAAGCCACTGGCAAGCGTTTTTATCACCAACCATTTATCAATGATTTAAATAAAAGTTAAAGCAAACAAGTAATAACAAATGTAAAAGATTGCTTTTGGGCAGTCTTTTTTATTAACAATGAAACCGAATAAAAATGAAAAAAAATCTGAGTCTCTTTTTAATACTAACACTTTCCACAATTGGTCATTCTTTTGCTCAAAATACCTCTTCGGTTAACAGCATGCAAAATGGTAAATCTGTTTATGAAACCTTTTGTATGTCCTGCCATATGGAAGACGGGAATGGCGTGGAAGGTGCTTTTCCTTCTTTGGTAAAAACGGGTAACCTGAATGACAAGAATAGGATGGTTAAAATAATTTTAGAGGGTATGCGCGGACCAATAGTAGTAAAAGGGGTGAATTATAACCTTGAAATGGCGGCCATTAATTTAACGGATAAAGAAACGGCGGATGTGATCAATTATATGAGAAATTCCTGGGGTAATAAGGCACCCATGATCAAAGCGTCTGATATTGCATTGGCTAAGAAGGCCGTGGTGAAAGGGTATCAGCCATTTTGATTAGAGAATTAATTTAATGAAAGAGTTGCAAGAAATAGTAGAGGCTTATGATAATGCTATCCTTAGAGGAAAGGCTTGTGTATTGGCAACAGTGGTTCATCTGCAAGGCTCCTCATACAGAAGACCAGGTGCCAGGATGTTGGTTTTAGAAGATGGTTTAATGATAGGTGCCATCAGTGGCGGATGCTTAGAAGGAGATGCCTTAAAGAAAGCACTCTTAACTTTTACCGAGCAAAGAACTAGATTGGTAACTTACGATACCAGCGATGAAGATGATGCATCCATAGGCATTCAGCTAGGTTGTGAAGGAATTATTCAGGTATTGTTTGAGTATATTGATAGGCTTGATCCTTTAAATCCATTGGAGCTTTTGCGGAAAGCATTTGCAAAAAGACAGCAGGCTGTGATCGTGACTTTGTTTGATCTGACTGATAAAAAAAATAATCAAATCGGTACTTGCTTTATACAAACGAAGGATACCAAAATAACGGAAAGGCATCCGCAATTACCGATCAGGTCAATGTTAGCTGATGATTTGAAAGCTGTGTTTGCAAATGGCCAGTCGATGTTTCGGAATTATGAAATCTTGGGGCGTTCAGTAAATGCATTCATTGAAATGCTAGTGCCACCTATATCACTGGTATTAATTGGTGCCGGAAATGACGCAATACCCTTGATGCAAATTGCAAGCATTTTGGGTTGGGAAGTGAAAGTGGTGGATGGCAGAAACACTTATGCAAAAGCCGATCGCTTTATCAGTGCTTGTCAGGTGCTGGTAAGTAAACCTGAATCCGTATTAAAGAAAATAGTTATTGATAACAGAACCTGTTTTGTATTGATGACACATAATTACCAATATGACCTTCAGATGCTCAAAATTTTGCTTGGCACTGAAGTTCCCTATATCGGCGTGCTGGGTCCCAAAAAGAAGCTGGTAAAAATGTTGGATGAACTACAAAACGGAGGATTGGAAATTACTGAACAAATGCTTGCCAGAATTTATGGCCCTACGGGTTTGGATATTGGGGCGGAAACGCCTGAAGAAATTGCTTCGAGTATAATTGCTGAAATAGTAGCAGTATTTAATGCCAAGGAAGGAAAAATGCTAAAATGGAAAGAGGACCAAATTCATAGTGCATGAGCCATTCTATACAACATTGTGGTATCTTAATCATAGCTGCCGGAGAGAGTAAAAGATTGGGAAGCCCTAAACAGCTTTTACTATATGAAGGTAAAACACTGATCAACCGATTAATTGACATAGCAATGGGTTCTGGTGATTTTTCCATTACACTGGTATTAGGTGCCAATGCCGAAAAAATTCAGGCACAATTAACAACCAAAAATTTGCAGCTGGTCATCAATGAACAATGGCAGCAAGGTATGGCAGGTTCCATTGTGGCCGGGTTAACGAATACCTTAGAAACAACACCATCATTAGACGGTATCATGGTTTTGGTTTGTGATCAGCCCTTTGTTAATACTGATAAGATCCAATCGCTCATTAGTTTACAGCAAAAATCAGGTTTACCCATTGCTGCCTGTTATTATGCCAATGAATTAGGTACGCCCGCCTTATTTCATCAATCTGTCTTCACTGACTTACTAGCTTTAAAAGGTGATATAGGTGCCAAAAAAATAATCAAGCAAAGAGAAAATGAAGTAGCTAAATTGCATTTTGATGAAGGCGTAACCGATATTGATACTATGGATGATTATAATGCTTTACGCAAGGAGAAAATTTAAATGATTGTAGATAAATTTAATAGAATACATAATTACCTGCGTATTTCATTGACGGATCACTGTGATCTACGGTGTTTCTATTGTATGCCCGATGATGATTACCATGCTGCTCCTTCTGCCCATTTGATGCAGGTTGATGAAATTGAAGCGATAGCCAAAATATTTGTACAGGAAGGCGTTAATAAAATAAGACTTACTGGCGGTGAACCATTGGTAAGAAAGGATTTTGGAGAGATCATTCAGCGCTTAGCCAATTTGAATATCCAGTTAACCATGACCACCAATGGTACCCGATTGCATGAATATGCGGAAGTAATTAAAAATGCGGGTATCAGATCTTTGAATATCAGTTTGGATACCCTGCAAAGAGACCGGTTTATTATAATGACAAAAAAAGATAAGCAGGAGCAAGTAGTGCGCAATATCCAATTGATGTTACACCATAACATTAGTGTGAAAGTAAATGTGGTAACTATTAAAGGCGTGAATGATGACGAAATACTTGATTTTGTTCGATGGACTAAAGACATTCCTATTCATATCCGATTCATAGAATTTATGCCTTTTGATCAAAATAAATGGAATAGAGAAAAGGTAATTACACTGCAGCAAATTTTAGAAAAGATCGGGTCAGAGTTTGCTATGGAGCCGATAGAAAGAAAACCACATGAAACGGCAAAGAATTTCAGGGTTCCCGGATTCAAAGGAACTTTTGCCGTGATTAGTACCATGAGTGCGCCATTTTGTGGGGATTGCAATAGAATGCGCTTAACGGCCGACGGGAAAATGAAGAACTGTCTTTTCTCTCAATCTGAAACAGACCTTTTAAGTATGTATAGAAAGGGAGAAGATATTGTTTCTTTGATTCACCAAAATATTGCAGATAAAAAGCAGGCCCTGGGCGGACAGTTTACTACTGATCTGGAAAAAATTGAAACAAATTCGCTACACAACAGAACCATGATACAAATTGGCGGTTGATCCAATATTTTTTCTTTATGGAAACTTTGATTTCAGTTGAATATGCGAGAAAATTGATTTGCGACAATATAGTGCCCTTGTCTGCCGTAACATTAGCATTAGAAGAAACGAATCAATTAATACTGGCAGAAGCCATTATTGCTAACATGGATATGCCCGCTTTTCCCCAATCAAATATGGATGGGTATGCTTTTGAGTATCAGGAAGGGAAAACCAAATATATTTTAACAGGCGAAGTAGCAGCCGGCGCTGATCAACCATTTAGATTTGAAAAAGGCTCTGCTATTAGAATATTTACTGGTGCGCCCATTCCAGCTGGGGCTGATACCGTTTTAATGCAAGAAAAAGCAAAGGTAGAATCTGGATATTTGATCTTACCGGAAACAGGAATTCAACAAGGTGATCATGTAAGAAGTGTAGGGGCTGATATCAAAATGGGTCATCAAGTTTTGCCATCCCAAACAACTGTAACGCCCGCCATTATTGGCTTATTAGCCAGTATCGGCATTCATCAGCTTCCTGTTTATCCGATGCCCAAAATAGGCATTCTGGTTACGGGAAATGAATTACAAAAACCTGGGATGCCTTTGGGATATGGTCAGGTGTACGAATCCAATAGTTATACTTTAGCTGCTGCATTAAATCAATTACAAATAAAGGATATTACCATTGTTGCTGCAAAGGATGATCTTTCACAACTTACAACACAATTGAATCATTTATTGGAACTGTCTGATATGGTATTGATCACAGGAGGCGTAAGTGTGGGTGATTATGATTTTACCCTTCAAGCAATGAAACAATCTGGTGTAACAACTATTTTTCATAAAGTGAAACAAAAACCAGGTAAACCTTTACTGTTTGGGAAAAAGGGGAATCAAATCGTTTTTGGACTTCCCGGAAATCCGGCATCCGTTTTGTCATGCTTTTATGAATATGTGTTACCGGCCATTGGTTTACTGTCGCAAAGAAATATTGCTTTGAAGAAACTGGAAGTTCCCCTTGCACACGATTTTAAAAAAACGGAAGGACTTACTCATTTTTTGAAAGCCATTTATCAGCATGACAAAGTAACCATACTCACTGGTCAAGAATCCTTTAAACTTTCTGCTTTTGTATCTGCTAATTGCTTAGTGGTATTGCCAGAACAGGGGAGTCAATTTAATGCGGGTGATCTAGTTACCATTCATTTACTGTAAAATAAAAATTATCACGATATTTTTTTTCATATTATTATTTATAGTGGCATTGCTCTATGCTTCTGTTGGTCATGGAGGAGCTAGCGGCTACCTGGCATTGATGGCCTTATTTGGTTTTGCACCAGAATTGATGAAGTCCACAGCTTTACTTTTAAATTTATTTGTATCACTCACTTCTTTTCTTCTTTTTTATAAAGGAGGTCATTTTAAATGGAAATTATTTTGGCCTTTTGCATTAGCTTCTATCCCTTGTGCTTTTTTAGGAGGCACCATTTCATTGGATGCACATCTTTATAAAAAAGTGTTGGGTGTTTTATTAATTTTCCCTGTGATTCGTTTTTTTATCTTTCCTAATACCCCTGACAAAGATTTAAAAGAAGGAAATTGGGCAGTATCCCTTTTAATTGGTGCTGTGATCGGTTTTTTATCCGGATTAATAGGTATTGGCGGCGGCATTTTATTATCCCCCATTTTATTACTCTTGCATTGGACCAATCAGAAACAAACAGCCGCCATTAGTGCATTGTTTATTTTTGTAAATTCAATGGCAGGATTGGCTGGACAATATTCTAAGGGGATCAATATTGATCCTTCTATGTTTCGTTTTGTTGCTATTGCATTTGCAGGAGGATTGTTAGGTGCCTGGTTGGGGTCTATTCAATTCAACCATAAAATTTTAAAATTTACCCTAGCAACTGTTTTATTAATGGCATCAATTAAATTAATACTAACATAGAAAATGAAAATTGAACTTATATTTTTTGGTCAGTTAACAGATATAGTGGGCGCTTCCTCATTGATGGTTGATAGTCCGGGTACGATCGAAGAATTGAAGAAAATAGTTATAGAGAAATATCCGGCATTGGCTACAATGCAATACACTATCGCAGTAAATAATAAAATAACATTTGATAATGTGGTCATCACAGAAAATGATACCATAGCATGGATGCCACCATTTTCAGGCGGATAAAAAATGATCGAACAATCAGAACGATATCAGCGACAAACCATGCTTGATGGTTTTGGCATCGAAGCACAAGCAAAGCTTGCCCAAGCCCGTGTATTAGTAATTGGTGCAGGGGGCCTGGGTTGTCCTATTTTGCAGTATTTGGCTGCCGCAGGTATTGGACATATTGGAATGGCGGATGATGATAAGGTTTCCTATTCTAATTTGCATCGTCAGATACTGTATGGCCAGGAAGATATTGGTCAATACAAAGTACTGGTAGCTGCATCAAAATTGCATGCTTTGAATAACGAGATTAGAATCTCAGTTTACCAACAAAGATGGAGTCAATCATTGGCTATAGAATTTTTTCCGGAATATGATGTTATCGTTGATGCCACAGATAATTTTGCAAGCCGCTACCTCATAAACGATGCTTGTGTTTTAATCAACAAACCATTGGTTTTTGGTGCTGTATCAAAATATGAGGGACAGGTAGCTATTTTCAATGTAAAGCAAAATGATGTTGCCATTAACTATCGCGATTTATTTCCTAATACCCCAAAAAATGAAGAGGTATTATCTTGTTCGGAAGCAGGTGTATTGGGTGTTTTACCGGGAATCATTGGGGTTATGCAGGCTACGGAGGTAATTAAATTAATTACTGGAATTGGAAAGCCATTAATTAACCAAATGTTGCATTACAATGCTTTAACACATAGCATGTATGTAATGGATTTGATAAAAAATACCACAAGGCCCTTAAATTTTCCTTTAGATTTTGAAACTTTTCTAAATACTGATTACACCAGTTTATGCGAAACAGCCATTCATGAAATAGCCATTGATGATTGGATACCTATAAAAGATAATTTAATATTAGTGGATGTTAGAGAATTGGATGAATTGCCCAGGATTCATGCATTAGCTCATTTGTCTATTCCTTTAGGTACTTTACACTTACATCTGGATTCATTACAAAACAAGGATATTGTATTTGTTTGTCAAACAGGTATCAGGAGTAAAAAAGCAGCAGCATTATTAAAGATTACATATCAAAAAGTTTATTCTTTAAGTGGTGGCGTAAAAGAACTTGTTCAAAAAAATATTCTATAAAAGCAAATGGAAAAGAAGCTGAAAAATATATTTATGGATGGTGCCATAGCGCCAGTTTTTATTGCGGATAGTATTGCCAAACACGCCACCAAAACTGATATTGGTGGACATAGTATTTTTTTAGGTCAGGTGCGGGCAGACCAAATAGCGGGTAAAGCCATTGCGGCAATTGAATACACCAGTAACCAGGAAATGGTATTGGAAAAGATGCATGCCATCAGAGAAGACATATTTCAAAAATATCCTTTAACCTGTATGCATGTTTACCATAGTTTGGGAACAGTAAAAGCAGGAGAAATATGTTTATTTGTTTTTACTTCAGCTAAACATCGCAAAGCGGCTATTGATGCCTGCTCGGAATGTGTAGAAAGAATTAAGGCAGAATTGCCTATTTGGGGTAAGGAGCTGTTTGATAACGATGGATATCAATGGAAAGTAAATAGTTAATCAAATCATTCATGTATCATGGTTAATATCACACATAAATCATCCACCTTAAGAATAGCAGTGGCAACAGGTATTTTAAAAGTTTCCAAACAGGAAACGATAGATGCCATTCAAAACAAGCAGGTTCCCAAAGGCGATATTTTTGAGTTTAGCAGGGCGGCAGGTTTACTGGCTTGCAAAAAAACCTATGAAGTAATACCCGATTGCCACCCATTACCGGTAGAATTCACTTCTATTAAACATGAAATTGACGGACTCAGTATTAAAGTTAAGGTGGAAGTACACACCGTTTATAAAACAGGGGTGGAAGTGGAAGCCATGTATGGGGTGTCTGTAACCTTATTAACCATGTATGATATGCTGAAGCCCATCGATAAAAACATTGAAATACAGGAAATCAAATTGGAAGAAAAGAAAGGTGGAAAAACAGATATCAAATATGCCTATCCGGAAAATTTAAAAATAGCGGTGATTACTTGCAGTGATAGCATTAGCAAAGGAGTGGGCGTAGATAAAAGCGGTGAAATCATTGTTGAAAATCTGAAGAAGCATCATTTAGCAGTAGCCATTAAAAAAGTAATTGCAGATGATTTTGAAACGATACAAAAGGAAGCCAGGCACTTAATTGCAGATGGTTTTCAAATGATCTTATTTTCTGGAGGAACTGGTTTGTCAGCCAGAGATATTACGCCTGATGCGATCATGCCTTTATTAGACAGAGAACTTCCCGGCGTAATGGAAGCCGCAAGAAACTATGGACAGCAAAGAACTCCCTATGCCATGTTAAGCAGAGGCATTGCAGGCTTTGCAGGCGATTGTTTGATCATCACGCTTCCCGGATCGCCCAGAGGTGCGGAAGAAAGTATGCAGGCGATTTTTCCTTATATCTTACATGTATTTAAAGTGAAGGATGGAAGCAGGCATGATTGATGGGGGATGGGGTTTGTGGGGGTATAGAAAAGGAATATTTTGAATATCGAACAAGGAATGTCGAATGTTGGAGTAAATATTAATCTTTGAATATCTCTGTGAAATGCTGTTTTCTCCAAGCGCAGCGCCCTCTGTGTTGAAAAAATTTCCTTTCAAGTGACTGTATTATTCTTATTGATAAATATTGGTAGACAAATGGGTGTTTTTTTCAACACAGAGAAACAGAGAACTCAGAGGTTCACAGAGAGATTTCAGTATTGAGCGTTCAAAATTCACTTCGACATTCGGCATTCCTTGTTCGATATTCGATATTCAAAAGAAAAATGCCTCACAGAAATGTGAGGCATTTTTCTTTTGGTGATCCCGCTGGGACTCGGACCCAGGACCCATACATTAAAAGTGTATTGCTCTACCAACTGAGCTACGGAATCATCCCTTTATTACTCAAAAAAAGGCTAATGCCTTTTTTCTTTGGGAGTGCAAAAATAGGTGAAATAGAAAACCTGCCAAATTTTTAATGAAATAAATTATGCGATTTACCCACATATATGTCAGTAACTCACAGATTTACAGCCTATTTTTGCTTAATTAACCCTTTTTATATGTCTTTATTCGAAAATAAAGTAGTAGCCATCACCGGCGGATCGGAAGGAATTGGCAGGGCTTTGGTAGATCTTTTCCTGCAACAGGGGGCTAAAGTGGCCACATGTAGTCGTAAATATGATAAGTTATACACATTACAATCTTCTCATCCGGGTAAGCCGTTGATGATCTATACTGCAGACGTGAGTATGGAACAAGATTGCCAGAATTTTATCGACGCTGTCATCCAATCATTCGGTACCATTGATATCCTGATCAATAATGCCGGTGTTTCGATGCGTTCTTTGGTGGCAGATGTGGAACTGGAAACATTGCGCAAAGTGATGGACATTAATTTTTGGGGTACTGTTTACTGCACCAAATTTGCCATGCCTTTTATCACCCAAAATAATGGCACTATTGTAGGCGTTTCATCTATTGCCGGGTATCGCGGACTGCCGGGCAGAAGTGGCTATTCGGCCTCTAAATTTGCGGTTAATGGCTGGCTGGAAGCCCTACGTACCGAATTGCTAGGTAGCGGAACAAATGTTATGTGGGTTTGTCCGGGCTTTACCGCTTCCAATATCCGCAATACTGCCCTTGACCGTTTTGGCAAATCGCAAGGCGAATCTCCCCTCGACGAAAGTAAATTAATGACGGCCGAAGAATGTGCCCAACACATTATGAAAGCCATCCATAAAAGGAAAAGGAACATCATCCTCACATTTACAGGCAAGGAAACCGTATTCCTCAACCGCTTTTTTCCTTCCATTGCCGATAAGCTGGTGCGGAAATTTTTCTTTAAAAACGGGGACTTGGTGAAATAACTAAGCCTTTAAAGCGTTTATCAGTCACCATGCCTATTCTAACGTTGACAACTGATATGGGCCAGCGGGATTACCTGGTGGGTGCCATAAAAGGACAGTTTGTAAACCTGTTGCCAACACTGAATATTTGCGATATCACCCATTATCTTTCGCAGACCAATTTTCCTCAGGCTGCCTATACCTGTAATAATGCATTTCGGTACTATCCGCCAAATACCTTTCATTTTGTGATCGTTAACCTCTTTGAATCGGTATCC
>CALRUV010000005.1:0-38049 GCA_943371455.1 Chitinophaga pinensis | reverse complement strand
CATATCTCTTTTGGGGTTCTTGGCTTCCTGCGCAGCTGTTGAAACGGCGTCAAAACCAATAAAGGCAAAGAATACGATAGCAGCTCCGGTTAGTACCCCTCCCCATCCATGCCGGAAAGTGTCTTTATAACTATACAATGTGCCATCAGGCTTCAATGCGTCAGGGGCATCTGCAGGTATCAGGTAGGGTGTATGATTTGCACCGTTAATGTATTTCCATCCAACAACAATAAATACGATCACAATAGCAACCTTAATAAAAACGATGATAGAATTTACAAAAGCTGATTCCTGGGTTCCTTTGATCAATAATAAAGAGAGAAGGAACAAGATAAAAAGAGCGGGCACATTCATAATACCATGGTGCATCACATTGGAAGCATCAATGGCTTTTTCAAAAGGGGAATGGCTCCATTCGAAAGGTATGGCCCCCAAATTATATTGCGTCAATAGTTTATTCAGGAACTCACTCCAGGCAATAGATACGGTAGCAGCACCCAGGGCATATTCCAGAATCAATGCCCATCCAATTATCCAGGCAACCAGTTCTCCCATAGTGGCATATGCATAAGTATAGGCACTACCTGCAATAGGGATCATGGATGCAAACTCAGCATAACATAATCCTGCAAAAGCACAGCCAATAGCAGCAACAATAAAGGAAAGGGTAACTGCGGGTCCGGCATGTTCTCCGGCAGCGGCAGCAGTTCTAACAAATAAACCGGCACCAATAATGGCACCAATACCTAGTGCAATAAGGCTTCCGGCTCCTAAAGTCCGTTTTAATCCCTTTTCGGAATCAGCAGCTTGCAACATCAGTCCGTCTAGCGACTTCTTTCTGAATAAACTCATAATACAGTTGGTTTGGGTTCTTTAATGAAAAAGTACCGGAAAAATAGGCAATTCTTCATTTAGTATTCGAAAACTTTTCAAAATAGGTAATCTAACTGCCTTCCTTCCAATTCGACAGAAATCTTATATTGCGAATCTAATTAATGGTACCCATGCAAAAATCTAACAGGCTTACCTTATATATTATCATTTCCATGATTGCCGGTATTATTCTCGGTTATATCATTCATACACAATCATCTCCCGCTTTTATCCAGTCATTTTCCACCAATATAAAGTTGCTCACCACTGTTTTTTTAAGGCTGGTTCAAATGATCATTGCACCACTGGTATTTTCCACTTTGGTGGTAGGTATTGCAAAATTGGGCGATTTGAAAACGGTGGGCAGGGTAGGCGGAAAAGCCATGTTATGGTTTATTTCTGCATCCCTGGCCAGTTTATTATTAGGAATGGTATTGGTTAATTTCTTCAAACCAGGGGAAGGCATTGATTTAAGCAATGCAGATGTTAATGGTGCCAAAGACCTGGTTGGCAAAACACAGGAATTTAATATTCAAAAATTTATAGAACATGTGTTCCCTAAAAGTGTGATTGAAGCAATGGCCAATAATGAGATCCTTCAATTGGTGATCTTCAGCATATTTTTTGGTATTGCAACCGCAGCATTAGGCGATAAGGCAAAAGTGGTGGTAAAGGGTTTAGATGCAGTGGCACATGTTATTTTAAGGATGGTTAATTATGTAATGAACTTTGCACCTTTAGGCGTATTTGGCGCTATCTCTGCAGTAATTGCTATGAAAGGTTTGGAAGTGTTCAGCTTTTATGGAAAATACTTGCTATACTTTTTGATAGGAATTATTTTATTATGGTGTTTGCTTTTATTTGTTGGATTCCTGGTTTTGGGTAAAAGATTACCTGAATTATTGAAAAGGATCTTTCCACCACTAATTATTGCATTCAGTACAACCAGCAGTGAAGCTGTTTTTCCAAAACTTACTGAAGAGCTGGAAAAATTTGGGTGTAAGGATAAAATTGTTGCCTTCATCCTGCCATTGGGTTATTCCTTTAACCTGGACGGAAGCATGATGTACATGACTTTTGCTAGTATTGCCATTGCCCAGGCCTATGGCATTCATCTGGATACCGGAACACAATTAACCATGTTGGTTGTATTAATGCTTACCAGTAAAGGTATTGCCGGAGTGCCGAGGGCATCACTGGTAGTAGTAACCGCTACCTGTGCCATGTTCCATATTCCGCCGGAAGGAATTGCTTTGATATTACCAATAGACCATTTTTGCGATATGTTTAGAACAGCCACCAATGTGTTAGGGAATGCTTTGGCTACCAGTGTTGTAAGTAAATGGGAAGGATCACTTGAACCCGCAATTAGCGAATAAGAAAATTATATGCAGTTATTACAGACTTTGTTATTAACCGATTTTCACTGGACACAATTGTTACAACCACAGTTCTATATTGAACACGGCGGTCTGTGGTTGATCCTTTTTGTGGTATTTGCAGAAACCGGGTTGTTTGCTGGCTTTTTTCTTCCCGGTGATAGCCTGCTTTTTGTAGCAGGAATATACAGCAGTAATCTGGCGCAGGAATTTATTCCAACAGGCAATGAAATCGTTGACCTCTTATTTTTATGGGTTTTGATTTCAATGGCTGGAATTGCCGGAAATGCAGTAGGGTATTGGTTCGGAAGAAAAGTAGGGCATACTATGTACGAGTGGAAGGAAAATATGTTTTTTAAAAAGAAATACCTTCGTCAGGCACATGATTTTTATGAAAAGCATGGTGGGGGCGCTATTGTTATCGCCAGATTTATACCTATCATTAGAACCTTTGCACCCATTGTAGCCGGCATTGTAGAAATGGAAAGAAAAAAATTCTATTTCTTTAATGTTATCGGATGCGTGGCCTGGGTATTTAGCATGTTATTCGGTGGGCACTTTCTACAAAAATGGATCCTCTCAAAATTCAATTTCGATTTGAAAGATCACCTGGAAATTATTGTACTGGGTATCGTATTCGTAACTACGCTTCCTATAATTTTTCGGTTGATTTTTCACAAGGAGAAAAAAGCTGAACATACAGATAAGGTATGACCACATTGCATCCTGCCAAGCAATACGGTGTTTTCTCTTTGCCTGTAATAGTGGGTGCATTGGGCTTTTTTGTTGATGTATACGACCTCCTTCTATTCTCTATTATTCGCAAACCCAGTTTGGCTTCCCTTGGATTATCACCAGAAGAAGTTTTATCACAAGGTGAAGTAATTATTAGTGTTCAGATGATCGGATTGGTGGTTGGCGGAATCATCTGGGGTATTATGGGCGATAAAAAAGGAAGGTTAAGTGTGCTTTTTGGTTCCATCATTCTTTATTCTCTTGCAAATATTGGGAATGGATTGGTACAAACCGTACCACAGTATATTCTGATGCGCTTTCTGGCCGGTATCGGTTTGGCGGGAGAATTGGGTGCCAGTATCACTTTGGTTAGCGAAATGTTACCCAAAGAAAAAAGAGGCATCGCTGCATCCGTAATAGCAGTGGTGGGTGTTTTCGGAGCCATCGCTGCTTATTTTGTATACCAGGCTTTTAAGGATTGGCGACTTTGTTTTTATATAGGAGGTGTAATGGGCTTATTATTACTATTCCTTCGCGCTAATGTTATGGAGAGCAGTATGTATGGTCAGGTGAAGGAAACAGGCGTTGTAAGAGGAAATTTTTTAATGCTCTTCGCAAAAAAAGAAAGGGCGCTCAGGTATTTAAAGGGGGTATTGATCGGATTACCTGTTTGGTATGCCATCGGTATATTGGTAACATTTTCTGATAAATTTGGTAAAGAGTTTGGCATTGAAGGCATTGATCCCGGTAAAGCGATCATGTACCAATATTTTGGTATAGCATTTGGCGATCTAAGTGCTGGCTTATTAAGTAATTACCTTAAAAGCAGGAAGAAGGCATTATATACCTTCTTTACGCTTTTGTCTATTTTCATTGTTCTTTATTTTTTACAGGGAGATGGAAGAGGGAATCTTCAATCCATGTACACTATTTGCACATTGCTTGGTTTTGGTGCAGGTTTCTCTGTGCTATATATAACCATGTCTGCCGAACAGTTTGGAACAAACCTGCGGGCTTCAACAGCCATATCAATACCAAATGTTGTAAGGGGCATTTTACCATTGATTATTTTATTACACAGGGGATTAAGAGGTTTAACAGGTGATTATATTACAGGCGGATGGATAACCGGATTGATCATTGTGGGAATTGCTGTTATAGCTGCCTATCATACCAAAGAGAGTTTTTCAAACGATATGAATTTTGTAGAAGTATAGTTGCTTACTTTCATATTTGATAATGAAATAGGAATTGCTTAGAGGAATATTCGTTTAAAAAGATTGCGCCACTAATTATATACCATGAATCAGAAAACCTTTGCCATACTTTCTCTGCCTGTTATAGTTGCAGCATTGGGTTATTTTGTTGATATCTATGATCTGTTATTATTTACTATTGTAAGAGAACCCAGTTTAGGAGGCATTGGTGTTGTTTTAACCGATAAAGCACAGGTATTGGCAGCCAGTACCAAAATTATTAACTGGCAAATGGTAGGCTTATTGATTGGTGGTGTGATTTGGGGAACCGTGGGAGATAAAAAGGGAAGACTAAGTGTACTATTTGGTTCTATAGCTTTGTATTCTGTAGCAAATTTTTTAACGGGGTATATACAAACTGTTGATCAGTATGCATGGATGCGCTTTATAGCTGGTATCGGTTTAGCGGGAGAGCTTGGAGCTGGTATTACACTGGTTAGTGAACTTTTACCTAAAGAAAAGCGCGGATTGGGCACTTCACTGGTGGCAGGTATCGGACTATTCGGTGCAGTCTTTGCCTACTTCATTTATAAATTTACAAACGATTGGAGACTATGTTATAAAATCGGCGGAGGATTGGGGATTGTATTGTTACTCCTGAGAATATCGGTAGCAGAAAGCGGGATGTTTCATGAAGTGAAATCGAAAGATGTTCAGCGGGGTAATTTCCTGATGTTCTTTAATAATGGTAAGCGATTCAAAAAATATATTCTTGCCATTTTAATAGGTCTGCCTACCTGGTATGTTATAGGCATTCTTGTTAATTTAAGTAATCGCTTCGCAGGAGAAATTTATGGCGACAATCATATTGAAAGTGGCCGTGCCATTATGTTTGCTTATGTGGGAATTGCTATTGGCGATATATTAATAGGCTTTGTTAGTCAGTATTTTAAGAGCCGTAAAAAAGCATTGCTATCATTTTATATCCTAAGCATGCTGTCGCTGGTTTTATTCTTTAGCAGTTTTAATAACAGTGATGCCAGAATGTATGGTATCTGCGGATTACTCGGTTTCAGTACCGGATTCTGGGCAATTTTCATTACAATGGGTGCAGAGCAGTTCGGCACAAATCTGCGCGCAACAGCTGCTACAACCGTTCCAAATATGGTTCGTGGTGCTTTGCCATTGATCAATCTGATGTTCCTCAACCTTTTTCAGAAATCATGGGGATGGAACCTATTGCAGAGTGGCATCGTTACTGGTGTTATCGTAATGGTTATAACCTTGATCGCCTTTTACTTTACAGAAGAAACCTTTCACAAGGATTTGAATTATGTAGAAACCCCCTAGCCCCCTAAAGGGGGAATTAATGTAACTTTACTTGATCAGTATTGTTCATCATCAATTTTTTAAGTGACTAAAGAAGAACAAAATACTAATTCCCCCATTAGGAGGCAGGGTGTTAAATTCCTCATCATTCGCTTTTCATCCATAGGTGATATTGTGCTCACTACACCCGTGATTAGATGCCTAAAAGAACAAATGCCGGATGCGGAAATTCATTTCCTAACCAAGGATGCTTATGCTGGATTACTCCGTTCGAATCCTTATATCAGTAAAGTACAGGTATTAGGAAGTAGTTGGGATTTGATGATCCATCAATTGCAATTCGAAGACTATGATTTTATTGTAGACCTTCATCACAATATTAGAACACTCAGGATTAAAAAAGCATTGAAAGGCATTAAACAAGCTGCTTTCAATAAATTGAATATACAAAAATGGCTGTTAACTGCTTTGAAGATCGATCGCCTTCCTAAGATCCATATTGTGGATCGTTATTTGGAAACCCTTTCTGCATTTGAAATTAAGAATGATGGGAAAGGACTTGACTATTTCTTCCCCGAAAAAGATAAGATCAAAGCAAAGGATCTTCCTATCTCACACATGTTTGGATTTGTGGGTGTAGTAATCGGTGCGGCATTGAATACCAAAAAATTTCCCGTTCATAAATTGATAGAATTGTGTGCAGGTATCAATTTCCCGATTGTTTTATTAGGCGGTCCGGAAGATAGGCATGTAGGTGAAGAAGTTGCTGCATCTGATCCCATTAAGATCTATAACTCCTGTGGTAAATTCTCTTTACACGAAAGTGCAGATCTGGTTCATCGTTCAAGGGTGATCATTTCTAATGATACCGGACTCATGCACATAGCTGCTGCATTTCAGGTTCCTGTTATCAGCATTTGGGGTAACACGATTCCGGGTTTTGGCATGACCCCGTATTATGGGGTTGCTCCTATTAAACAGCATATTTCTGAAGTAAATAATCTTTCCTGCCGACCCTGTAGTAAAATCGGATATGGCAAGTGTCCCAGGGGTCATTTTAAATGCATGGAATTACAGGACATTGCAAGTATTCAATCTCATGTAAGTAAACTTTTATAAGATACCTCTAGTTTCGGTTTTCAATATTTCGTTAAATAATCCACATATAATAACAATGCCTAACTGGCAGAAATTAGTCTAAATAAGGTATTAATACAGGTATAAATACCCCTAATAAATGAAGTAATGAGTTTTCATAATTATGTATCCCTCACCTAAAGACGATACTTATGAAAATATCAGTTAAGTATGATATCATCATTCAAAAAATTCAAAACTATGAGGCAAGCGTGTTAGGATGGATAAAGTCCTAGCCGCCCTTTATAAAGTTGACACCAAAAGATTAAATGAAAAGGTGCGGAGAAATAGAGTCAGGTTTCCAAAAGACTTCATGTTTCAATTAACTGCAAAAGAATTTTCCAACTTGAAGTCGAAAAATGCGATTTCAAGTTGGGGAGGTATCAGAAAACTTACTTATGCATTTTCTGAACATGGTATACTAATGCTTTCAAGTGTATTAAAAAGTTCCATTGCCATCAAAGTAAATATTCAACCTTATAGACGTAATTAGTATATAAAATTCAATTCGTCAATTGAAATGATTACAAAAATCCCCCTAAACAATATCTAGGGGGATTTTTTTCAGATTAGTTCAAGCGTAACAATTTTTATAAAGTCTTCAACACATCATTCATACTCCTTACCGCATCTGCACTCTTTTGGAACATCGCTTGTTCATCAGCATTCAATCCAAAGTCCAGAATTTTCTCCCATCCATTTTTGCCAATGGTAACAGGAACACCTAAACAGATATCTTTCTGTCCATATTCACCATCGAGGCTAACGCAGCAAGTAAATAATTTTTTCTCATCACGTACAATGCTTTCTACCAATGCAGCACCGGCAGCACCTGGCGCATACCAGGCGGAAGTGCCCAATAATTTGGTTAAGGTGGCGCCGCCCACCATAGTGTCGGCAACAATTTGTTTTTGTTGGTCTTCTGTCAGGAAATTGGTTACAGGTACACTGTTCCATGTTGCCAAACGGATCAAAGGAATCATGGTAGTATCACCATGACCACCAATGACCACTGCATTCAAATCAGCAGGACTGCAACCCAGGTGCTGACTTAATTGGTATTTGAAACGTGCACTATCCAAAGTGCCACCCATACCAATGATGCGGTTCTTAGGTAAGCCTGTGGATTGTAAGGCCAGATAAGTCATTGTGTCCATCGGATTACTTATCACAATAATGATGGCATCCGGAGAATATTTGAGTAAATTTTCAGTTACACCTTTTACAATGCCTGCATTGGTGCCAATAAGTTCTTCCCTTGTCATACCGGGTTTACGTGGCAAACCTGAGGTAATAACTACTACATCTGATTTTGCTGTTTTGGAATAATCACCGGTAGTACCCAATACACGGGTATCGAAGCCAAGTAATGCAGCGGTCTGGTTGATGTCCTGTGCTTTTCCTTCTGCAAAACCTTCTTTAATATCTAAAATCACCAATTCATCTGCCAGTTGTGCACGGGCAATATTATCGGCACAAGTAGCTCCAACGGCTCCGGCACCTACAACAGTTACTTTCATAAAAAAACTATTTAGAATGATTAAAATTTTTCCATGCAAAGTTAAGGTTTGCGGGGTAGGAATGATGGGAATAAAGGGTTAATTCTTTTTGGGGAGGGTACTAAATGCTGGTTTCAATAAGAGAAGAACGAAGAGAAAGAGAAAAAGAGTAAAAGGTGACTTTTTTCCCTTCTTTTCTATCTATTTCTCTTATTGGAATCTGTGCTTATTTGTAAATAACTATGAGTAGTAGATTTACTAAATTCTGTTTCAATAAAAGAGGAACGAACCTGCCTGTCGGCAGACAGGGAAAAAGAGAAAAAGAGCTAAGAATGTCTTTTTTTACCTTCTTTTCTCCGTTTTTCTCTTATTGAAATGCCTATTTATAAGTCACTTTCAACAAATCAGCTATCTCCATCACCGGGCTATGCGGGGGATCAAAAACCTTGATCAGTTCCCTGTTCCGATTATAGATGGCCACAAAGGGAGTGGCTTCAACGCGATAAAAGGAGGGTACAAAATAATAAGGGTCTCTGCCCAGTTTTACGTTGGGGAATTTATCCAGTCCATAATAAGAACCAAATCCTTGAATGTCTTCCAAACTCTTATACGCAACAAAAACAAAAAATACATTTTTCAAACTATCCATTGTACGAACAAGGTCTTTAGCGGTATGCTGGCAATGGCCACAGTCGGGCGAAAAATAAATGATGGTGGTGAATTCGTATTTGGGAAGCTGGTCTGGTGTAAAAAAAGTACTATCTGCCAGCAATAAATTAAATGCGGGTAAACGATTTTCTTTTAGATAGGGCGCACCGTTGTCTTTGCCTGTTTGTGCTTGCAAACACCCTACTAGCAATATATAGCCGAAGAAGAACCAGGCTTTTTTCATATTCATTTTATTTATTTAGAAGGATGCTTGCCTTCCGCTTCCAGCATCCTCATTTCTTTGGCATCCTGTAAAAATTCTGATGCGAAAATGAAATTATTCAGCAGTTGGTCCTTACTAAAAATGATATCCTTATTTGTTCCTTCCCATTGTTTGTGGCCATTGTGCAGGTAAACAATATGGTCGCCAATTTCCATTACACTATTCATATCATGACTTACCACAATGGTGGTGATATTAAATTCAACCGTAATTTCTTTGATCAGTTTATCAATCACCATGGATGTTTGCGGATCCAGACCAGAGTTGGGTTCATCACAAAAAAGGTATTTGGGGTTAAGCACAATAGAACGTGCAATGCCCACACGCTTTTTCATACCACCACTAATTTCTGAAGGGAATCGTTTATTGGCATCTTTGAGGTTTACCCGATCGAGCACTTCATTGGCTCTTTTCTTTTTTTCGGTCTGCGTCCAATTAGTAAACATATCCAATGGAAAAAGTACATTCTGTTCCACAGTCATTGAATCAAACAAAGCCGTACCCTGAAACAACATACCGATCTGCTGCCTTAATAATTTACGGTCATTTCTTTCCATCAACAACATGTCTTGGCCGTTGTATAGAATAGACCCTTGATTGGGCTGAAACAATCCCACCATGCATTTGGTAAGCACCGTTTTGCCACTACCACTGGTACCGATGATGAGGTTACATTTACCGGCTTCCATTACTGCACTGATATCGTTCAATATCACCCTGTCGCCAAACTGTTTTGATATGTTTTTGATCTCAATCATGTACCTGCAATATAAAACAGTTTAGGAAGGGAAGAGAGGGGAATTTGTTAAAAAAGGCTTTGAATATCGAATTTCGAACTAAGGAATATCGAATATCGAACAGAAGAATTTCGAATGACGAAGTGTAAGGGAAGAATACTTCGACATTCCTCTGTTCGATATTCTTCTGTTCGATATTCAATTGCTACTCAATCTGGTTTCTCAACAAATCCTCAAACTCATCACTTCTCGCAATTAATCGTGCTTTCCCATTTTCTACTAATACCTGCGCGGGTCTGTATCTTGAGTTGTAATTACTGCCCATTTCATAGCCATAGGCGCCGGCATTATAGAATAAGATAAGATCGCCTTCTCTTATTTCTGCAATTTCTCTATCCCAGGCAAATGTGTCTGTTTCGCAGATATTGCCCGTAACCACATAATGTGTTTTGGGTGCATCCGGATTACTGATATTTTCTATTTTGTGGTAAGCATCGTAAAACATGGGTCGGATCAGGTGATTAAAACCACTGTTGATACCTGCAAAATGGTTATTGCCACTGTGTTTCAGCACATTCACTTCTGTAACAAAATAGCCGCATTCGCTCACTAGAAATTTACCCGGCTCGAACCATGCCTGAAAATCGCGTTGATAGGTATCTTTTAAACGGTTGATCACTTGCTCCACTTTTTGTCCGAGTAATACCACATCAGTACCTGTTTCTTTTTCTTTATAAGGCACTTTAAATCCACCGCCCAGATCAAGAAAACTTAACTCTGGAAAATGTGGGATAAGGTCAAAAAATATGTCTGCCACTTGCATAAAAATGGATACATCTTTAATTTCACTTCCGGTATGCACATGCAAGCCTGCAATATGTATCTGGTGTTTTTCAACCAATGCAAGGATTAGATCCAGTTGTTCTATGGGAATACCGAATTTACTTTTTTCGTGACCGGTAGATATTTTTAAATTTCCACCAGCCATAATATTGGGTTTTAACCGAATGCCTACGGGATAACTATGTCCGAATTTTTTACCAAATTTTTCCAGGTTAGATAAGCTGTCGATATTGATATGCACACCCAAATCTGCTGCTTCTTCAATTTCGCTGAAAGCAATACCATTACTGGTGTACAGAATATTTTCTTTGGTAAAACCTGCATGAAAAGCAAGTTTTACTTCATTGAGAGAACTACAATCGATATTACAACCCAATGACAATATGTGTTTGAGAATATTGATATTGGTCAATGCCTTACTGGCATAAAAAATACGGGTATTATTTGGGTTAAAAGCAGCTTTCAATTTGCTGTATTGTTCCGTTATTTTTTCGGCATGGTACACATATACAGGTGTGCCAAATTCTTGTGCAATGCTGGTAAGTAGTTCTTTGGAAAGGTTTTCAGACATATTGCTAAGTTATTAAAAAAGCAAACCGCAGATTCGTAGAATTTTTTAAAAATCTGCGCATCTGCGGCTAAAAAAATTATGGATGATTATTAATCCTCAGATTTTGTCTCTTCATCATCACCACCTTCATTTTCACCACCATCATTATCACCACCATCATTATCACCACCATCATTATCACCCGCTTCGTTATCGCTTGTTTCATTTTCGCTTGCTTCGTCTTCCGCTTTCACAATCAATTCCCCATCTTCATTTACAGTAATTTCAGATACTTCTTCAACCACCAATTCTTCTGTAATCATATCGGCAACGGGCTGGTCGGTAAAGTCTTCCGGATTAATGATGGTTCCTTCAACAATTTGTTCGGCCAATACTTCACGTATCTTGGGTAAATCAGCAGCTGAGTTGATACCAAAATAATCCATAAAGTTTTTGGAAGTGGCATATACCAATGGTTTGCCCGGCATATTTTCATTACGACCACTGATGAGTACCAATTCTTTTTCTAATAATTTCTGGATACTATAATCACTGTTCACACCGCGAATGGCTTCAATTTCGCCTTTGGTAATGGGTTGTTTATAGGCAATGATAGCAAGGGTTTCCAATGCTGCATTGGATAAGCGTTTCAGAAACTTATCGCCATTCAATTGCGCAATAGTAGTATGGTAACTAGGTTTGGTTAAAAACTGCCAGCCACCACCACTTTGTTTTACTTCAAAGGGATAAAATTCAGAATCATATTTTTCGCGGATACCTTCTAATGCAGATTCTACCTGGTCTAACATGATACGCTCTTCCAGAAATCCAAATGTATTGTTGATCAACTCTACAATATCCAGGGAACTCAAAGGTTTCTCACTTGCAAAAATGAGTACTTCTATGTGAGGTATGATTTGACTTATTTCCATGTTAATTTGAAGATTTGAAAATTTGAAAATTTGAAAATGAAGAGCAATCTAATAAGTTGTATGTCTGCTAAAACATTTTCAAATTAGCACACTTTCAAATTAAACCTATCCTTGTAATGCAGCGGCACCACTCACGATCTCTGTTAACTCGGTAGTGATAGCAGCCTGTCTTGCACGGTTATAGCTGATCTTCAGTGATTTCAGTAATTCATTGGCATTATCGCTGGCCTTATCCATAGCAGTCATACGTGCGCCATGTTCGCTGGCATTGCCATCTAATACAGCTTTGTATAATTGTGTATTGAGAATCTTTGGCATCAATTCAGCTACCAATTCTTCCTTGGCAGGTTCAAAAATAAAATCAGATTTTTTAGCACCTGCTTTTTGAGCAACTTTTGGAATGGGTAAAAATGCCTCAGCCGTAAAACGTTGGGTAGCGGCATTCTTAAATTCGCTGTAGATCAATTCCACTGCATCAAACTCTTTGTTCTCAAATGCTTTCATAGCAGCCTGTGCAGCAGCCTGTACATTTTCAAAACTCAGGTGTAAATAAATATCTTTAAAGGTAGCATTGGTGCTATAACCGGCTTTGGTTAAACTTTCATAGCCTTTCTTACCTATGTTCCAGATGGTTACTTTTCCTTTTTTAAACTGATCGGCATATTTTTCTGCCACTGTACTTTTAGCCAGTTTAACAATATTGGCATTATAGCCTCCGCACAAACCCCTGTCGCTGGTAATAACAATCAAAAGCACTTTTTCAACCTGTCTGGTTTCTGCCAGTTTCATACTCATACCACCCTCAATACTGCTCACGATATTGCTGAGCATATCCTGCAATTTTTTTGCATAAGGCCTCATCTGGGTAATAGAATCCTGCGCACGACGTAATTTTGCCGCACTTACCATCTTCATTGCTTTGGTAATCTGCTGCGTACTCTGTACACTCTTGATCCTGCTTCTTACTTCTTTTAATTGTCCTGCCATAATGAAAAGTTTCAAGTTTCCAAGGTCCAAGATGCAAGCTAGATCCTTTCGAAAACCCCTTGAGGCTTGCTGCTTGTTTCTTGTTCCTTCTTTTTTGGCTGCAAAAGTAGCAGAATCAGCCTGAAATTCCATCCCAAATGGCAAAAATTGGGGAGAAAAATGCGTTCTCAGTCAGGATTCAAAAAAATCCCTCATCGAAATCTTGCCGTTCAGCATTCCTTCTTCAATAATCAGCCCTCCTAGGGTCAAATTCTTTACCTTTGGCGGCTCTGAAAAGGTGCCAAAATGGCTCAAATGTGTTTTTTGCACCTTTTTTGACTACTAAAACCATTAAATCATACAGAACAATCGATATGTTGAATTTTATTTCTAAGATTTTCGGAGGCAATAAAAGTGAGAAGGATGTGAAGCAGATCATGCCCATCATTCAAAAAACCAATGCTTTTTTCAGTCAATACCAATCCCTTACCCATGATGAACTGCGTAATAAAACAGTTGAATTCAGAACAAGGATCAAGGCGCATTTAATAGATATTGATGCTGAAATTGAAAGCCGTAAACAGGCAGCGGAGGAATTGCCCAGTACCGAAATCCATCAGCGCGATACTATTTACCAGGAAATTGATAAATTAAAAAAAGACCGTGATAAAAAAATTGAAGAAATTCTTTCAGAAATTCAACCGGAAGCTTTTGCAGTGGTAAAGGAAACAGCTCGAAGATTTTCAACCAATACTGAATTAACAGCCACCGCTACACAACTGGATCGCGACTTGAGCGTGAAGAAAGATTATGTAACCATTGCCGGTGATCAATCCACCTTTCAAAATACATGGACAGCAGGTGGCGGTAAGATCACCTGGAATATGGTTCATTATGATGTGCAGTTGATTGGAGGTAGCGTTTTGCATTCGGGTAAAATTTCTGAAATGGCCACGGGTGAAGGTAAAACCCTGGTATCAACCTTACCTGCATACTTGAATGCATTAGCTGGAGAAGGTGTACATATTGTAACCGTGAATGATTACCTGGCACGCAGGGATAGTGAATGGAATGGAACCCTATTTGAATGGTTGGGATTACGTGTGGATTGTATAGACAAACACGAACCCAATAGTGAAGCGCGTCGCAACGCATATATGGCCGATATCACTTATGGTACCAATAACGAATTTGGTTTTGATTACCTGCGTGATAATATGGTGCATACACCAGAAGAAATGGTGCAACGTAAACACCATTTTGCGATGGTGGATGAAGTGGATTCCGTTTTAATTGATGATGCCAGAACACCCTTGATCATTTCCGGTCCGATTGGACATGTAACAGGCGAACAACAATTTTTTGAATTAAAACCAAGAATAGAAAAATTAGTAGATGCACAAAAACGTGCTACCAATCAATTTTTAAATGAAGCCAAGAAAAAAATTGCTGAGGGCAATGATGACCCCAAAGACGGTGGATTAGCCCTATTCCGCGCCCACCGTGGTTTACCGAAGAACAATGCCTTGATCAAATATTTGAGTGAACCAGGGATGCGTGTGAAACTGCAAAAAGCAGAAAACCATTACCTCGCAGACCAAAGCAGGGAAATGCCCAAAGCAGATGAAGAATTGTATTTCTATATTGATGAGAAAAATAATTCCGTTGAATTAACCGATAAAGGTATTCAGCTGATCACCCGCGCTGGTGAAGATCCCAATTTCTTTGTGTTACCGGATATCAGTTTATCACTGGCATCTATAGATACAGATGCCAGTTTAGAATCGGAAGATAAACTGCATAAAAAAGAAACAATCATCACTGATTATTCTGTAAAAGCAGATCGTATCCATACCGTACAACAATTGTTGAAAGCCTATACTTTATTTGATAAGGATGTGGAGTATGTGGTAATGGATGGTGGTGTAAAAATTGTAGATGAACAAACAGGACGTATACTGGATGGCAGAAGGTATTCTGATGGATTACACCAGGCCATTGAAGCAAAAGAAAATGTGAAGATCGAAGCAGCCACGCAAACCTATGCTACGGTTACCTTACAGAACTATTTCAGGATGTACCATAAGCTGGCCGGTATGACCGGTACTGCCGAAACAGAAGCTTCTGAGTTATGGGATATTTATAAACTGGATGTGGTAACCATTCCTACAAACGTTCAGGCTATTCGTATAGACGACCAGGATTTGGTTTTTAAAACTAAGCGTGAAAAATTTGGTGCGGTAATAGATGAGATCGTAAAATTGACTCAGGCCGGACGCCCGGTACTGGTAGGTACTACATCTGTTGAAGTGAGTGAATTATTAAGCAGAATGTTGCGCCAGAAACAGATCGCACACAATGTATTGAATGCCAAACAGCATGCGCGTGAAGCACAGATAGTTGCTGAAGCTGGTTTTGCAGGTGCTGTTACTATTGCCACGAATATGGCTGGTAGGGGTACCGATATCAAACTGGGACCAGGCGTGAAAGACGCAGGTGGATTGGCTATCCTGGGTACTGAAAGACATGAATCACGTAGGGTTGATAGACAGTTACGCGGTCGTGCCGGTCGTCAGGGAGATCCAGGATCTTCACTCTTCTTTGTTTCATTGGAAGATGATTTGATGCGTATGTTTGGTAGCGAAAGAATTGCGAAAGTGATGGACTTTGCCGGATACAAAGAAGGGGAAGTGATCCAGCACAGCATGATCACCAAATCTATTGAACGCGCACAGAAAAAAGTAGAAGAAAATAACTTCGGCATACGTAAAAGATTATTGGAGTATGATGATGTGATGAATAAGCAGCGTACAGTGGTATATACCAAACGTAGTCACGCATTATTTGGAGAGCGCTTAGCATTGGATCTGGATAATGCATTGTATTCAGTAGCTGAAGGTTTAGTAAGTTCTTTCAAAGAACAGAATGACCATGAAGGTTTCCGATTGGCAGCCATTGTAAATTTTGGTATTGATACAAGCATTACTGCTGATGAATTAGGCAAGCTTTCCGAATTAGACCTTTCAGAAAAATTATATGCAGAAGCGGCGGCTAATTATGAAAGAAAGAAAAAGGAATTGATGGCACAGTCCATCCCTGTTTTCAAAAATATCCGTTTACAACAGGGATCCAGAATTGAAAATGTGATCGTTCCATTTACAGATGGTAGAAGAGCCATACAGGCTTTGTCTAACATGAATAAAACATTGGAAACCCATGGCGCAGAAATGGTGAATGCTTTAGAGCGTACAGTAACCCTTGGTTTTATTGATGATGCCTGGAAAGAGCACCTACGTTCAATGGACGACTTAAAACAAAGCGTACAAACAGCCACCTACGAACAGAAAGATCCATTGGTGATCTATAAAATGGAAGCATTTGATCTGTTCAAAAAGATGGATGGTGAAGTAAATAAAGACATCGTTCAATTCCTTTGTCACGCCGGTATTCCATTAAATGATGGCGAAGAACTGAAAGAAGGTCGTCAACAAAAAACCGATCTCAGTAAACTAAGTGCCAATAAAGAAGATGTAGAAGGCCACGGCGCTCCCGGTGAAAAAGAATACTTCGATCCAACACCTGCCAAGCAACAACCTGTAGTAGTAGGGCCAAAGATTGGTAGAAATGATCCTTGTCCTTGTGGAAGTGGGAAGAAGTTTAAGGCGTGCCATGGGAGGGAGGGATAGGAGACTGGAGTCTGGAGTTTGGAGTCTGGAGTATTTTTTCTGGGTAGAAATACGTAAATTTTAATATGAATGGGTTTGTATTTTTAATGCAAACCCATTTTTTATGTCAAAGAGTATTATAGCAGAAAAGGCTTTTCAATTTTCATTAAAAATTGTCAAGTTTCATTTGCACCTTTGTAAAAGAGAACAGAATTTATACAGTATCAGTAAACAACTGTTGAGATCTGGCACTTCCATTTGTGCAAATGTTGAAGAAGCTATTGGAGGGCATTCTGAAAAAGATTTTTCTGCAAAGATGAGCATAGCATATAAAGAAGCCAGAGAATCAAAATATTGGTTGAGACTATTAACAGAAGGCGGTTTAATTGATAAAAGAGAAACTGAATATCTATTGATAGATTTAGAAGAAATCATAAAAATTAGCGGTTCAATTATACGAACAATAAAACAAAAGCATTCCAGACTCCAGACTCCAAACTCCAGACTAACATGAAACTCAATCAGCATATTGATCACACCATCCTAAAGCCAACAACATTAATTGCTGATATAGAAAAGTTGTGCAAAGAAGCGCAAGACTTCCATTTTGCAGCAGTATGTGTGCCCCCGAATTTTGTAAAGAAGGCAAAAGCCTTGTTGCAGAAAAGTTCCGTGAAAGTGGCTACGGTGATCGGTTTTCCTTTTGGGTATTCTGCTGTTGAGTCTAAGATCGCAGAAATTTTATTGGCGATGGTGGATGGTGCGGATGAGTTGGATGTGGTGATCAATATTTCTGCTATTAAAAATAACGACTGGCAATACCTGGCCGACGAGATCAATCATATTTTACCCATTGTACGGAGTAAAGGGAAAGTACTCAAGATCATTATAGAAAGCGGCATACTTACGGATGAAGAAATTATTCGCTGTTGCGAATTATATGGAATGGCGGGGATTGATTACTTAAAAACTTCTACAGGCTATGCAGAAAAAGGGGCATCCGTTGAAGCCGTGCAATTGTTCCGGAAACATTTGCCCGCCAATGTACAGATCAAAGCTTCAGGAGGAATCAGAGACTATGCATTCGCCAAACAATTGGTAGATGCCGGAGCCACCAGGCTTGGCTGCAGTGCAGGCGTTGCGATAGTTCAGGGCCAACCCACAACCGAATCAGGCTATTAAACAATTATCCCAATCCTCAATCCTCAATCCGCTAATCCGCAATCCCTAATCCAAAACTCAAAACTCAAAACCCAAAACTCAAAATCCCTAAATCGAATTTCCGTACCTTCCCTACACAAAAGCGAGACAACTGATAAAATGAAATATTTCATTAAACATATTGGATTTTTATTTTTCACTATTTCAATGGTTAGTTCAATTGCTGCTGCTGATACTGTCTTGGTTACAAAAGATGCACGTTTAGACATACTTACCGCTAAACAGGTACAGATGAATAAGCGAAATGCCATGATGACGCCCAATGGTTTGTATAAGGGGTTTCGTATTCAGGTTATCAGCACCAATAAAAGAGATGATGCTTTTAGAATCAAGGCAGAATTATTAGCAAGGTACCCGGAGCATAAAACCTATGTAGTATTTCAGTCGCCCAATTTTAAAGTGCGTATTGGTAATTTTATTAAAAGAGATGATGCTGAAAAATTTAAGGCCGTATTGAATAGGGCATATCCCCAAGGAGTGTACATTGTGGAAGATGGTGTAGAATATATACCTAAGGAAGAAGATGAGATCATCGCACAATAATTGAACATGTTAGTAAGCAAAATAAAATCATTGGCCAGTTTGTATGCGGCTGAATTCATTGCGGTTCGTCAGCATCTGCATGCAAATCCGGAACTGAGTTACCAGGAATTTGAGACCAGTAAATTTGTGCAGGAAAAACTTCGTTCATTCGGAATTCCTTTTGAAGTAATTGCCACCACTGGTGTAGTGGGATTGATCAAAGGAAAAAATCCGGATAGCCGTGTATTTGCATTGCGTGCAGATATGGATGCATTGCCCATTCAGGAAAAAAATGATGTGCCATATGCATCAAAAAATAAAGGTGTGATGCATGCTTGCGGGCATGATGTACATACCACCATATTATTGGGTGCCGCAAAAATATTGAATGAATTAAAGGATGAATGGGAAGGCACTTTAAAATTAATTTTTCAACCCGGTGAAGAAAGAAATCCGGGTGGTGCCAGTTATATGATCAAAGAAGGTGTGCTCGAAAACCCAAGACCAGCGGGCATCTTCGGCTTACATGTGCATCCGGGACTGGAGCTGGGTAAACTCAGTTTTAGAAAAGGAAGGGTAATGGCCAGTGCTGATGAAATATACATTACCATTAGAAGTAAGGGTGGACATGCAGCGGCACCGCACTTAACAGCAGATACCATTTTAACGGCATCACAATTGATCGTGAGTTTGCAGCAAGTGATCTCGAGGAATAATAATCCGATGTCGCCTTCTGTATTATCGATCTGTTCTATTCAGGGTGGACATACCACTAATGTGATACCCAGTGAAGTAAAACTGATGGGTACCTTTAGAGCGATGGATGAGGGCTGGCGTAAGAAAGCGCATGAATTAATTACCCATCAAGTAAAAGGCATTGCGGAAGCAACAGGTGCTGAAATTGATCTGCATATCGATATCGGATACCCCACAGTAGATAATGATCCTGTATTAACCGCTAAAGGTTGGGAACTGGCTGATCAATACATGGGCAAAGAACATGTGCTGGAAACGGAAATGCGCATGGGTGCTGAAGATTTCGGTTATTATACCCAAGTGATTCCCGGCTGTTTTTATCGTTTAGGTGTGCGTAATGAAGCAAAGGGCATCATCCACAATGTACACACCCCACAATTCAATATTGATGAACGCGCCATTGAAACAGGCATCGGTATGATGGCCTGGATTGGCGTTTCAGCCACAGTTTAATTATTCTTTTTCAGGTATTAATACCTAATCTTTTCATTTATTTGAATTGTAGTTTCATCTTGCAAAATTAAGCACTATGGAACTACAGGTTATTCGTGAAAAAATTTATACAATAAGAGGTCAGAAAGTCATGCTCGACTTTGATCTGGCAGAACTCTATATGGTAGAAACCAGACGATTAAAAGAAGCGGTAAGGAGAAATATTAAGAGGTTCCCACCAGATTTTATGTATGAACTCACCCAAACTGAGTACCGGTTTCTAAGGTCGCAAATTGCGACCTTAGAAAAAAAGGGACGAGGAACCTATACAAAATACCTGCCTTTTGCTTTTACTGAACAAGGTATTTCTATGTTAAGCGGAGTTTTGCATTCAGAAAGAGCCATTGAAATGAACATAGCGATCATGCGGGCTTTTATTGCCATCCGTCAATTTGTACTTCAATATAATGATCTTGCAGAACAGATAATAGAGATCAAACAGTCGGTAACCAATCACAACGAACAGCTAAATCAGATCTACAACGCCATAGAAAACTTACTTGATGAAAAGACAGAACAAAAAAAATGGAGTAATAGGGAACCTATTGGTTTTAAAAAGTGATATGCTAAACAAAATACCTAAAAATAAGAGACAATCACCCTTTGTTCAAGATTATTTAATGCATAAAATAAATTTGCTCATTTCTTAGTCTTAAATTACACGAAGGCACGGTTTTCGATTTCTATCCCCCCACTTTATCTTCTTTTGGTATTGCTTATACCACTTTTTTTTAATATATTGTAATTGCAATTTCCCCCTTTAAGATTCCAATTTATTTTCAGCAAACTGTAATGTGTACTCAATAATATTAAATAACATCAAAACTTTCTTTCTATTTAATATCAAATCTAAAAGTATGGATTTAAATGTGACGTGCCGAAGGCACTCAAGGAGTATGTAGCTGTTATGCCGCGGATTGAAATCCGAGGTTACAAGATAAACCGAGCCGATGGCTCTAAGAATTGTGTTGAAAAGCATGAATAACTAGGTTTTGTATTGATTGTGGCATACCCTCAATAAATATTATATCAGTTGGGCTTTAAAAAATGAATAACCAGTTTCTGAATAGATCAAGGTAGAGGCGTAGCCTCAATAAATATTGTAATCCCGCCTTGGCGGGAGATTTCAATCCGTTGAAAAAGGACAGATAAAATGAAGAGAGAACCGTAGGTTCGGCTAATATTAAACATCTTGAAAAATTGAATGTAGCAACACAAATAGTAATTGGTTTAAAATTTACCATCACACTTCAAATGAGCTGATATGTATCAAAGAAAGCTAGGGTTATTATTTATTGCCACTATGTTTTTTGCCTGCGAACATGTAAAGGAGAATGTACCTAAAGAAAAGCTGATCGATAAACCTTTGGGCAGAATTATCAATGATAGTATTGAGCCTCCAATTGTAACAAGTTTAATGGGGGCTAATGCGCCAAGGGTAATAAAAGCTGGAAAGCCGATAAAAGTGCCTTTGCAAAACACTGACGGCTTTGAATTCCCAAACATAACCGAATATACAATAGCTGATGGCTTGCCAGTAAATGAGGTTTTGGCTTCAGCGGTTGATAGTAAAGGTAATATGTGGTTTACCACACCTGGTTATGGGATTTGTAAATACGATGGGGTTAGCTTTACAAATTATACAATGAAGAATGGACTGAGTTCAGATACTACAGATAAAATTATGGTTGATAGTAGAAATAATGTTTGGATAGAAACTACAAAGGGGGCAGATATATTTGATGGTAAAACATTTAAGCATGTAGATTTTGGAGGAGTTCATCGGTTCTATACGGACATTATTTTTTTTGAAGATCATCAAGGAACTGTTTGGTATTCACGATACGATTATAAAAAAGGAGAGTCTGAACTATATAGTTATCAAATGGGGAATATTAATAAATACCCAAGTATAGCAAGACTATTAAGGAAAAATGGTATTTCGAAGATATTAGAAGATAAAGAGTTCAATTTAATTCTATCAACACAAAATGGAAATTATGTTTTCGATGGTAAAACTCTACAGCCATTTACAAGAATACCCAATTATAATGGCAGAGCTCCTCGATTGGTGTTTTGCGATTCGAAAGGAGATATTTGGTTTTGTGATAGAACATCTGGTAATTTAGGAAAATTTGACGGCAATACTTCTTATCTATATGCTGTTATTAAAAATCCAAAAAGTGTAATGAAATTTTCTGGTGCATCAGAAATGATTGAGGCCCCTAATGGCAATTATTTGGTTTCTGGATCAGACTCAATATATCAATTTAACATGCAAAAGTTTGAAAGTATCAAAACACTGGGCATTACTACTTCCTTTAATAATTCATTTACAAAAGATAGTTTAGGGAATATTTGGATTAGCAAAGGTGAATTGGGCATAACTAAAATTACCTTTCCACATGTCCGTATTTTAGAATATCAGGATAAAGGTTTAGTAAATTCTTTTACTAGTTGGGGTACAACTTTTACAATTGATAAATTCAACAATAAATGGATAGGCAATTCAAATGGATTAGGTAAATATGTAGGAGGATATATATATTATTATGGAAAGCAATTACTGGATAGTGGTAAATTTATTTTATCAGTTTATGCTGATCGTGCAGGTAATATTTGGATTAATATATTAAATCGTTTAAAAGCTTATCAAAAAAACCCAAAGGGTATTACTGAATTGGTAAAGTTTGACGGAGAAAAATTTACTATTTATGGTGAAAAACAAGGAATTGATTTGTATATGGTAGCATCTATTGATGAAGATAGTGAAGATAATATTTGGTTGAGTGGCATACGAGGAAGTAGTTCAAGTAGAATTATTAGGATTGATAAAATGAACATTACAAATTTTGGGGAAAAACAAGGTTTCAAAAGTGAAATTTATCACAGGTCCTTTCAAGACAGGAAAAACAAATATTGGTTTGCAGGAGGCGGAGATTTAATAACAATGGATGGTAAAGAAACTAAATTATACGACCACAGGGATGGCTTAGATTCTAATACTTCTGTCAATGATCTTACAGAGGATGAATTTGGTAATATTTGGTTGGCAACAGACAAGGGGGTTGTACAATTCAATGGAAAAAGTTTTATAAAGTACACGTCAACAATTGGATTGGATAAAAGGGTTGGAGATGTAATTTCAGATACCACCAACCACCAATTATGGTTTTCTACGCTATTAGGCATTGCATCAATTAGTAAAGATGAAATCAATAAACCAATTCCATTTGTGAATCATTACACTCGAAAATCGGGATTTGATATTAATACACCGTGGCAGCGAAGTATGCAAATTGACAGGCAGGGTAATATTTGGTGGAATAATGGTATCAAACAATATAGATTTAATTATCCGGCCATCAAACAACAAAAATTGTATCCTGTTACAATCAAAAATATTCTATTAGTAAATAAAAATGTTTCCTGGGTAAGTTTACTGCTTGACCAAAAAAAGGGAACTACGATGGATAGCTTAAGTGTTCTAAATGAAACCGCCTTAAAATTCAATAAGAACTTAACAAAAGAAGAAACAGGGTTAATGTTAAAAGAATTTGGAGACATTCGGTTTGATAGTATAGTTGGTTCTGACTTCATACCTATCAACCTGAAAATACCCTTTAGAAACAATAATATCCGTTTTGAGTTTGCTTCTCTTTCACCCTCTTTTTCAAAATATGCACAATACCAATATTTATTAGAAGGGTATGACAAGAATTGGAGTTCATTGAGTACCAAAACGGAGGCAAGTTTTGGTAACATGCATGAGGGAGATTATACATTTCGGGTAAAATCTTTGGATGTTTTAGGCAATTGGTCTGAGACCAGTTATGCGTTTACTGTTTTTCCACCCTGGTACAGAACCTGGTGGGCATTCATTGCCTATATTCTTTTATTTGCCGGAACCTTAAGAGCCTATATCGTCTATCGTTCCAGTAAATTAAAACAAGAAAATTTAAAATTAGAGACAACAGTAGAAAAGCGTACTAGTGAATTGAATCGATCACTGGAAAATTTGAAAGCTACACAAACCCAGTTAATCCAATCCGAAAAAATGGCCAGCCTCGGTGAACTCACCGCAGGCATTGCCCATGAAATTCAAAACCCCTTAAACTTAGTCAATAATTTTTCTGAAGTAAATAAAGAATTATTAGTGGAATTAAATGAAGAAATAGATAAAGGCAATTACGAAGATGTAAAAGCAATTGCAAAAGATGTAATTGATAATGAAGAAAAAATAAACCACCACGGTAAACGTGCCGATGCCATTGTAAAAGGCATGCTACAACATAGTCGCAGCAGCAGTGGCGCAAAAGAGCCCACTGATATCAATGCACTCGCAGATGAGTATTTCCGTTTAGCTTATCATGGCCTTAGGGCAAAAGACAAATCTTTCAATGCCAACATGGTCACTGATTTTGATGCAAGTATTGGCAAAGTCAACATCGTTCCGCAGGATATAGGCAGAGCGATATTGAACTTGATCACCAATGCATTTTATGCTGTTGCTGAGAAGAAAAAAATTATAGGTGAGGGTTATGAGCCAACAGTTACAGTTGCCACCAAAAGATCTCCCGGAAAAATACTCATCTCTGTTGCGGATAATGGAAATGGTATTCCACAAAAAGTAGTAGACAAGATCTTCCAACCCTTCTTCACTACCAAGCCTACTGGACAAGGAACAGGATTGGGGTTGAGTTTGAGTTATGATATTGTGAAAGCGCATGGAGGGGAATTGAAGGTGGAAACAAAGGAAGGAGTAGGCAGTGAATTTATTATTTCATTACCTATTTAATATGTACCGTGCCGAAGGCACTCGTTCTATGTGTAGCTGATTTGCCACGGATTTAAATCCGTGGTTACAAGATGAACCGAGCCGATGGCTCTTCGAATTGGATTGAAAAATAGGTATGAAGTAGGGCTCGGATATAATTGGGTAGAGGCGTAGCCTCGATACATATTGTAACAACGGATTTCAATCCGTTGAGAGAACAATAAAAAAGCTATAAGAACCGTAGGTTGGGATAATATAATTTTTGATTAAAACTGTAAGTAAAATGGCCAATACTTATCATCAAATCTATTTGCAAACCGTTTTTGCTGTAAAATATCGTCATGCTATTATTGATAAAGAATGGAGCAGTAAATTATTTGGTGTAATCGGAAACCTGATCAATGAATCGAATTGCAAGACCATCATTGTTAATGGTGTAGATGATCATGTACATTGTTTCTTTGGATTAAAACCGGTTGTTTCAGTTTCAGAACTGATGAAAACAGTAAAAGCAAAATCATCTAAATATATCAATGACAATCATTTAACAAAACAACGTTTTGAATGGCAGGAAGGATATGGAGTGTTTTCTTATAGCCAGTCATCAATTGATTCCGTTTACAAATACATACAAAATCAGGAAGAGCACCATAAAAAGCAGACTTTTAGACAGGAGTACCTTGATTTTTTGTTGGCATTTAAAATTGAGTATGATGAGAAGTATATTTTTCAGGATCTTGAATAAATATGTTTCGTGCCTACGGCACTTTATATTTCTGTGAGATTGCAAATTCCACGGATTGAAATCCGTGGTTACAATATTAACCGAGCCGATGGCTCTACAATTAAAATTAGAATGAAAATGTTCTTCCGGCCTTTCTTTTCCACCAAATCCACTGGCCAAGCTTATCCGCCTTTATTTATTAGGTGGAGAACATTATTGGGTTTGAGTTTGAGTTATGATATTGTGAAAGCGCATGGGGGGGAGTTGAAGGTAGAGACGAAGGAGGGGGAGTGTAGTGTGTTTACTATCTTATTGTCAGCATAAAAATCAATAAATTTATTTGATTACATGAAATCAATACTGACCAAATCGAAATATAACAAATTACTTTCCGATATCGGCTTTACTATTGAAGCCGCAAGACAACATACGGTTAAAGCAATCAATCTTGCACTGGTAAAAGCCAATTGGGAAATTGGCAGGCACATTGTAGAATTTGAGCAACTTGGCCAGCAAAGGGCTGAGTATGGAACTGAGCTGCTGGCAAAGCTTTCAAAGGATTTAACATTGAAATATGGAAAAGGATTTGGCAGGCGCAATGTGCTTGACATGCGGCGCTTTTATCTTGCTTATCAAAAATGGCAGGCAGTGCCTGCCAAATTAAGCTGGACACATATCATTGTACTACTTGGGATATCTGATCTATATGCAAGAAAGTTTTATGAAAAGCAGTGTGTACTAGAAAACTGGAGTTACCGACAGTTGGAAACACAAATCGATGCTTCATTATTTGAAAGGCTGGCTTTAAGCAAAAATAAAAAAGGGGTATTGAAACTTTCTGCAAAAGGCCATGCTGTAAGCCAACCTGCTGACGCCGTAAAAGATCCCTATGTACTTGATTTTTTGAAAATACCCCAGAGTCATCGCTTATCAGAAAAAAATCTGGAGACTAAACTGATTAATAGCATCCAATTATTTTTATTGGAATTAGGTAAAGGGTTTGCATTTGTAGCGAGACAATACAAAATTTCACTTCGAAATAAACACTATCATATAGACCTAGTTTTTTATCATCGAATTTTAAAATGTTTTGTATTGATTGACTTGAAGACCAAAAAAGTAAATCATGGCGACATTGGTCAAATGAACCTCTATCTTAATTATTTTAAATCAGAAGAAAATGTTTCAGGTGATAATGAACCTATAGGAATCATTCTATCAGCAGAAAAAGATGAAGTAATGGTAGAATATGCGATGGGTGGTATTTCGAATAAAATATTTGTTTCGAAGTATCAGTTACTATTGCCCGATAAAAAAATACTCCAACAGCGAATTAAAGAAATACTGAATGATAAGTAAGATAGTATACCAAATCATCCAACCCTTCTTCACCACCAAACCTACAGGCCAGGCTTGTCCGCCGTTATTTATTAGGTGGAGAACAGGATTGGGGTTGAGTTTGAGTTATGATATTGTGAAAGCGCATGGAGGGGTATTAAGCGTATAAACGAAGGAGGGTGAAGGATCTATGTTCAAAATAACATTACCTGTATTCAGTTGAAATAGTTAACGGAACTGGACAAATCCGGAATTTAATTCCTAATTTGTCCAAAATAGTCTATTTTTAAAATATGATCATTCGTACAGCAGAGGCCAGACTTTTAAAACTTGGGAAAACATTCCGGAGTGTGGCGGTAGTGGGGCCCAGACAAAGCGGAAAAACAACTTTGTGCAGAAAAGTTTTTCCAGAAAAACCTTATGTCTCATTGGAGAATCCAGACATACTTGAATTTGTAATGAACGATCCAAGGGCATTTTTGGCTCAATATAAAAACGGGGCAATTCTGGATGAGATACAAAGGGCGCCACATCTTTTTTCCTATTTGCAACAAATCTTAGATGAAACGAAAAAGAAAGGTTTATTTATCCTAACGGGGTCAAATAATTTTCTACTACAGGAAAATATTACGCAAACTTTATCAGGAAGGATCGCTTACCTACAGTTATTACCCTTGTCTTTACAGGAATTAAAAGAAGCGGGCAAATTAAAAGCAAATTATGCAACACATATTCTGCAAGGCGGTTATCCTGAAGTAGTATACAAAAAAATAAAGCCCTCAGATTGGTATCCAGCATATATCAATACTTATATTGAAAGGGATGTTCGTCAATTGAAGAATATCAATAACCTTTCCCTGTTTAATAAACTGGTTAGGCTTTGTGCCGGAAGAACTGGGCAGATTCTTAATCTTACATCTTTATCAAACGATTGTGGTGTTGATCAGAAAACAGTGGCTTCCTGGCTGGGTATTTTGCAAAGCAGTTATATCATTTATTTGTTAAGACCTTATCATACTAATTTTAATAAGCGGATCATCAAATCGCCCAAACTGTATTTTTATGATACGGGTTTGGTCAGTTCACTATTGGGCATTCAAGACGCTAAACAAATAACTTCGCATGCAGCCAAAGGAGCATTGTTTGAAAACCTGATGGTCATTGAATTGCTTAAAAAAAGGTGGAACGAGGGTGCCATTGATAATCTTTATTATTGGCGTGACAAAACCGGGAATGAAGTGGATGTTTTGCAGGATACCGCAGGTAAGATCCAGGCCATAGAGTTAAAAGCTGGTGAAACCATTGCTGCAGATTATTTTAAAGGGTTGGAATATTTTAAGGCGCTTCAATCTAAGAAGGGTGATTCTGTACTCATTTATGGAGGAAAGCAGGCATATACTAAAAGCAATGGAATGATTGTACAACCATGGAATGAATAATGGAGCATAAATTTTCATGTTAGCCACATTATCCATTAGGCATTGCAAAGTGTTGAGTTGTAGTAATGAAATGGTAAAAACACATGGTGGAGAATGGAAATAAGTAACTATATAGAATAAGGTATTGAAATTATAATGAGTATACCAATGGATTGATTTTATGAAACAAAAAAAAACAGAGACAATACAACCTTCCATAGAAGAGATCAGCCAAATGCTGGACCGGCAATCTGTTGAGATCAGTGCTTTGAAACGTGAGCTGGAAATTGATGCTTCACTTGAAAAAATAGGCGTGCAGGCACTGGGTATGCATAAGCCAGATGACTTATTAGACATTTGTGAAATTCTCTATTTAGAATTGTATAAAATGGGTTTTGATGAACTCAGGTATGCGATGATTAATATTTATGAAGAGGGCAAAACATATTTTATCAATTATGATTATGCTCCCAGGTTAGGCAAAACTATTACCAGGATGCCGTATGATTTACATCCTTTGATTGATAAACAAGTGAAGGAAACTAAAAATGCTGCTGACGCTTTTTCTGAATTTTCATTTACCGGAAAAGATTTAACAGAATTTAGAGAACTGAGGAAGAAGAATGGAGAACTGGATGATCTAAAACTCGACGAGAGTTCCTCTTTGTATTATTATTTTTATTCCATTGGTACCGGTTCCATTGGCATTTCAACTTATGAAGCTATTACCCTTGAAAAACTTTCCTTACTCAAGCGATTCAGGAATGTGTTTAATCTTTCTTATCAACGATATGCCGATATAGCAAAAGCAGAAGAACAGGCAAAGGAAGCACAGATAGAAGCGGCCCTGGAAAAAGTAAGGTCAGCAGCTAATGCCATGCATACCAGCAATGAATTGTTGCATGTGATCACTATTGTTGGACAACAGTTGGAGCATTTAGGAATCGAATTCGATTCTACTAATTTCAGAACCAATGTGGGTGAAAAGGATTGGAGATTGTGGATCTATGCAAAGTGGATGGATCGCCCACAACAGTGGTTCATTCCGGCAATTGATCATCCTTACTTCTTTATTAAAGAAAAAGAGGGTGGAGTTGTTTCTCATATTTTCACAAGGGAAGAGAAAGATTCATTTGAAAAATATCTATTCCAGTTAGGGTTGATTGAAGTTCCAAAAGATCAGGAAATAGCGGATAAGCAAAAAACTTTTTTAGAAACAGCAAAAGGATTTGCCTGGTCCATTGCCACCATAAAATCGGTATCGCTGAATATAGCCAATAGCCAGGCTAAGCCATACACACCAGAAGAAAATGCTTTACTACTAAGATTTACGATTGTTTTCGAACAGGCTTATACCCGTTTCCTCGATCTGCAAAAAGCAGAAGCACAAGCACGTGAAGCTCAGATAGAAGCTGCGCTGGAAAGAGTACGAAGCCGTTCCATGGGTATGCAAAAAAGCGATGAACTTGCGCAGGTAGTTCACGTGATGGATGTTGAAATTGCAAGGCTTGGAATTCAGGTGGATAGTACAACCATTAATACTGATTTTTTAAACAAAGGAAATGGGTTTAACCTTTGGCTTGCACGTAAAGGGCAGCAAATTCTCGAAAAATTTTATGTGCCTGAAGGCGAAAATAAGATCCATGAAAAAATAAGATCAGCTATCGAAAATGGTATTGATTATTATAGCGATTCATTATCTAAGGCTGAAAAGGACGAATACTATCAATGGCTTTTTACATTCTCTGATTTTAAGCATCTGCCTGAAGAAAGAAAGCAATTCGTTCTAAGTTCATCCGGAAACACACGTGCAACAGCACTCTCCAGGAACTCATTCTTAATTTTTCATCGCTATGCACTAGCAGATTTTACGGAAGAGGAAGGCAATATCTTCAAACGCTTTGCTAAAGCATTCGAACAAGCTTACACTCGCTTCCTCGATCTGCAAAAAGCAGAAGCACAGGCAAAAGAAGCAATTATTGAAACTGCCTTAGAGAAAATTCGTTCACGTTCTTTGGCCATGCACCGGTCTAATGAACTCAAAGAAGTGATAACAGTGATTTTTGAAAAAATGACAGATCTCAATGTGCTATTGGGAACGATTGCCATTCAAATATTTCATGAAGACACAATGAGTTGCGATTTTTGGTTAGGGAATGATAGGCAAAATCCCTCTTTAGTCAAACTTCCTTATGATGAACTTATAATGAAGGAAGATAATTATATGCACGACTGTTGGGAAGCAAAAGCAAATAGGGTAAACATTATTAATAAAGTTGACAGTCCAGAACAAGTCAATTCCTACTTCGACTATGTATTTGCTAATAATGATGAAAACACCATTCCATTGTCGGTTCGGGATTTCATTAGACAAGCTAAGCATCATGCGTATTGCTTGATCAACGAAAAACATTCATCTTTATTTATAGATAGTTGGAATGGGCAACTTTTCGATGAAGAAAAAGTTATCGTTTTAAAAAGAGTTGCGAAAGTATTTGATCAGGCTTATATCCGTTTTCTAGATCTGCAAAAAGCTGAAGCACAGGCAAGGGAAGCACAGATAGAAACTGCTTTGGAAAAAGTACGTTCTCGTTCTTTGGCCATGCATAGAAGTGATGAACTAAAAGAAGTAGTTAACACTGTGTATGAACGAATCAAAGAATTGGATTTGAATATCGATTCTATTACAATTATTGTTACTGGTGAGTACGAGGCGGACATTGATTATTGGATTGCAAATGAAGACGAATCATATCCCTCAAAGTTGACTGTACCCATAATAAGTGGTTATAAAGATGAGAATCATATTGCAATAGATTTTGTTAACAACCGAGCTACTCGCACAAACTTTTCTAAAACTTATACGTTTGAGCAAAAAAATGCCTATTTCCTCTATTTATTTGAAAATAGTGATTTTGTAAAAATTTCCGAAGAAAGAAAACAATTTCTTTTGGCGGCAAAAGCATATACATTATCGGTAGCCTATACAAAAAATTCGGCATTAGTATTTGCCAACTATCAAGAAAAAACTTTTTCCGAAGAAGAGAATAATATACTGCAACGGTTTGCAAATGTATTTGAGCAATCTTATATCCGCTTTCTTGATTTACAAAAAGCAGAAGCACAGGCAAGAGAATCGCAAATTGAAGCTGCATTGGAAAGAGTAAGAAGCCGCACCTTGGCCATGCAGAAAAGTGACGAACTAGCTGAAACGGCAGCTGAAGTTTTCAGGCAATTGATCGTTTTGGGTATTGAGCCCAATCGTTTATATATCGGGATCATTAAAGGTGAAGAAGGCGATATGGAAATGTGGGCCACCGATGAAGATGGTACACAGGTGGGCAAAAAATTCATGTTTAACAAAAATGAAAATGCTTCCGTAAGAAAATTATATGATGGTTGGATCACCAAACAGAAATCGGTGATTGTGAATATGGAGGGAAAAGAATTGGAAGATTATTTTCATTACCTCAATCATGTAATGCATATTCCTTTTAAAGAAGGCCTCACACAAAAAAGAAGAGTACAAAGTGTAGCCTATTTCAGTAAAGGTTTTATTGGCATGGCCTCACCCGATGGACAGGGAGATGAAACCATTCTATTACTGGAAAGATTTGCATCTGTATTCAATCTCACATTTACAAGGTTTAATGATCTGAAAATTGCAGAAGCACATGCCGAGCAGGCAGAACTGGATCTGATTTTATTGAAAGAAGAAAAGAAACGTACCGAAGAAGCATTGATCGAATTACAGATCACCCAAAAGCAATTGATTCAATCCGAGAAAATGGCCAGCCTTGGAGAATTAACGGCAGGCATTGCTCACGAAATTCAGAACCCACTGAACTTCGTAAACAATTTCAGTGAAGTAAGTACGGAATTGGTGGATGAAATGAATGAAGAGATCCATAACGGAAATCTAGAAGATGCACAACAGCTCGCGAAAGACTTGAAAGAGAATCTTGAAAAGATCAACCACCATGGCAAACGTGCCGGCGATATTGTAAAAGGCATGCTGCAACACAGTCGCAGCAGCAGTGGCGCAAAAGAGCCTACTGATATTAATGCATTGGCAGATGAATATTTGCGTTTGGCTTATCATGGTTTACGCGCTAAAGACAAATCCTTTAATGCTACTCTGATCACTGATTTTGATGAATCTATCGGTAAAATCGATCTGATTCCTCAGGATATGGGAAGAGTTATCTTGAACTTGATCACCAACGCCTTCTATGCAGTGTCAGAAAAGAAAAGACTACTTGGTGAAGGTTTTGAACCAACGGTTACTGTATCGACAAAAAAATCTGCAGGTAAAATACTGATCTCTGTTACGGATAATGGTAACGGTATTCCACAAAAAGTAGTAGATAAGATATTCCAACCCTTCTTTACCACCAAGCCAACAGGGCAAGGAACGGGATTGGGATTGAGTTTGAGTTATGATATTGTGAAAGCGCATGGGGGGGAAATTAAGGTAGAAATACCTAACGAAGGGGGAGCCATTTTTCTTATTTTGCTTCCCCTAAATGGATAAGCTATGAAAAACGGAGTTAAATTATTTGATCAACAAAAAGTGAGAACTCATTGGGATGATAAAGAAGAGAAATGGTATTTTTCAATAGTTGATGTGATTGGTATTTTAACAAGTAGTCCCAATCCAAGAAATTACTGGAAAGTGATGAAATTTCGACTTTCCAAAGAAGGGAATGAGTCGGTTACAAACTGTAACCAACTGAAAATGCAATCATCTGATGGGAAATTTTATAAAACTGATGTTGCCGATACAGAACAACTGCTTCGTTTAATCCAATCAATTCCATCACCCAAAGCCGAACCTTTCAAACAATGGCTAGCAAAAGTGGGTTATGAACGTATGCAAGAAATTGCTGACCCAGAACAAAGCCTCGAAAGGGCAAGGGAAAATTGGCAGAAACTGGGCAGAAGTGAAAAATGGATTCAACAAAGAATGACAGGTCAGGAAACCCGAAATAAACTTACTGATTATTGGAAAGAAAGTGGGGTAGAAAAAAAGGATGAATTTGCATTCATTACCAATATCATTCATACAGAATGGGCAGGACTAACTGTAAAACAGCATAAAAGTTTGAAAGGTTTAAAAGCACAGAATCTTCGCGACCATATGAGTGAAGCAGAATTGATTTTTAGTGCACTGGCAGAACTCTCTACCAGGCAAATAGCAGAAACCGAAAATGCAAAAGGTGTACAACAAAATGCTATAGTTGGAAAGAAAGGTGGAAAGATAGCTAAAGATGCCAGGTTTGCACTAGAACAGCAGACCGGGAAGAAAGTAATAACAGGAGATAATTTTTTACCACCATCTAAGCAAAAGAAAAAATTGAAATAGCAATTTGAGTCATTACGTTAAAATATTCCAACCCTTCTTCACAACCAAACCTACAGGCCAGGCTTGTCCGCCGTTATTTATTAGGTGATGAACAGGAATAGGGTTGAGTTTGAGTTATGATATTGTGAAAGCGCATGGAGGAGAGTTGAAAGTGGAAATAAAAGAAGGGGAAGGTTCTACTTTTAATATAGTGCTACCTATTTAGAAATGCTTATTTCAATAAGAGAGAAACGAACCTGCCTGTCGGCAGACAGGGAAAAGAAGAGTACCCGAATTTCGGAGTCGCTCTTTTTCTTTGTTCTTCTTTTATTGAAACCCTCTTGGAAAATCAAGTTGTCTAGATGATAAAGGATTGCTACTTCTAGCGTTTAATAACCCTTTTTATGCATAAATCACGATTTTGGACCCCAGATAACAGGATTTGCTATTTAAATCTCCCCAAAAATGCCATTCTGCTTGCATTTTATTAAATTGTATTTTTGCAGTCCGTTCAAGTCCATTGTTCAACAGTGAATAAGGCGTTGAATTGAGTGATCCCGCCGAGGGCGGGACAGGCTTCCAATAGGATATTCTATTTTGTTGCCTTTAACCTAAAAAAACTATGTCTAAACATACCGATCTTCGCAAAGAACAGGCCCTGGAATACCATTCCAGCGGTCGTCCGGGTAAAATTGAAGTAGTACCTACCAAAGAAGCCAAAACACAGCGCGATCTATCGCTTGCTTACAGCCCGGGTGTTGCTGTTCCCTGCATGGAAATATTCAACAACCCCGAAGATGTTTATAAATATACTACCAAGGGTAACCTGGTGGCTGTTATTACCAATGGCACAGCAGTACTGGGTTTGGGCGATATCGGTCCGGAAGCCAGCAAACCGGTGATGGAAGGGAAAGCTGTATTATTTAAGATTTTTGCAGATATTGACGTATTCGATATAGAGATCAATGAAAAAGATCCTGAAAAATTTGTACAAATTGTAAAAGCCCTGGAACCCACATTTGGCGGGATCAACCTGGAAGATATTAAGGCACCTGAATGTTTTTATATAGAGCAGCAGTTACGCGAGCAAATGAAGATTCCTGTGATGCATGATGACCAGCATGGAACAGCAATCATCAGCAGTGCTGCCTTATTAAATGCACTGGAATTACAAAAGAAGAAGATTGAAAAAGTTCGATTTGTGATCAATGGTGCAGGTGCTGCTGCAATGGCTTGTATTCAGTTGTATGTGGCATTGGGTGCCCGGTACGAAAACTTTATCGTGTTTGATAAGGATGGGGTTTTGCATAAAGAAAGAACGGATTTAGGATCGATCAGAACAAAATTTGCCGTCAATAAAAGTGATTGGACCTTACTCAAAGCTATGAAGGATGCAGATGTGTTTTTGGGCTTAAGTGTAGGCAATGTAGTAACACCTGAGATGGTAAAAATTATGGCAAAAAATCCTATTGTCTTTGCCATGGCCAATCCCGATCCGGAAATTACGTATGATGCTGCAGTGGCTGTTCGGAAAGACCTGATCATGGCAACGGGAAGAACTGATTTCCCCAACCAGGTTAATAATGTTTTAGGATTTCCCTATATTTTCAGAGGTGCGTTGGATGTGCGTGCAACACAAATCAATGAAGCCATGAAACTCGCTGCAGTAAGGGCTTTGGCCGATCTTACCAAGACTGCGGTACCGGATATTGTAAATATGGCGTATAACCAAACAAACATGAGTTTTGGTCCGGAGTATATCATCCCCAAACCCTTAGATACACGCTTATTGGCAGCTATTGCACCGGCAGTTGCCAAAGCTGCCATGGATAGCGGTGTGGCCAATAAAATGATTACCGATTGGGATGCTTACACGGTTGATCTGAATAAAAGATTGGGACTGGATAACCAGATGATCAGGATCATTGGTAATAAAGCCAGGAAAGATCCTAAACGTTTGGTTTTTGCAGAGGCCGACAACCAAAAGATTTTAAAAGCAGCCAGTATTATTTATGATGAGGGCATTGCTTACCCTATTCTGTTGGGCGATCCTGTTAAGATAAACCTGATAGCCGAACAAAATAATATCGACCTAACAGATATTCCCATTATAGATCCCCGAAATGATGAAAACGAAGAGAAGCGTGATTTTTATGCAGAGATCTTTTTTAAGAAAAGACAAAGAAGGGGCATAAATAAGTATGAGAGCCAGAAGATCATGAAAGACCGAAACCATTATGGTTGTATGATGGTGGAAACAGGCGATGCCGATGCTATGTTATCGGGACTAACAAAAAATTATGCCGAAGCTATTAGGCCTGCATTGCAAATTGTAGGTACTGAAGAGGGAGTGAAAAAAATAGCTGGCATGTACCTTTTACTCACTAAAAAGGGCCCCTTATTTTTGGCAGATACCACGGTTAATTTTAACCCTACTGCCGATGAACTGGCAGATATCACCATGATGGTAGCAAAAGAAGTGAGAAACTTTAACCTCACTCCTAGAATTGCCATGTTGAGCTATAGTAATTTTGGAAGCAGCGATTCTCCCGAAGCCAAACTGGTTGCAGAAGCTACCAGGATTTTGAAACAAAGAAACCCATCTTTGATTGTGGATGGTGAAATGCAGGGTAGTATGGCTTTTAACAAAGAAATACTACGCGATAATTACCCTTTTAGCGACCTGGTGGATAAAGATGTCAATGTGCTGATGTTTCCTAATTTAACTTCAGGTAACGTAACTTACAACTTGTTGAAAGAAGTGGGTGGTGCAGATGCTATCGGACCTATTCTGCTTGGACTTAAAAAACCAGTTCATGTACTGCAATTGGGAAGTACCGTAAGAAGTATTATCAATATGGCTTTGGTGGCTGTAGTAGATGCGCAGTTAAAATGCAGGATCAATACGAATGAAGTAGTGCAAAGAAGTGTCTGGTGGAAGAGGCAGAAGAAAAGAAAAGCGTGAAGAGAAGTTTGAAGAGAAGTTAAAAGTTAATAGTTGTTTTAACTTTTGCATCTAACTTTCTCCCAACTGCTTTTTCCTGCACTTTTAACTATTAACTATTAACTATTAATTTTTAACTCCTAACTCAAACATGTCTTTCTTCACACACCTCGGAACCTATCTCCTCATGCTCAAGGGCATGTTTACCAAGCCGGAGAACTGGAAAATGTATTGGAAGGAGTTCATGCACCAATGCGTGGAAATAGGGGTAGGTGCTTTACCCATTGTTGTGATCATTTCTCTTTTTCTGGGTGCGGTAACTACCGTTCAAACAGCGTACCAGCTGGTGAGTCCACTGGTGCCCATGGCCACTGTTGCACAGATCGTGCGAGATAGTATGATCCTTGAATTATCGCCTACAGTTGTGGGTATCGTATTGGCTGGTGTGGTGGGTAGCAAGATCGCCAGTGAACTGGGTAATATGCGTATCAGCGAACAAATTGATGCCTTAGAGATTATGGGCATCAATACCAAAAGTTATTTGGTTATGCCTAAGATACTGGGAGCCCTGGTTGTGATTCCTTGCCTGATAGTGATATCTGCTGTACTCGGAATCTGGGGAGGCCGCACAGCCGGATCATTATCCGGCATTTTGGCCAATGATATATTTGATAAAGGGCTTCGTCAAAACCTCAATATCTATAATATTAATTTTGCTTTATACAAATCGTACACATTCGCATTTATTTTGAGTAGTATTCCGGCTTATTATGGGTATAATGTAAAAGGAGGTTCCTTAGAAATTGGCAGGGCCAGTACCAGTGCAGTGGTGGTTAGTTGTATTTTGATACTGGTTGCAGACTATGTACTTGCATCTTTATTGCTTTGATCCTTATTAATTTTTTATCAAACAAGTACAGCTTACATTTAGGTAGCCAATTTTCAGGCATCAGAAAAGTGTTCACCTGTTTCAATAAAAAATATGAATCCGCATTTTCAGGAATACCAGCAACTCATTACCAATCCTTACAAATTTCGTTTTTTCCTTTTTAAGCGTCTGCCCGCAGCTTTATTTTCCGGATTACGCGTTCAATCTTTTGATGCAAAACAAGCGGTGATTTCCGTTAAATACAAATGGTTCACCCAAAACCCCTTTCGATCCATGTATTTTGCCGTACAGGCTATGGCTGCAGAAATGAGTACAGGGCTGTTGGCTTTAGGTCAGGTATATAAGCACAAAGATGGGGTTAGTACATTGGTGGTAGGACTTGAAGCGAAATTTCATAAAAGAGGTCTGGATACCATTGCCTTTACTTGCAATGATGGAGAAGCTATCGAAAATATAATTGAAGAAACCATTACAAGCGGAGAGCCCAGATCTATGAAATGTTATGCGATAGGCACCAATCTGGCAGGTGAAATGGTTTCAGAATTCTGGATCACCTGGAGTTTTAAATGTAAAAAGGCTTAGTCTTTTACAACCTGAAAGGAATATTATTAACTGAATATAAATTCCCCTATCGGGGGAGGAGGTCTTTATGAAATTATCATTTCATGGTGCAGCCAGAACAGTAACAGGTTCTAAACACCTGCTTACTTTAGATAATGGGAAAAATATATTGCTCGATTGCGGTCTTTTTCAAGGTATGGGAAAAGATACTGATGTGTTGAATGCTGAATTTGGATTTGAGCCATCCACCATTGATCTATTGGTTTTATCACATGCGCATATTGACCACTG
>CALRUV010000004.1:0-42645 GCA_943371455.1 Chitinophaga pinensis | reverse complement strand
TTTGCCGGAATAGCCATCTGGATAACTGGATTTTTGTTTCAGGCAATTGGCGATCACCAATTAGCTGTATTCATCAAACAGCGCAGGTCTTCTTCAGAAATCATGCAAAAGGGACTATGGAAATACAGTAGACACCCTAATTATTTTGGTGAGATCCTGATGTGGTGGGGACTCTTCACCATGGTTATTCCCTTAAACAATAGTTGGTGGGTTTTGATTAGTCCACTGTTAATCAGCTTTCTCTTGATTTTTGTTTCCGGTATCCCTATGCTGGAGAAGAAATACAAAGACAATCCAGCTTTTCAAGATTATAAACGAAGAACTTCTGCTTTGATACCGATGCCTGCTAAAAAATAGGATAGGTACTTTTACGTAAGAGTAAAACAAATAAAAAACCGTGCCCTTGTGCCTTTGTGTGAAAAATAATTTCACAAAATGGCACTAAGGCACGGTAAATTATATACTGTATTAAAAATAGTACAGCTTATTTTCTAATAATATTATAAATAGCTATTGGCGGTCTAAAATATTGATCGCTTTCGTTTTGTTTGGAAATTTTTCTTACCACACCCATCCCCTTGATCACTTTACCAAAAGTTGCAAAGCCTTGTTTGTCGGCCATATTTTCACCACCAAAATCTAAGCCCGGTTGTTTGCCCATACAGATAAAAAATTCTGTGCCTGCAGTGCCTGGTGCAGATCTGGCCAGGGAAATCACGCCATCTGTATGTTTGATCTTTGTTTGTTCCGTACTCTCATGCGGAATACCCGGAATTCTTATGGCAAGCTGGTTATTCGTTTTCCAGATCCCGCCCTGAATCAATTCTGTTTTGGGTGCATTGATAGGCTGGTTCTCTAAATTAAGTACCCTGTAAAAATTTGCATTATCGAAATACCCCGAATCAATATAAGATAAAAAAGCCGCCACAGTTTTGGGTGCCTGTTTGGGATAGAGCTCTAATTCAATATTTCCTTTTGAGGTCTGAATCTCTATATGTGGATTGCTATTGGTTTCTGGCTTACAGCCAAAGAGCAAACAAATAAATATGATAATGACACCTCGCATGATTTATTCAAAAATTTCAAAAACAAAGAATTGAGTTTTTTGGAAAAACTGAAAATTATTATCTGCCACCATCACCAATGTTTTATGTCCGTTAGGTAAATCCGGACCAAAACACATACCCTCAATATTATCCGTATAGATACCCAAATCATCTAAATTAAGTAGTAGCTTTTTACTAACAGGCTGCGGATTTTCATTGTTTGCGGTGAGTGATTTAATTTCTTTAATATCTGTTGCATGTGTAAGATCTGCCAGATAAATTTTTATGGTACAGGGAAGTCTTCCAATAGAAAATGATCTCTCCATAACCAATAAATGCTGATCATCTATGGCCAGTATATCGGGAACCCCATTTACGATGAAAGCGTTTTCGGGGACGGGCGGATAGCTTACAGGATCAAGCAGATAAGCATACTGTGCATTATTTTCCTGGCTTTTCACATCAAATTTATACAGCCTGATCATTGCTTTGTTTTCAGTTATGGCTGCACGCGGACCATCTTCATACAAGGGCTCTTCCAGGTTTACAAAAAGGGTTTGGAAATGATTGGAAAAACTCATTCCTTCCAGCACACCGTTTTGTCGGGGTCCTTTTTCTTCTTTATGCATATACAGATTAGCGGGCAGTTTAAACGTATCTGCAAACATACCTTCCATAGAAATTTTTGTAATAGAAGGATTGGTAAGAATCGTATCCTGACCTTTGATGGTTCTTTCACCCTCGCTTGTCCAAATCAATTCATCTTTTAATGGATTGTATCTTATGGCTTCCGGATCGGGGGTGTTGCGTGGATCTTGTTTGGTATCGGGATATGGCTTTGCATTGGATTGCAAAAGGTTTGTCACCTTTAAAAAAGAGACACTATCAATACCCTTATTAGAAAAATAAATTTTAGCTGTATAAAACCTGGCAGGATTGATGGCTGATCTGTCATCAGAAATAATATAATATTGGTTTCTGGCCGCATAATAATCAATACCAGATAATCCGCCTATCGTGGTACCATTAAAAAGCATATTGTGTGGCAGCTCATAGGTTCCCATCAGTTTGATTTGCTGAACATGCTGCGCAATTATTTTTCCGCAGCAAAACAAACAAAACAGGAAGAGGTAGGTTGTTTTTTTCAAAATATTGAATTCTTTTTACCAAAAGTAAACTAAGCAATCGCCTTTATTTACCAACCACTTACCTTTTCTTTTTTTGTGCAAATATCCAGGGAAATAATTTCGGTTCAATCAGTGCTGAGTCCCAGCTATTATGCCCCATGCTTGGGTATTCTGTGTAAGTAACAATTTTGCTGCCACTGTCAGAAAGTTTTGCAAACAGCTCCCGATCATACTTTGGTATCACTACATTATCCTTTGCCCCATGAAAGATCCAAAGAGGAATATGTGTAGAACCCTGCATGAACAAATCGATATTAGCACCACCGCAAATAGGAAAGCTTGCCGCAAAATAATCCGGATACCTGATCAGCAGGTCATAGGTTCCAAAACCTCCCATAGACAAGCCTCCCAGATAGATTTTTCTTTTCTCAATTTTTTTATGCAAGAGCAGACTATCCATTAATTGTTTTACTAATTGTTGTGGCATAGGCGCAGGTTCATTTCCTGGAAAGATCCGGTCATTTGCAGTCGTACTTCTCCTTGTTTTTGACCAGCTGCTATCTTTTGGGCATTGCGGAAAAATAACAATGGCCGGGAATTGCTGTCGTAAACCCGGGTCTGCAAAAACCTTTCCGCCGTGTGTGAGTTGCGCTTCATTATCATTCCCTCTTTCGCCAGAACCATGCAGGAACATGACCAATGGATAGGCTTTTTTAGCACGATAGTTTTCTGGATATTGGATACGATAACGCAGGGTATCCTTGCCGTTGATGAAAAGTTTTTTTTCAAAACTTTTTAGCTGCTGCGCGTGAATTTGCAGAAAAAAAAGCGCCGGCAATAATGCAATCCATTTTTTCATATTAGCTTTTTATTGGATGGCTTTCAAATAATTTGATAACCGATTGATGGCGCCCGCAACAATAAAAATCTGCTCCTGCGCTTCTTTCCATTCTCTTTGTTCTATCGCTTCGCGAACACCGGGTACCGTTTTAACTCCGTAACCTGTATAAAAACCCGGAGCATATAAAGTGTGCTTATACCATCCCCTGCGTGGTAAGCCTATTTCAGTTAATAATTGTTGCTCTGCCTGATAGAGTGATTGGTTGGTGCGCATTTTATCTGCATCACTCGCCATCATTTTAACCCAATTGGCAGCGAGGTCATCGCTGCTTTTTTCTAAAGCATTCAAAGCATTTTGTAAGGGTGAAAAATCCAGGTAAGGCACTTCTGATTTTGCAGTGGGCGTTTTTCTGTTCAAGGTTGGATCATATGCCAGGGCAAATGCTTTTGATTGAATCAATACGTTATCTGCTTCTGTTGTTTCGCGCATCTGTTCGGTCTTATTCATCAGGTCTTTAACATACCCACCAATTGTTTTATGTAAACTTCTGAAATCAAAAGGCAACAATTCGGCATCTGCCATGCGCAAAGCCGCGCGACCAGCGGTTTTTGCCAAAGCCACACCATATTCAAAACCCGAGTCTTTAAATCTTCTGTAGTCATCATAAGAATCATAAATAGAATGGTATTCGCCGCCTGCATTCTCACCACCAAAACCAAAATCAAGGGAAGGTATGCCCAGGTGTTGAATAAAAGAAGAGTAGTCAGAGCCGGAACCCATCGCTTCTACTGTAAACTTATTTTTAGAGATTGCTTCTTTTTTATCTTTCGCACCGCTTGCTTTTATCGCACTATTGGCGCGTTCTCTTTCAAAAACACTAACGCCCGTTTGTGGGTCTTTTACTTCCTTACTGATTTCCGTAACAAGGTTTTCTAAAGCATGTGAACCATCCACATTTAAAAATCCTCTGCCATTACCATCAGAGTTAATATAAATAACTGCCTTCTGTTGTAATTCTTTTGCATGGTCCTCTACCCATTCTGTTGAACCAATTAAGCCCGGCTCTTCTGCATCCCAGGCACAATACACCAATGTTCTCTTGGGTTTCCAGCCACCCTTTACCAATTGTCCTATTGCTTGTGCTTCTTCCATAATAGCAGCCATACCACTTATGGGGTCATTGGCACCATTCACCCAGGCGTCGTGGTGATTGCCACGTATTACCCACTGATCTGGATATTGTGATCCTTTAATTTTAGCAATCACATTGTAAGCGGGCTTCAAACTCCAGTCGAAATCTACTTTCAAATGCACTTTCGTTTTTCCCGGACCAATATGGTAAGTAAAAGGCAAGGCTCCGCGCCATTCAGCGGGTGCTACCGGACCTTCCAGGGCTTCCAGCAAAGGTTGTGCATCATGGTAACTGATGGGTAATACGGGAATCTTCAACAAATTAGGCGCTTCCAGTCTGTTAAGTCTTTTTGCATTTTCTGTAGCACCAATATTTGGCGTAAGCGGATCGCCGGGATAGATCACCATATCCATAATAGATCCTCTTTGTACACCATATTCATTTTTAAAAGCGCCTTTCGGATAAACTTCTCCCTGAAAATAGCCATCGTCTTTGGGATCGGAATAAATGATACAACCAATCGCGCCATGTTCCTGTGCTACTTTCGGTTTGATACCCCTCCAGCTCTGTCCGTATTTTGCAATCACTATCTTACCTTTCACATCAATGCCCAGTTCATCCAATTTATCATAGTCTGACGGCAAACCATAATTCACAAAAACAAGGTCTGCTGTAACATCTCCATCTGCACTCCACGCATTATAAGTAGGCAATTGTTCCGATTGACCGGATGTTGCATCTTCTTTCAAAGCCGGTTCTTTCAACAAAGCCTTGAAAACCGTTGGCGACAACATTTCCAGCACCCTTGTTTTGGGCGTAGGAAATAAAACCTGGTAGATTTCCAGCTGTGCATCCCATCCCCAGCTTTTGTATTTTGCTAAAATATTTTCAGCTACAGATTTACCACCTGCAGAACCAACATGGTGCGGAACAGCCGATAGATCCTTGATCGTTTCTCCCACTCTTTTCGCGCTTAACAATGCATCAAAGTTTTGTTCCAGTTGGTTTTGACTGTTTGCTGCTTTTTCACTAAATCCGCTAATTTTTTTCTGCGCATGACTAAGCGTTACTGCCGCAACTAATAATAAAATGCTGGTAAATAATTTTCTCATGTGGTTATTTTATGACTATTTGTAAAACTTGCTACTTATTTAAACAATGGTGGATGCACATCTTCCCATGGCGTATTGTCCTGCAAAATTTTTGCGGCAGCTAGTAATGTTGCTTCGTCGTATAATTTTCCGATCAGTGTGATACTGGTTGGTAAGCCGGAGCGTTTATCAAATCCCGTTGGCAATGAGATTACCGGATGACCGGTTAGATTGGTGATGGCGCCCTGGTTTCCGCTTCCGCGGGTTGGACAAATCATCACATCAATGCTATTCATTACTTCGTTTACTTTTTGCATCAGCAAATAACGATGCCTGTTGGCATTGATATATTCTACGGCAGACATCAACCTGGATACCCTGAAATTATTGGGCCAGTCAAAAACGCCCTGTCTGGTCATTTCATCGTCTATATTGTTTCGGGTAAACTCATCAAAAGCAGCAGCACATTCAGCACTTATGACGATATCCATGATATTAAAATTGTAAACACCACTATCAGGAAAATTAACCGGAATTAATTCTGCGCCCATTTGCCTATAGGCATGCAATACCTTCCATTCATTCCTGCTCGTATCCGTAATCCTGTCGTAATAATTTTTTGCATAAGCCACTTTCATTTTCTTGATGTCTGACTGAGGCTTGTAATTAAAGGGTTTGTTCACGGCACTCAAGTCCTTTCCATCTGTGCCATGAATAAACTGAAACACAATAGCTGCATCTTCTGCGCTCCTGCAAATGGGTCCAACCTTGTCAAGGCTCCAGCTCAAAGTCATGGCACCGCTTCTGCTGATACTACCAAATGTGGGTCTCAATCCTGTTGCGCCACAGGTAGATGCTGGAGACACAATAGATCCCCAGGTTTCCGTTCCAATAGCAAAAGGTACCAATCCCGCAACGGTTGCAGAACTGGATCCTGCTGATGATCCTGAGCTTCCTGTTTTGGTATTCCACGGATTTTTGGTTCTGCCACCATACCAATAATCGCCCATGGCTAAGGCGCCCAGGGTAAACTTGGCTACCAATACTGCTCCTGCTTTTTTTAGTTGGGTATATACAAATGCATTTTCTTCAATTACCTGGTCTTTATAAGGCGCAGCACCCCAGGTGGTTTTGGTACCTACTACTGCAAACAGATCCTTTAAGCCATAAGGTATGCCGTGCAAGGGTCCGCGATAATTACCGGCGGCTATTTCAGCATCAGCTGCTGCTGCTTCCTGCATGGCAATTTCTTCGGTGATAGAAATAACACATTGCAGGCTGTCGCCATATTTTTTTATTCTCTCGATAAATAGTTTGGTGAGGTCAACCGAACTGATCTTTTTATTTTTTAGCAGTGAGGCCAATTGCAGAATAGAATAATAAGCAAGTTCATTTTTATTTTCAGGTAAGGAAATATTGTTGGGTATTTTCCATTTGATGGCTTCTTGTTTTTCATTGAACACCATACCAGGTAAAACCGGACTTTGCCATAAACTCATCGGCACATTATTGTTCAATGATTGTTTGTGCATGGTACGATAGAGCAACATGTTTTCATTTACACCGGCATACATGGTGTCGATCTCTTTTGGGGTAAAGCTAAGGTCGAGCATTTTTGCGGCAGACCGTAGATCCAATTTAGTGAGTGTATCCTGAGCACCTATGTTTACAAAATAAAACAGGCTTACAATGAGGAAGGTTTTTTTCATGGTTTTTGGTTTCTTAAAAAACGGCTTGTTATTTTATAAGCCTATATAAATATGTGTTTTATGGATTGATGCTTTAATTATGAGTTTATTTATTCTAAAGCGCCATTAAACGTATTGCCCTGTTTGATATCGCCTGTTTCAAATCCTTTTTTAAACCAAAACATTCTTTGTTCAGAACTGCCATGTGTGAAGGCGTCGGGAACCACATATCCCTGGCTTTGTTTTTGTAACCTGTCGTCACCTATTGCATTAGCTGCATTCAAAGCAGCTTCCAAATCACCTGCTTCCATGAACTGTTTCATTTTCTGGTTACGGTTAGCCCAAACGCCTGCATAAAAGTCGGCCTGTAATTCTATTTTAACCGACAGTTTATTGTATTCTTTTTCACTCAATACATTTCTCTGTTGTTCCGATTTTTCAAATGTCCCTTCCAGGTTTTGAATATGGTGCCCCACTTCATGTGCAATAACATAGGCCATAGCAAATTCGCCTGGTGCCTGAAACCTGGTAGCCATTTCTTCAAAAAAGGAAAGGTCTAAATAAACCCGGTTATCAGACGGACAATAAAATGGCCCCGTAGCGGCGCTCGAAAAACCACAGCCCGATTGGGTTTCACCGGTAAATAAAACCATTTTAGGAAACTGGTAAAAACTGCCGTTCTCTCTGAATATTTGTGACCACACATCTTCTGTATCTGCCAATACCACTTTTGCTAATGAAGCTAATTTCTCTTCCTCCGGACTTCGGGGGACCGCTGTTTGGGTGGGTTGTTGCTGATTGATTTGGTTAATCAGGTCTGTAGGGTTACCGCCCAATAGTAAATAGAGCAAGCCAATAACGATGGTGCCTATCCCGCCGCCCATGGCAATTCCTCCACCACTAAATCCACGACGGTCTTCCACATTATCACTTTCTCTTCTTCCTTGCCAAAGCATATTTTATCTGTTTTAATCGCTACTGATTTCTGAAATGGTTTCTGGCACATTTTCATTTAGCCAGTTAACAAATAATTTATACCCTACCGACAAAATGATAGGGCCACTGAAAAGACCAATAAATCCCGACAATAAGAAGCCACCGGTTACACCAATAAAAACTACTAAAATGGGCACCTGTGCACCCTTGCCTAGTAGTAAGGGTTTTAGTATATTGTCAGAAAACATGATGCTAATAAAATAGATAGTCCAAAGCGTGGGTGCTGCACCAGTTCCTGTTGCATGCAGGTAAATGATACTTCCTATCAGTAATATTCCCGGACCTAGTTGTACAATGGCAAGTACCAAAGCTAATAAACTAAGAATGGCTGGGCTGGGTATGCCTGCCAAATAAAAGCCAATACCGCAAAGTGCTGCCTGGATGACCGCTACCCCCAAAACACCCTTAACCACAGAGCGTATGGTACTGCTGGTAAGTTGCAGGTATTCCACTCCTTTTTCGCCTACAATCTTCTCATAAATTTTTTGAGAGGTTTCTTCTGTTTGTTTGGTTGCCAGTAAAACACCGGCAATGATGATAGAGATGATAACCTGTAAAAAACTAAGACCGGTACCAATGATAGCGTTCAAAACAATCTTGGATGCTGCTAAAATTTGTGATTCGTATTTAGAAAGATAATCTGTTAAGTGACCTGATGCTTCGTGCAAAAAATTGTAAAGTGGCGCGCCAATGAGCGGCCAGTTTTGAATAGAAGCGTTGGGCCTGTTTAACTGTACCGAACCGTCTTCTATCTTTTTAATAAAGACAATGATCGTATCGGTTACTGAAGAAATAAACAAACCCGCAGGTATAAAAATAATAGCCAGTAAAATAACCGTTAAAAGGGTTGCCGATAATTTTGTTTTTCCTTTTAATAATTTTTGAAAGCTTAGGTGGATAGGATAGAGGGCTACCGCAAATATGATGGCCCATAAAAAAGGAACAATAAAAGGTGCTATGATTTCAAAACAATAATACAATAATAAAAAAAGCGCTCCCATGCGTATGGAAATCTCTATGGCATGTTTGGTACTGTTTTTTACATGTTGGTTCATGTTGTTATTACATTTTAGGGGCAATTTATATTACTTCTCTGTTCAGGTACTGCGTATAATCGGGCAGCGTTGCTACATATTCTTCGTGAATAAAAGGCGAAGTCATGATAAAGTCTGCCGTTGCCCTATCACATGCCATTGGAATATTCCAGGCTACACATAGGCGCAGTAAGGCTTTCACATCACTGTCGTGTGGCTGCGCTTCCATGGGGTCCCAGAAAAAAAACATCATGTCTATTTCTCCGCCTGCTATCATGGCACCAATTTGCTGATCGCCACCCAAAGGCCCGCTCATTAGTTTCTTTACCGGTCTATCCAAAGCCTCCTCCAGCATTTTTCCTGTTGTACCTGTTGCAAACAATTCGTGTTTGGCCAAAGATGTCTTATTATGTATGGCCCATTCCAGCAGGTCTGCTTTTTTATGGTCGTGCGCAACCAGTGCTATTCTTTTTCTTTTACCCAGAATTTTGGTTTTCGCCATGATTTTTAATTGATACCGAAATGTACGTCAAGCTATCCGTTTTACAGAATTTTAAGAACTGCATTTATGGGTTATTGATTCTCACCCTTAGCCAGGCCAATAGGGGAAAGCATAGCATGATGCAAAAACTCAAAAGCAGTGGTGTTGATAAAAATGCAAGAATTATACCCATGAGTAAAAGATAGCAAGGGTATAAAACCAAAAGCATCCCAAATAATACAGAATCAAAAAAAACGGTGCCCTTTGTTTTAGCTGCAATCCAGTTTTTTACTGGCTTGTACAAAATTATATTTAGCAGCAAACCCGGCAGAGCCAATATTTTCAGAACATAACTATTTTGGGGTGTTTTGTTTTCCGGTATAAACAACGCCTTTTGTAAAGCTGTTTCCATCAGCTGATTGAAATACTTGAAATTAGGGATGGATTCCTCGTAAGGCATTAGTTCTTTAATTGCCAAAGGTTTGTTTAACTGAATATTTACTTTTTTTCCAAATCTTGTAAAGGAATTAAAAGCGATACCTACGGTCATGGCACGAAAGCCTATTAATGCTTTACTTTCCCAGGCAATTCTTGCTGCGCCTTTTTTAAAAGGTTGCAGTGCGTGTTTGTTAACGCAAATCCCTTCGATAAATATTAAAACGATACCATTTTTTGCCAGAATTTCCTTGCTTTTGCTAAAAGCATACTCGTTTCGATAGAGATTTTCTCTGCCCTCACTCATCCGGTATACGGGTATCATATTCATCGCGCTTAGTAGGAGGTTATACCAGGGTTTTTGAAAAGCATCACCCCGGGCCAGAAAATGTACCGGTTTTTGAAATCTGGAAGCAATAATGATGGCGTCCAGAAAAGAATTGGGGTGATTGGCAACCAGTAAAAGCGGACCGCTTTCTTTCAGGTATTGACCATTCTTAATTTTGATCTCCCTGCAAAAAATCCATAGGGCCAGTTTAATCGGAATTTTTATCAGGGTATAAAACAAGGGCGTTTTTTTATTCTTCTAATATAAGTATTGCGATAGTCTGCTCACTTACTCAATTAGACGATTTGTGCAAAATCTCTGTCGTTTTACACAGTTATGCTCTTTCTATTTAGTAATTATCTAAATCGGGGACAAATCCCCTTTTTTTTTCTACAAAAAAGCCGCCCCTAAAAAAGGAGCGGCCATACTAACTAACCCATCAAAAAACGAATTTATGCTTCGGCCGTAGCTTTCATTTCTAAAACCTTGGCCCTGATTTTTGCTTCAATTTCATTGGCCAGTTCCGGATTATCGTGTAAAAGGGTTTTCACAGAATCCCTGCCCTGTCCCAATTTATTGGTCTCATAACTGAACCAGCTTCCGCTTTTTTGTACAATACCCAATTCCACACCCATATCTATTATTTCGCCCAGCTTGCTGATTCCTTCGCCAAAAATGATGTCGAATTCTGCTGCGCGGAAAGGAGGTGCCACTTTATTTTTTACCACTTTCACTTTTACGTGGTTACCCACTGCCGCATCGCCATCCTTGATCTGCGTCATCCTGCGAATATCCAAACGAACAGAAGCATAGAATTTTAAGGCATTTCCGCCTGTTGTGGTTTCGGGATTTCCGAACATCACCCCGATCTTCTCACGGAGCTGGTTGATGAAAATACAGATGGTATTGGTTTTATTAATGGTTGCCGTGAGTTTTCTCAGCGCCTGACTCATTAACCTGGCATGCAAGCCCATCTTGCTATCGCCCATTTCGCCTTCCAGTTCACTCTTGGGTACCAGAGCTGCCACAGAGTCAATCACCACTACATCTAATGCGCCTGATAAAATAAGGCGATCTGCAATTTCCAGGGCCTGCTCCCCATAATCGGGCTGAGAGATCAAGAGATTATCTACATCAACGCCCAGCTTCATAGCGTAAGAACTATCAAAAGCATGTTCCGCATCAATGATGGCACACATGCCGCCCTTTTTCTGCGCTTCTGCAATAACATGTATAGCAATGGTTGTTTTAACGGACGATTCCGGTCCGTATATTTCAACGATTCTTCCCTTCGGCAATCCACCAACACCCAGGGCAACATCCAAACCTATAGATCCGGTAGATATTACTTCCATCGGTTCCTGGCTTTTTTCGTTCATCATCATGACACTGCCCTTTCCGTAGTCCTTATCGATTTTATCAATCGTCAGCTTTAATGCTTTCAGTTTTTCTGCGTTGCTCATGGTTTAGTATTTTGTTGTCAAATTTAATGGAGACATAAAAGTAGGGGTTTTTACTTATACACACTAATATTTTTAGTATTTTTTTGGCTAATGCTTTTAGCGTGCCCTTTTTTCCCCTTACCGCATAAAAATAGCCGGCCAAATGATGGCCGGCAAGCGTATTTATACTTTTTTTTGGGGGTTTTTACCTCTTATTTTTTGAACCTCTGCCTTTATACCTTACTTATACTGGTTAATAATGTTTTGCAGCTGACCGGCTGGCATAACACCACTCTGACGCCAAAGGGTTGCACCGTTTTTAAAGAGTATCAGGGTGGGCACTCCTTGTATCTGATAAGCTGCGGCGGTTTGGGGACTTTTGTCTACATCAATTTTTAAAATGGTCAGCTCATCGCCCATTTTGTCTTTTAATTCTTTCAAGATGGGGTGCATCATTTTACAAGGACCGCACCACTCTGCTGAAAAATCTACCAATACCGGTTTGCTGCCCTGAATTATTTCTGAAAAATTAGCCATTTTATTTGTTTTTAATTTCTTCAAAGACCACTGTTTCCTGATTGGCTTCTTTGCCCAAATTTTTTACACCCGGCTGTATGGCACAACCACCCGTTGCACAGCCAAAATGAAAAATGGCCATAGAACTAAAATACAGTCCGGGTAATAGTGCAGTCCAGTCTTTATCTATGATAGCATAAGCTGTAAAAAACAAGCCTATTGCCAAATAAATAAATCTTTGAAAATGCCAGTTGGTAAATATTCTTTCTTTCATTATTTCTTTAGTTTTTGTTGTAAGCCACTCCAACCACCGCCATTGTATACTTCCGTAAAACCATTCTGCAATAAAAATGATTTAGCAGAGCCACTTCGCATACCACTGGCACAGCAGGTGATCACAGGTTTGTCTTTTTTAATCTTAGAAAAGTTTCTCTTTAAAACATCCAGGGGAATATTCACAGAGCCTTTGATATGTCCGCCCTGGAATTCTCCAGGTGTTCTAACATCTATAATTTGAGCACCTTTAGTTACCAGTTCTGCATAATTTACTTGTACACCCAGTCCAAACAAGGCCTTGATTGATTCAAACATAGTTTACCTAATTTAAGATTACGGCATCTGCCACTTTGTTGTTAAATATTTCTTTTCCGTTATAAGTTACTTCCCAGGTTACGGGTAATATTTTTTTGAGCATATGACTAACACCGCAATATTTTTCCTGCGAATCCATCACTGCCTGCAAACAAGCATCCTTATTTTCTTCAGTTCCATCAAACTCATACAAAACGTGTATGGATACATATTCGATAGGTGCTTTTTTACTGATTTCGCCTGTCACCTTCATATTAAAATTCTTTGGCTCCCTGGCTGCTTTTTTTAACAGTCCCACCACATCCATTCCAGTACAACCAGATAAGGCAGACAGCACAAAGGGTTTGGGAATAGGTCCATGATCTTCGCCGCCTATGCGTTCTGGGGCATCCATCACTATGGTGTGGCCATTTACCAGCGCATTAAACTGCATCTTACCCATCCACTGGGTTTCTATTTCGTGTGCCATATAGGTTAATTTTTTTTGTTTTTACAGGTGCTGATGCCAAAGGGCAGGTAAAGCGGACAAAAGCCTACCAAACTTGTTGCTAAAAAGACAAAGGATAAAATAACCAAAACCAGCCCGGCTGTTCCTGTTACTGTATCAGTAAAATAAATGGCGGCCATTACAGCGGCAAGAATAAAACGGAATGCTCTGTCTGTGTTTCCTACATTTTTTTTCATAGTCTTTGTATTTTGTAGGATACAAAGCTATTAAAGAGCCTTGGGGTAATTTGTGACTATTATCACATATCCTTCATTAACCTGATCTGGTTACGGAAAAGCAGTACTTTCTTATCTATTTCCAGCTTTTTTAAGAGGCGTGAAATTACTTCGCGGGATGTGGCCAGTTCATGGGCAATCTGTTCATGAGAAATATTGATCAGGGAAGATCCGGATGTTTTTGTTTTTTCTTTGAGGTAATGAATTAGTCTTTCGTCTAGTTTTTGAAAAGCTATCTGGTCTATCGTTTTCAATAATTCATGGAACCTATTCTGCATGGTGCGCATCACAAAACTTTTCCAGGTGGGGTAGGTAGACATCCATTTATCCATCAGACCAACGGGAACCGTAAACATTTCCACATCTTCTTCTGCTACCGCTTTTACTTCACTGGTTTGCTGTTGCATACAACAGGTAAATGTCATCGCACAACTTTCATTTGCATTTACATAATAGAGCAACAGTTCTTTCCCGTCCTCATCTGTGCGTGAAACCTTAACGGTTCCGGAGAGAATGATGGGCATGGTTCTTACAGTTTGACCGATATCTAAGATCAGGTCGCCTGCTTTTACAGTAACCATGGAACCATTCTGTTCCATTTCTTCCAGCAATTCCTTTTCAAATGTGTTGACAAATATTTCTGAAATACTTTGCATCATTACTTTGAATATGTATTAACTGATCAAACCTGCTGCTAAACTAATATCCATCATCCTGTCCATTGATCTTTTGGCAGCCAAACGCAGGTTTTCATCCATAACAATCTCCGGCATTTCATATTTCATGCAGGTATATAGTTTTTCTAAGGTGTTCAATTTCATGTGTGGACAATCATTGCATGCGCAGCTATTATTGGGTGGGGCAGGAATAAAGGTTTTAGCCGGACTATTCTGCAACATCTGGTGAAGGATACCTGTTTCTGTGGCAACAATATATTCTTGAGCATTATCTGATTGAGAATATTTTAATAACTGGGTGGTACTACCTATAAAATCTGCGATAGTTAATACAGCTTCCTCACATTCCGGGTGGGCAATCAGTTTTGCTTTTGGATGCCTGATCTTTAATTTGGTTATTTTTTCAAGGCTGAATATTTCATGCACCATGCAGGCGCCATTCCATAACAACATATTTCTGCCCGTTATTTTATTCAGGTAGGCACCCAGGTTTTTATCAGGTGCAAATAAAATAGGTTGGTCTTTTGGTACGCTTTCTATAATTTTTTCCGCATTACTACTGGTACAAATGATATCACTAAGGGCTTTAATTTCTGCGGTACAATTGATATAAGAAATAACCAGGTGATCGGGATGTTTTTGCTTAAAAGCCCTGAATAGGTCTGCAGGAGCACTATCTGCCAGGGAACAACCTGCTTTTAGATCTGGCAGGAGAATTTTTTTGGTGGGATTTAGAATTTTTGCGGTTTCTGCCATGAAGTGTACACCGGCAAAAACAATAATATCTGCCTCTGCTTTTTTTGCCTGCTGGGCAAGTGCCAGACTATCGCCAATAAAATCTGCCACATCCTGGATATCAGGTTCCTGGTAAAAATGGGCGAGTATGATGGCATTTTTTTCTTTTTTAAGTTTTTCTATTTCAGCAAACAAATCCAGCCTCGGATCTATTTCGATGTCAAGGTAACCATTTTCTAAAATGCTTTCGGATCTGTTGTTCATAACTTTTGTAGTAGTAATAATATTTTTCTTTTTAATAAACCTAACTACTATTATTAGGGCTGTGTATATCGGGATAACTTACTTATCCCCAAGAAACAAAGTTAATTAGATGTAGTTTATCCACCCTAATTAACAATATATTCCACATGCTTTTTAATTATTACTCCTGAATTTATGCTTGTTTTTAACATTGCTGTATAAACAAATACACAACCCATATTTTAGTTTATCCCCTTTTCTTGTACTGTTAATTAACAGGGATAAAAAGCAAGTGAATTATCTAAATAGGGTTTAATCTCCTCCGATTGCGTCTTTTTATTCCTGCTCTTTTCACATTTATAAGGTTAAAATACTGGTTTTTCCACCTTAAAATAGGCTTATTAACAGGTATTTGTGCATTAATTTATGAGGATTGCCCTATTTCTTTACTCAGGCAGAACCAATATTTTTAACAGTAATTTTAGTCCAATGTTTACATTTTAGGTAAATGAGGGCAAAAAGCATGTTATTCCTGCTATGAAATAGGTTTTCCACAATTTGTTCTAATGTTTTATTCCCCTATTTTTGCCTCCCGTAAAAAACGGAAACAATTTATTCATTAATTAATATAATATGTCTGTAATTCAACGGATTCGTGATCGTGGTGCCTGGATCATTTTTGGAATCATTGCCCTGGCATTAATTGCTTTTATTCTTCAGGATGGTGTTGGCCGTGGAGGTAGTGGTACAACCAGCACAACCATTGGAAAAGTAAATGGTGAAAAGATTGACCGCCTTGATTTTGAGGAAAAGCTTTCTATGCAGGAACGTATGTATGCATCTCAGGGGGCTCAGCGTGACCAGTTGATTGGTTCATTATGGAACCAGGAGATCGATAGGGTTGTATTAAGCCAGGAGTATACAAAATTAGGCTTGCAGGTTTCTCCTAAAGAACTAAGTGAGATTCTTTTTGGTGATAATTCGCCTTTACGCCAGGAATTTTCAGATCCCAATACTGGTGAATTTAAAGCCAATGATGCACGTCAGGCTTTTGCACAACTGAAGAAAAGTAAAAATGCAGATCAGATCAAAATGATCAATAGTGTTTATATAGACCCTACGGTTCAGCAAACCCTGCGTACCAAATACCAGAACCTGCTTATCCAATCGGCCTATGTTCCCAAATGGTTATTGGAAAAGCAAATTGCAGACAATAATGCGATCACTTCATTTTCTTACGTTTATGTACCTTATGTAACTGTAAACGATAGCACTGCTAAAGTGAGCGATGATGAGATTGCATCTTATATTAAGAAGCACCCAAAAGAATTTGAAAAAGAGGAAGAAACCAGGAATATCTCCTATGTTTCTTTTAATGCCTCACCAAGCAGTGCAGATTCGGCTGCTGCTCTGGACCAGGTATTAAGTTTGAAAAACGAATTTGCCGCTGCTACGGATGCTTCAGCTTTTTTAAATAAAGCAGGAAGTGAAGTTCCCTATTATGATAGCTATTTCAGCAAATCGCGGATGCAACAATTCAATAAAGATTCATTGACCAAAATGTCTGTTGGCGAATTATACGGACCTTATGTTGATGGTAGTAATTATATACTTGCTAAAATGGTGGGTATTAAACAGTGGCCTGATAGTACCAGTGTTCGTCATATCTTAATCGCTACAGCAGATCCAAGAAGCGGACAGGTGATTCGTCCTGACAGTGTAGGAAAGAAATTGGTTGACAGTATTGAAAACGCAATCAAAGGTGGTGCCGATTTTGGTGCTTTGGTTACCAAATATTCTGATGATCCCGGAAGTAAAAACATGGGTGGCGTGTATGAATTATTCGAGCAAGGTAAAATGGTGATCCCTTTTAATGATTTTTGTTTTGATAAACCTGTTGGAAGTAAAGGGGTGGTAAAAACAGATTATGGCTACCATTATGTGGAAGTATTGAAACAAAAAAATAGCAACCCGGTATATAAGATTGCCTATCTGGCAAAAGTTATTTTGTCAAGCAACGAAACCGTAAGCGCTGCCAATGCAGCTGCAGCACAGTTTGCGGTGACCGGGAAATCTGCTAAAACTTTCAATGAAAACGCATTAAAAGGCAACAAACAGATTTTGGTTGGAAATGATATCAAACAAAACGATTTTAATGTAAACGGGCTGGGTCAAAGTCGTCAACTGGTTCGTTGGACCTATGAGAACGGCGTAGGTGACGTTTCTGAACCCTATGAAATTGGTGATAATTACGTTGTTGCCTTAATTTCTTCTATCAACAAAGCTGGACTGGTATCTGTAGCAGAAGCCAGACCAACTGTTGAAACCATTATTAGAAATGAAAAGAAAGCCAAGCAAATAATGGCAACCAGCTTTAAGGGTAACACACTCGAAGCTTATGCAACGGCAAGTGGTGCGCCTGTTCTGCGTGCAGACAGCCTCAGCTTTGCTGCTCCTTTTATACCCAATGTTGGAAGTGAACCTAAAATTGTAGGTGCTGCTTTTAATAAAGCATTGGTTGGAAAAGTTGGTCAGCCCATTGCTGGCGCTACTGGCGTTTTTGCTATCAGAATTGAAAGCAATGGTGCCAAAGCATCTGATCAGGATCCGGCTACACTTAAGCAAAACCTTATTCAAACAGCCAGGATGTCTTCTTACAGAGGATTTGAGGCATTAAGAAAATCGGCTTCTATCAAGGACAACCGATCTAAGTTTTATTAGTAGACTATTATTTCCATAGTAAAAACCCCCTACCTAAGGGGGTTTTTCGTTTTACGCTTAACGAAACAAAATGATGTGTAGGTTCCGTAAGTTTGCTTATTAATTTCAATGGCATGAGCGAGGTATTTGTAAACAAAGTGGCTGAAAGCGGGTTGGTAAGTTTTGATTTGGAAGACTATTATCCAAAGGCAGAAATCAAAATCTTCGATCTGAAATCATATCTGTTCATGGAATTGATATTGAAGGAAAAGGATTACCGTGCTGCCTTGCAGGCAACAGACTGGACAGCTTACGCAGGTGCAGATGTTGCCATAACCTGTACAACAGACGCCATTATACCCATGTGGGCGTATATGTTAGCCGCTTCTTACCTACAACCCATAGCCGCACATGTGGCTTTTGGGGATGAAAAACAGTTGATACAAACCATTCTGCTCAAAAACCTGGAAGCGGTTAAGGGCGAAGACTATACCGATTTGCGGGTGGTTATCAAAGGATGCGGTGAAGTAAGTATTCCGGAATCAGCCTATGTGGCCATTACCAATAAATTAAGACCATTTGTAAAAAGCATCATGTATGGAGAACCCTGCAGCACGGTGCCTATTTATAAAAAACCTGCTGTACCCAAGACAGTTTAAACTAGCGGTTTCCTGGTTTTTACTTCTTCAAAGCTTTCATCGTAATCTTTTCGAATGGTGCCCAATACCCTGTCCCAGAAAAGAAAGTAGAGGCCATAGTTTCCTTTGAAATATTTGTGGTGCTGGTTATGGTTTACCGAAGTGTTTATCCATTTGCCAATAGCTGTCTTATTAAAACCTTTCGGATATAATTCATAACCAAGATGTCCATACACATTGTAAACGATCATCATCAGAAAAAAGATCAGCAGGTGTGAGCGATGAATGGGAAAGCTAAACAGGAAAACAACCACAATACCTACTTCAACAATTACTTCCAGCGGATGAAAAGCATAAGCCGCCCAGGGCGATGGATTGGTTGATTCGTGGTGCACGAGGTGAAACCATTTAAATAGTCTTGGATGGTACATTAGCCGGTGGGCAAAATAAAAATAGGTATCATGCAAAACAAACATCAGCGGAAAAACTAAGAAGTAATAGAGCCAGCCATAAGTTTCTATTTCTTGGTAGCGGGTAGTATGTGGGGCAATAGCGGGGTGAGTAAACAATGCCACCGATACAAAAGAAAAAATACAAATGGTTAGAGCAGAATAGCCCATCTCGCGGAGATAGTCGGTTTTTTTAGGAAAGCGGGATTGTATCTTTTTGTAGAATAGCGGTTTTCTCCAAAGGATATAATATAGTATAAAAGCAATGCCGGCAATGATGAAATACCTGCCTCCGATTATCCAGGTGCTTTTAAAAAAGAATGCCCAATTCATATAATAAATATAAGCATTTACATAAAATGGCTTCAAAGTTTTAGCTAACTTTCTATTATGAAAAAGATGATTGGATTATGGGTTGCTTTCCTTTTTTTATTACCCGGTGCGTATGCTATTTCCAATTGGTTTTTGTTAGATGCCCGGAATGAGGATAAATCACTGACTGAAATGGGTGAATTGTATACAAAGGTTTTGCCGTTATCAGGTTTCACTTTTAAGCAACAGATTTATCTCCTTTTAGCTTTTGCGCTTTTGGCTTTTATGATTGCTGCGCGTAATACGCATAACCCTTCTGGTGTTTGGTTGGTATTTAGAACCTTATTAATTATTCTGGCTTCTGCAGAAATGATGATGCTGGGATTTTCTTTAATGTGATCAACCATTCATGTATTGGGCAAGCGCATACTTTGCCTGCAATTGTATTTTTTTGCGCATATAAGACGACCAGCCAAAAAGCCAACCAGTTAAGCCCAATGCCTGCTGCGACCAGCGATAGATATCAAATGCATCAGTATGTTCTATGATTAGTCCATCTTTGAATTTCATGTGCGCGGTGATCTTGTTCACGATTTTCCGCCCATTTTTGGAAAAGAGATAGGTAGCCGTCCATTCGCAGGTGGTATATTCTTCGTCAAGCATTTTTATGTTGCCATAAACCAGGGAGAATTCTTTAGCCCGCTTACACAACATCTCCCACATGGCTCGGGTTTCATTTACATCCAGCAAGCCAAAAGCAGGATCACTGAAAACAGCTTCTTCGTGGTAGCAGGATTGCATGGTGGCATAATCCAGTTTTTGAAAAGCCTGGTAAAAGCGGTTGATCGTTTCTTCTCTTATGTCCATAAATAAAATATTAACCCTTTGGGTTTTGTTATTAATGTGCCAGTAACCAGTTGCTTCCCGAGCCAACTTCGGCTTCTACCGGAACATCATTGGGTAAGATCATGGCTGCTGTCATGTTCTGTAAAATAAGTTTTTGTAGGTCGTCTGCCTCTTCTTTAAACACATCAAATACCAGTTCATCGTGTACCTGTAAGATCATTTTAGATTGCCAGCTTCCTTTTTTCATTTCGGCATGAATTTTAATCATCGCCAGTTTGATCATATCAGCAGCCGTTCCTTGAATAGGAGAATTAATGGCATTGCGTTCTGCAAAACCACGCACGGTAAAATTAGAAGAGTTGATATCTTTCAGCCAACGCTTTCTTCCCATTAATGTTTGTACGTATCCATGGGTCTGTGCAAAGCGGATGGTATCATCCATATATGTAGTGATGCCGGAAAATTCTTTTTTATAGTTGTCAATAATTTCTTTCGCTTCTGATCTGGGTATGCCTAAGTTTTCAGCCAGTCCAAATGCGCCCTGACCGTATATGATCCCAAAATTCACGCTCTTGGCCTTGTACCTCATTTCTTTGGTAACATCCGATTCTGCTATATTGTACACTTTTGCGGCAGTGGCCGTATGAATGTCTTTTCCCTGTTTAAAAGCCTCGCACATATTGGGATCACCGCTAATGGCAGCCACAATTCTCAATTCAATTTGTGAATAATCCGCACTCATTAAAATATGTTGCTCATTCCTTGGAATAAATGCTTTTCTGATCTCTCTTCCTTTTTCACTTCTTATTGGAATGTTCTGCAGATTCGGATTATTACTACTCAGCCTTCCCGTTACGGCCACTGCCTGCGCATAAGAAGTATGAACCCTGCCTGTTTTGCTGTTGATCATTTGTGGAAGCGCATCTACATAAGTGCTTTTTAATTTTGTTAGTTCGCGAAAGCCTAATATATCTGCAACAATGGGATTATTATGTGCCAATTTTTGCAGGATGTCTTCACCGGTAGCGTATTGACCTGTTTTTGTTTTTTTTGCTTTCGGGTCGATCTTCAATATTTCAAACAACACTTCTCCTAATTGCTTGGGTGATGCCAAATTGAAACGGACCCCTGCCTGTGTGTAAACATTTTCTTCAAATTGTTTGGCATCTATTTCCAGTTCTTTGCTATACTCCTGTAAAAAAGGTACATCAATTTTTACTCCTTCGTATTCCATATCTGTTAATACGCGTACCAGGGGGTTCTCCACTTCTTCAAATACTTTTTCAACATCTTTTTCCTTCAGCAGAGGTTCAAAACAATGTTTTAGCTGAAGGGTGATATCGGCATCTTCCGCAGCATACTCTTTTACTTTTTCTATTTCCACGTCGCGCATGGTTCCCTGCGATTTACCTTTCTTTCCTATGAGTTCCTCAATGTGTACGGGTTCATAACCCAAATATTGTGCACTCAGTAAATCCATGCTGCGCCTGCCTTCCGGCTCAATCACATAATGAGCAAGCATGGTATCGAATAATTTTCCTTGGATGGAAACATCATACCATTTCAAAACTAATAGATCATACTTGAGGTTCTGACCTACCCAGGTAATCGCTGGCGCATCAAAAAGAGGAGCTAGTAAAGCAAGTGTTTCCTGTGTTTCACTTCTGTTGGCCGAACAAGGAATATAATAGGCTTCACCTTGCTTATAAGAAAAGCTCAAGCCCACGAGTTCTGCCTCGTTGGCATCAATATTGGTTGTTTCCGTGTCGAAACAGATTTCTTTTTGCTCGGCTAGAACCCCCATCATTTTTTCTATTTCCGCTTTCCCCTCTACCAATTGATAATGATGCGCTGTATTCCCGATATTTTTATCAGCCAGTAATCCGGAACTCTCTTCTCCAGCTATTGGTGCAGGTTCTTCCTGATGTGTAGCAGCTATTTCTTTTTTGCTCGACTTTACCGTATTGCCAAATAGGTCTGTTTGCACCGCTTGTGGGGCTGTTTGAAAAGCATTGAACGTATCGCCCAAAATTCTTTTGCCTAATGTTTTAAATTCCAGCTCAGTGAATACATCCACCAATGCTGTTTTATTCCACTCTTTTAAACGATAATCTTCTTCATGAAAACTTACCGGAACGTTGGTGATAATGGTGGCTAGTTTTTTACTCATAATGGCCATTTCTTTTCCATTACGCACTTTTTCTCCCAAAGCACCCTTTAGCTTATCAGCATTGTCCAGTATGTTTTCCAGTGTATCGTATTCCTTTAATAATTTGGCTGCTGTTTTTTCGCCCACACCGGGTATGCCCGGTATATTATCTACTGCATCTCCCATCAGGCCCAGCATATCTATTACCTGTTCAACCCTTTGGATATCCCATTTGGCACAAATCTTTTCTGCCGTTAAAATTTCTTCCGGGTTACCGAATGCTGGTGGCTTATAAATAAATACATTGGGATGGATGAGTAACTGTCCATAATCTTTGTCAGGCGTAACCATAAAAACTTCATAGCCCAAATCGGCAGCCTGCCAGGCAACAGTTCCTATTACATCATCTGCTTCATAACCATCCATTTCCACCACTGGAATATTAAAACCTTCAATGATCCTTTTAATATCAGGAATGGCTGCTAATAGGTCTTCTGGCGCTTCCTGTCTGTTTGCTTTATAGTCTGTAAAGTCTGTATGTCTTTCAGTTGGTGCATGGGTATCAAAGCATACTGCCAGGTGCGTTGGTTTCTCTTTGTTGATCAGATCGAAGAGCGTATTGGTAAACCCGAATTGTGCATTGGTGTTGCGGCCTTTGGAAGTTATACGAGGATTACGGATCAACGCATAATAGGCACGGTATATCAGTGCAAAAGCGTCTAGCAGAAAAAGTTTTTTACTCATTTGGCTAAGTTAATGAAAGCTTTTAGAGTTATCAGAAAAACCAATTTCTTTCAATGGCTATTCATAAAAAAACCCTCTTTTGGGAGGGTTTTTAAAATAGGGAAATAGGAATTACTTTAAAGCATATTTGCTTTTATACCTTTCAAAAAGTTGCTTGTGTTTGTCGTTCAGTTCCAGTTTTCTGCCTTGAATAAATGCGTGTAAAACAACGCTGCTTTTCATATCAAGGATGTCTCCTTCACTTACAATTATATTGGCATCCTTACCTTTTTCTATAGAACCTGTTACATCATCAATGCCCAGCACTTTGGCAGCGTTGAGGGTGATGGCGCTTACGCCGGCTTCCTTATCCAAACCAAAAGCCACAGCTGTACCCGCATTGAATGGCATATTTCTTCCCCTGTTTTGCGGATCATCATCATTGATACAAAATAAAACACCAGCTTTTTGTAAGGCAGCAGGTGCTTTAAAGGTTTGGTCAACATCATCATCGTCTAATGTAGGCAGGTTGTGCATTTGACTGATGATCACACTGATATTATTTTGCTTCAGCAGGTCGGCTATTTGCCAGCTATCACTTGCGCCTACCAACACTACATCAAAGCCAAACTCTTTTACAAAATCAATAGCCAGCAACATTTGTTTTACCTGGTTGCAGTGTATAAAGAGCTTTTGTTTTTTGGCAAATAGTTTTCTGGCAGCTTCCATTTTCAGGTTAGGCGTTTTTTGTTCTGTTTGCAAATAGGTTTTCGCTTCCCTGAAAAATTGTTTTACCTGTTCAATTTTATCTAATGCTTCTTTGTTTGGATCGCTTGCTTGTGGCGGTCCAAATAGAGCTAACAATGCGCCAAAACGGCCACCCTGCCTGGATAATAAGCTGGGCATATAAAACTGCATACCCATATCTGTGCGGTAGGCGGCATCCTCATAATGCCAGGCGTCTAATTGTACCACAGAAGACTGTCCGCCAATTAAAGAACCAAACGGTGCTGTATGTGCCAGCAGGATTCCATTTGAGCGCAGGGTATTGGTTATTTTTGAGTCTGCATTATAGGCAACGATAGAACGTACAGACGGATTAAAATCTCCCAGTTCTGCATAATCCTGCATACTACGAACGCCTGTTATTTCCTGCAAACCCAATGTAGATGCGGGTAATATCAGTCCGGGATAAATGTGTTTTCCCGATACATCAAAAACCTGTGCATCACCGGAAGGAATAGCTACGGAAGAACCTACTTCTTCGATCTTTCCATTATTGATCCTTACGGTTGCGTTTTCTATTACGGTGCCATTGCCAACATGCACGGTACCATTCTTTAGGAATAATAAGCCTTTCTGTGCTTTGGCAGGATAGATATTATCCTGTGCCACAGACACAACCGATACCAGTAAAAAGGCGCTAAGTATATATTGTATTTTTTTCATTTTTTTTGATTTAGTGGTTAGCATTTGTTTATTCTTCTTCTTCCGCATCTATTTCCAGCATGCCCATTTTATGACCATGGTCTAAACAGGTATGGATGTATTTGTAGCTCGGTGTAAATGCAGCTACCGGCGCACCACCTCTTTTTTCACCAACCATTTTACCAATCAAACGGGTACGTTCTGCAGCTACCTGCTTTCTCATAAGCGCATCTTTTTCTCTGTCAAAGAAAAAGGTACCGTCAACCATTGTATAAACGGCTTTTGCATATACACTCAATGGATTATCACTCCACAATACCAGATCAGCATCCTTGCCTTCTTTAATGCTACCTACCTTGTCGTCTACATGCAACATTTTTGCCGGGTTAATGGTCACCATCTTAAGTGCTTCTTCTTCCGACATACCACCATACTTAATACTTTTAGCGGCTTCCTGGTTTAAACGACGCGCCATTTCTGCATCATCTGAATTGATGGCTACAGTTAAGCCCACTTTATTCATGATGGTTGCATTATAAGGAATGGCATCCTGTACTTCATTCTTATAAGCCCACCAATCAGAGAAGGTAGATGCGCTGGCACCGTGTGCTTTCATTTTGTCTGCTACTTTATAACCCTCCAGAATATGGGTAAATGTGTTTACTCGGAAACCAAACTGTTCTGCTACCCGCATGGTAGAAACAATTTCGCTGGCGACATAGCTATGACAAGTAATGAACCTTTTCTTGTTCATGATCTCTACCAGTGCGTCCAGTTCCAGATCGCGTCTGGTATTGGCGGCGCCTTTTTTCCATTCTGCTTCATAAGCTTTAGCACGGGTAAAGGAATTGGTTAATACCTGTTCAACACCCATTCTTGTATCTGGAAAGCGTGTATTGCCCTGTGTGGAAGAAGAACGTTTTACATTTTCACCCAAAGCAAACTTGATGAAGGGATCAGCGTTTTTAAATTTCAGTCCCTCATCATCAAAACCCCAGCGTAATTTAATCAGCTGTGTTTGTCCGCCAATGGTATTGGCCGACCCGTGTAAAATATGCGAAGTAGTTACACCACCACTTAACTGCCGATAGATATTGATATCATCCGGATCCAGGTTATCCTGAATTCTTACTTCAGAAGTAACAGACTGTCCGCCCTCATTAGTGGATGCAGATGCTATATGTGAATGTTCGTCAATGATTCCTGCTGTAAGGTGTTTGCCTGTTGCATCGATTAGTTTGGCAGATCCATCGCTTAGGTTTTTACCAACTTTAATGATCTTGCCATTTTTAACCAATACATCAGCACCTACTAATTTTCCTTCTTTCTCACTAGTCCAAACCGTTGCATTTTTAAACAATACATTTTCTGGATTTGGGATCTCGTTTTCAGGACTACCAAAAGCAGTAAATGGATAAAATGTTCCACCAGTTTTTGGAATTGGTTTTGCTTTTAATGAATCTGCTTTTGCTGCAGTTAGTGTTACCAATGTAGCCGTCCAGGTTACCTGAACGCCTGCTGAATCTACACCTGTCCCATTCCAGGTATTACCATTGCTGTAACCGGAAAGTCTGGTTGCATTAGCCGGAAGGGTTGCCGCTGCTGCGCCACCACCACCAAATCCACCACCACCCGGAGGTCCAAAAGCGGGCCTTCTTCTTTGAACACCACCAAAACCAATTTTAACGGTTTTGCCGTCAAAGCTGAATCGGGTATTCAATGTGTCTTTAGATACTACAGATCCACTGCTTCCTGTTTTAACATCCAGCGTATAGTTTTGAGGACCAGCTGCTGTGTTTACTACTAAATTATAAGTGCCGGCAACATTATTCCAGCCATCTTCTTTTATGGTATATTTTTCTCCGTTAACCCAGTTTTGTAAGAGACTGGTTTTTTCTAAAAAGATAGGTCCAGTGGTTATTACGAAATTCGCCAGCTTTCCAGCTTCTACACTTCCTACTTTATCATAAACACCTAACCAGGTAGCGGGTACTTTGGTTAAAGCTTCCATGGCTGCTTTTTCTGATAAACCATATTCAATGGCTTTGCGAAGATTTGTCATAAAAGCTTTGGTGTCTCTCAGGTCGGCTGTTGTTAAAGAAAAAGAGATTCCAGCTTTTTCAATAGCCGCCGGATTGGTTGGGGCTAATTCCCAGGCTTTCATATCAGCCAAAGAAACCAAGCGGGCGTCATTGGGATCTTCTACATCCTGTGCCTGCGGAAAATTAAGTGATACGATCAAAGGTGCTTTGGTAGCTACCACTTCTTTGATACGCTGGTATTCTTTACCTGTTGCTTTGATAATATATTGTACACCAAATTCATCACCTATTTTATCTGCACGCATTACGTTCCAAAGATCAACACCGGCCCTGTCCTGTGCATCAAAAATTTGCGGAAGTGATTGGTTGTCATTAAAGTTTTTTAAAGTAAAGTTCACGCCCTCTTCTTTTGCAGCAGCAGGATTGGATTTATACCAACTGGCATCGTAATAGGTTTGGCGCAACAAAGCGATATTGCCCATCATGGAAGAAGGATAACCTTGTGTAGAAGTTCCTTTATTAAATGAGTAGTTAGCACTCGCTCTTTCTTTAAGGAATACAAAATTCTCTTTTTTGCTAGAAAGGGTTACTACAGCACCCGTACCCCTAACAATACCATCTTTCTGGTGTGTAAGCACGGCTCCGAAACCCGCATCACGCATGGCTTTGGCCCTGGCTTCGTCTGTTGCAAAAATTTTAGAAGCGTCAACTTCCGACTTTAATGCCTGGTTCCAGCCATAAGCCCCTTTTTGGTTTGAGGTTAATTGTGCTGAGCCAAAGAAAGCCTGAATACCGCCGGCACCCTGTTGTGCTCTCTGCGGTTGCGGTATACCATAGTCGGTAAAAATATCTATGAAAGAAGGATAGATGTATTTGTCCTTACAATCTACTACTACCGCGTCTTTAGGAACCGCAGCATCTTTGCCAACAGATACGATCTTTCCATCACGTATCACCAATGTTGCATTGGTGATGGTTGTTTGTGCATCTTTTACGATGGTGGCATTGGTGAAAGCATAACATCCGTCACGCTTGTCTGCCACACCATTTACCTGGAAGGTTTCCTGGCTCTGCAACAAGGTTGTAAACAGCAGCCCGGTTAAAAGGAGCTTGATTTTTCTCATAAGTATTAGTTGTTTTTGGGAAATGTTAAAACTACTGAATCGGGTGAACAGAAAAAACAGTTGATGGGTTTATCGGTAAACGCCTTCTGTTGTCGGTGAAAACCTATTGGGTAAATCCGCCCTTGTCTACGTCTTTGATAAAACTTATTAAGCCCGGAAAGTAATGTGCCTGGTCATCCCACATAGAACAATGACTGCCTTCCGGACAAATCAGGCTTCTCCCTTTCTGAACCTGCGTGGCCATCCATTGCATGTGTTCGGGGTCCATCGTGTCATGTTTGCCACCAATGGTTAGGGTAGGTACTTTTATTTTAGGCAGATCCTTGCTTCTATCCCAATTAGCCAGTCTTCCTGCTACGCCAAATTCTGAAGGTCCCTGCATAATGGTATAGATCTCTCCATTCATATGTGGCAATGCCCTGTTGAGTGCATCTGGCCAGGGGTTGAGCCTGCAAACATGCTGGTTATAAAAATTGGGTATCAATAGTTCCATGTATTTCGGGTTGGCAAAATCACCTCTTGCTTCAATGGCCCTAACAGAGTCAAGCACTTTCGGATCCATTTGTTTGGCCAGCACTTCTTCGGCATATTTGCCATAGGCCGGACAGCTACTCATCATATTACTAATGATCAACCCTTTTAAATTATCCTGGTATTTCAATGCATATTCCGTAGCGAGGATACCGCCCCAGCTATGACCCAATAAATAAAAATTATCCTTGTTCATACCCAGCGCCTTTCTTACCTGTTCTACTTCTTCCACAAATCTTTCCGTGGTCCATAAGCTGCTGTCTTTGGGCTGGTCGCTAAAATAGGATCCCAGTTGGTCATATTCATAAAACTCAAATCCCTGTTGTGGAAAAAAACTTTCAAAGGATGTAAAAAATTCATGGGTACCACCAGGGCCTCCGTGCAATAACAAAACTTTGATAGTTGGATTGTTGCCAAATCTTTTGGTCCAAACGTTGAATTTACCCAAAGGGGTCTCTATCGGAATCATTTTAACGCCACCTGTTTGTACACCACTATCCAGAATCTTGTGGTATTCACTCAGCGATATTCCGTTTTCGTTCTTATTTCCGCAAGCTGCCATCAGGGCAAGCAGTAAAATGGTCAGTAAATTTTTCATGGTTGCTAAGTTTTAAGCTTTGGTTTTTCTTCTTTTGTATTCGATTTTCTAAATCTTTTAAAGGGGTCGTATTTGATATGTATTTTTCCGTCTGCACCAGAACTGGCCCTAATAAACACACTCATACCACCGCCCCTGTCCGTTCCCTGGTTTTGTGGTTTGTAGTCCTTTTTTCTTTTTCTTAAATTACTCAGGGGTACTTGAATACTGACATCTGTGTTTCCCTTCGGACTATAAACACCTTCTACAAAGAGGGATAAAACACTGGAATTGATTTCCATCCTGTTAATACTTACTTCACCTTTTTTAAATCCAAAATGATCTTTAATTTCTGCAAATTCTATTTCATGGAAATCACGATCTCCCAACAAAAAATTATTAATATTTTGTATGGGTTTAAAATTGGAAAGTTTTCCTTTTTTAATTGACAGGTCTGCATCACCCACCAAACTGTTCACATCGAAACTTCCATCCTTTCTAAGCAATAAGGCAACATTCACATTTGCAGATAAGGTTCCTGCTAGATTTTTATAGGTTAAAGCAGTGCCGCCAAAATTATCAAAACTGTACCAGATTTTTTTGGCATCCAGGTTCTGCATTTTCAAATTTGCATTTAATAAAAAATGTTGGTTTTTATGTTCGGTCACTTTTCCCTGAATGGCCATCGACCCCTTGCCATGGACCAGTGAGGCATTTTTAAGTTGCCAGCTATTTTCATTGATGGCAATGGATGCTTTCACATTGTTGGCATCAAATTTTTTATAGATCAGTTTATCTGCATTAATGTTCAGGTTGATATTACCCCGGGATAATAAATTGTCAATCTTCGACATGGTCTTTGCTAAGTTGCCGCTTGATTTTGGACCCTTTTTTGCTTTCACCGGATACTTCCTCGATATGATGCTGCTGATCTTATTGATATTTAATAGCGGCGCTGCGCAGTTGAGTTCTAAGGAAACCGGTTCCTGTGAATCGCCAACCAGAGAAAGCACATTTTTGGCTGTTGCGTTTATGTTGATTGGGTTCCCTGATATTTTACAGGCAAGTTTTTCAAGTTTCAGATCCGTATCTGATATTTTAATATCAGCCTGACAGTTGGTTAATTCAGATCCCGATGCGGAGATGCCTATGGTACCATTATCTATCTTGATAAATCCTTCTACACTTGCGTTTTTAGGACTGATATGATCAATAGCGCCTTTATAATTCAATTCCATCTGAGCCTGCCCGTTGATCAGGGTCATGGCATCTGATTGGATAATATTATTTAATTCCTGTAATGGAAAGGAGGATGTCATTTTTGCGTTTACATCTGGTGTGGTAAGGTTGTTTAAGATAAACATTGGAACCTTAACTGGAAGCCCCATCCATTTCCCACTTAGATTACGAACTTCTATTTTGGAATTCGGGTCTGTTAAGGGAAGCCCCTTAACTACTTCATTAGTATAAAGACCTGTAAACTCACAGTTGGTAATATTTACAATAGGCGTTATGATCTCATTGTTTTTTGTTACCCAGTTTACTATAACCAAGGGGTCTCCGCCTTGTAAACTGCCACTTAGTTTCGCCACCACATCTAAAGGCTTTTTAACTGATACAATATTGATGGCTTTGGATATTTTCTTTGTCAAAAAATTTTTTTTGCCGAATCAACAAGTAGATTTTTTGATGTGGCAGTGAATGCAAAATTTTGTTCCACACCCAAATTAAATATCCCTGTAAAAATGAATGGTTGTCCTGATATGGAAAATTCCATATTTTGAAAACTCAGTTTCTTTCTCTTTTTATCTAATTCAATTTTGTATTTGCCTTCTAGTAATCGGTTTTGTAAAAAACTACCCGCCGGTAAATTAAATCCTAGGTCTTTTACCAATATGGATTTGTCCAGTTCATACATGGTTGTGCTGTCTGTGTTACTAGCCTCCACGGTTAGTTTATTAATTAGAAAATCAAATAACTTCTTTTTCTTTTCATCATTAATGGTTGCAGAAAAATTTTCTAAGGATATTTTATCGAATAATCTTTTAGTTGATTCGGAACTTGGTTTTGTGGGTTTCTTTTTATCTGACTGGAGCATATAGGCATTTGTATAACCCGCAGCATCGGTATATAAATAGAGGCTTCCGTTTTTAATAGCCAGATTGGTCAATCTAACAGACCCTACCATTAAGCGGAAAGGGTTGATACGCGCATAGATTCTTTCAGCATACAATAGTTTATGCTGGTGAACTTTATACATACTGTCTTCGACACTTACAGAAGACACCGCTATAGTTACATAAGGAAATGTTTGAAAGAAGGAAACGCTCAGATCTTCAATGGTTGCAGAGGCGTTGATGGCATTGCTTATTTCCTGGTTAGCTTTGGCAAGTAATTCTTTTTTATGGGATCGCACATAAATGGAAGCAATTAAATATGCAATTAGTAAAACCGATAGGAGCGATACCAAACCGATTAAGATATATTTCCTTATTTTTTTCAGAAGCTATATTTAATCTTTAAAGTTAATCGTACGCTGCTACAATGGCTAAAATTTTTATCTGCCCATATATACCATCAAGATCTGAACATCACTTGGATTTACACCACTTATTCTACTGGCCTGCCCAAGTGTGGTAGGTTGTATTTTCTTAAATTTTTGTAAGGCTTCATGAGACAGCGCAGCTACTTTATCAAAATTAAAACCTGATGGTATGACCATGTTCTCCAGTTGACTCATTTTTTCAACGATCTCCTGTTCTTTCTCCAAATACCTTTCATATTTGATCTGTATTTCTGCCTGTTCTAATGACTCCGCAGGAATATCACCAATTTCTATATTTAGTCCGGGTATAATATTTATCATGGCAGCCAAGTCCACATTGGGTCTGAGTAATACTTTGGCAACCTTTTGTTTTTCTGTAATTGCTGCAGAGCCAATTTCTTCCAGGTATGGATTGATGGTTGTTGGTTCCAGGTTGGTTTCTGCCAGTACTTTTTTAACTTGTTTGATTTCTGCTATTTTCTGATCCACCTTATCCATTCTTTCTTTGGATGCCAAACCGATGCGATGACTTATTTCTGTTAACCGAAGATCAGCATTGTCCTGGCGAAGTAGTGTTCTAAATTCTGCTCGACTTGTAAACATCCGGTAGGGTTCGTCCGTTCCTTTGCTGATCAGATCATCTATTAAAACCCCAATATAGGCTTCACTTCTTTTTAAGATAAGGGCTTCCTTTTCAAATGCTTTTTGGTGTGCATTGATGCCCGCCATCAATCCTTGACAGGCAGCTTCTTCATAACCTGTAGTTCCATTGATCTGCCCCGCAAAAAATAAATGACTCAGCGGTTTTGTTTCCAGTGAATACTGTAATTGGGTGGGTGGAAAATAATCGTATTCAATTGCATAACCCGGGCGAAAGATGCGCACATTCTCAAAACCCACAACTGTACGAAGCGCTTCGTATTGAACTTCTTCTGGAAGGGATGTAGAAAAACCATTTACATATATTTCAACTGTATTCCATCCTTCAGGTTCTACAAATAGTTGGTGTCGGTCTCTTTCTGCAAAGCGATTGATCTTGTCTTCTATGCTGGGGCAATACCTCGGACCCACTCCTTCAATCCTACCCTGGAACATCGGACTTCTATCGAAGCCTGTTTTCAAAATATCGTGAACAGTAGAATTGGTATAGGTAATATGACAGCTTCTTTGTTTGCTTGGATCCAGCTTAGGTCTGTCTGTAAAAGAAAACCCCACTATTTCATCATCTCCTTTTTGCTCCTCCATTTTAGAATAGTCGAGACTTCTGCCATCCACCCTGGGCGGTGTTCCGGTTTTTAAGCGGTCGCTTTCAAAGCCATAGGCAACCAATTGTTCGGTGATGCCGGTGGCTGCTTTTTCTGCAACCCTTCCCCCGCCAAACTGTTTTTCACCAATATGTATGATGCCATTTAAAAAGGTCCCGCTGGTAACTACAACCGACTTAGATCTTACTTCGTGGCCCAAACCGGTAACCACACCGCAGGCCCTGTCGCCCTTAATAATGATGGACTGTACCATGTCCTGGTAAAAATCCACATTGGGTGTTTCTTCCAACATCTCGCGCCAGGTAGCTGCAAATAGCATTCGGTCGTTTTGTGTTCTTGGGCTCCACATGGCTGGTCCCTTGCTTCTGTTCAACATCCGGAATTGGATGGTACTCTTATCGCTCACTATACCACTGTATCCACCCATCGCATCTATCTCACGTACGATCTGCCCTTTGGCTATTCCGCCCATGGCAGGATTACAGCTCATTTGGGCAATGGTCTGCATGTTCATCGTAATCAACAAAACCTTACTGCCCAGGTTGGCAGCGGCGGCGGCGGCTTCACATCCGGCATGACCGGCACCCACAACTATTACATCATATTCAGGAAACATAGGCGGCAAAGATAGTTCAGGGTTTTTGGGCTGAACCGAATTTTAAAAGGATTTCCCTTTCGAGTAAAAGCTCTTCAACCGTATTACCCTTGTTTAAACGATTAAATGTTTCCGCGTCTAAACTGGCAATCCCCTGTAGGCTCTTGCTATTGTTTATTAAAAATTGCTCTAGGGCCGGAAAGGATTTTCTGTTGGACAGTTCTATTTGTGCAATCTTTTGGAGCATTAATTGGCAAATGCTATAGCCGGAATTGCGATAGAGTTCTTCAAAATAATGCCTGGCCATCAGCAGGTCTGATCTGGTTGGCTCCTTTTCTGCATATTCTACCCTCAGGTTGGTGAAGTTCCAGCAGAGTAAGAGGTCCTCTTCATCTGCAAAGTTAAAATAACTGGTTGGCACAATGTGTTCAAACTGCCAAAGTTTGCCAAAATTATCCCAGTTCATGTCTTCTGTAAACTGCAAGGCAAACCATTCACGCAACAATTCTATGTCCAAACCAAAATAAGGAGCATAGGCTTCGCTGGGTGTTTTCTCTAAAACATACCTTCTGAAGCTTAATTGCCATTTCCTTTTTTCCCTAAGGCGCAGGAGTGAGTCGGTAATTTCGGTTTGGGCCGTCCATCTTTTTCTAGCCATGCCCAAAACTACTAAATGTTTCAGGTAGAAACAGTGTTTTGTGGAACCTTTTAATTTTGAATTGTTCCTCTTGGAAACTGTGATTCGTGGAAACGATAGTTTATTGCGCACAGGAGAAGTCCTGCACCAAAAAGTAAGAACCATCCTTTCCATAGGGAGCAGATCCCACTCCGATTTCTACTAGTTTTGGATCCATCAGGGCTTTGCGGTGGCCCATATCGGGGAGGCGAATATCCAGATAGAGCAGAATTACGGAAAGGAGAACAGACTGACTACTAACAGAAATATTCTCACTACCGCAATATTTAATCCCAGATCTTTTTAATCGGGTGCCAAAATCTGTTCCGTTGGTGGAATTATGACTGGGATTTGCCTTTTTCCTGCCAATATCCTCTGCATGTGCCTGGGCAATTGTTACCAGTTTTTCGTTTAATACAAACATAGGTAGGTTTCCTTTGGCGTAAAGTTCTTTTTGCAGGCTCTCAGATTCCTTTCCTTTGAGGGTAGGAAAAGTAGTTAATACAGGCATGATCACACTATCCCAGAATTTTATAGGGTTGTTTCGGCAGAAATTGGTCCAGTAAAGAAGCTGTTTAGACTCTTCAGGTAATTGTTGGTAGCCTTTTTGGGATAGGTTCCAGGTATCTACGGCTAGGTTTCTGTTGATGGGTTCTGGCACTTTACGCTCCTGCAGTTCAATCATGGCGTATTGCTGACTAGTACCAAAAAAGGGAAGCAGGTATAAGAAAAGGAAAAGGGTCTTAGGCATTCAAACGAAATTTCTCAAATAAACGCAAATATTGGTCCTCTTTGGCGCGCATGAGGGTTATTTCACTTTTCTTTTTGTCTTTATAACCGCAGAGGTGTAAAGCACCATGAAAAATTACCCGAAGAATTTCTTCTTTAAAAGAAACACCCAGTTCTTTCGTGTTGTCTTTTACCCTGTCTATGCTGATATAGATTTCTGCAACCACTGGCTCATCTTTGCCGGTTAGGGCAAATGTGATGATATCTGTATAATAATCGTGTTGTAGAAAATCGCGGTTCATTTGCAGTAAGTGCTGATCTGAGCAAAAAATATAATGAATAGAAGCCAGGGCACGCTTCTCTTTGCGGAAGATCTGTTGGATAAAAGATTTGACCACCTTTTTACCCGCCAGGGTTAAAGTGCGGTCAGCTGAATGAAAAGAAACTTCCGGCATAGGTCAATTGATTTGATAACTCCAAAATTCGTAACAAAATGCTAATCAGCCACATTACCTTTAATGATTAATAGCCGGAAATGAAACGATTGTCAGAGTTAGCCATTGGACAGCAAGCAATTATACACTCTTTTGAAAAGGATGATATATTTATCAAGTTAATGGAAATGGGATGTGTGCCGGGAGAAAAAGTGGTAGTAGAACAAATAGCACCCTTGGGCGATCCTATCTCCATCGGCGTATCCGGGTACCACCTGAGTTTGCGATTGAATGAGGCAAATAGTATATTTGTAGAACTTTCTTAAGCACTTATATCATTGACTATCAATATATTAGATGAAAATCGGTCTCTACTTCGGTTCTTTTAACCCCATACATATCGGTCACCTTATCATTGCCAGTTATGTAGCCAACCATGCGGATGTGCAACAGGTTTGGTTTGTAGTATCGCCCCAAAACCCATTGAAACCTTCTTCTGTTTTACTGAACGAATACCATCGTTTACACCTGGTGAACCTGGCTATTGAAGGTGATCTGCGATTGAAAGCGACTGATGTAGAATTTAAAATGCCACGCCCATCGTATACTATTGATACACTTACCTATCTGGCAGAAAAATATCCGCAAAATGAATTCTCTTTAATCATGGGAAGCGATAGTTTTCAAAATTTGAAGAAGTGGAAAAACTTTGAGGCACTGGTAAAAAATTACCCATTCATCATCTACCTCCGAAAAGATTTTGAGGTGAAGGATAATTACGGAGCCAGGGTTCAAATTCTTAACGCACCCATGCTTCAAATTTCCGCCACCGAAATCAGAGAAAATATCCGCACCGGAAAAACCATTCGCTTCCTGGTACCCGATAAAGTAAGGGAAGAAATTGAGGGGAATCATTATTATAAGAAGTAGAAAATATGCTTGAACCCTTTGTGTTACTCCTTCGCTGAAGCTTCGAGCGAAGTTTTTTTTCAACACAGAGAGACAGAGACGACAGAGGGCACAGAGCATAAAAAAGCCATGCAATTTGCATGGCCCTATAATTTCTATTCAATCCGAAATTCGTAATCCGCTAATCCGAAACTCAAATCCCAAAACTGTTTTACCTGTTCATCGACATTAAAAACTCCTCATTATCCTTCGTGCCTCGCATACGTTTGAGTAGTTCGTTCATGGCCTCTTCGGTGTTCATGTCGTTGATATATAAACGGAGGAGGTTCATTCTTTGTAATACTTCTTTATCCAGCAACAGATCATCGCGACGGGTAGAGGAACCCACGAGGTCAATGGCAGGGAAGACACGTTTGTTGGCTAGTTTTCTTTCCAATTGTAATTCCATATTACCGGTACCCTTGAATTCTTCAAAGATCACTTCGTCCATTTTACTACCTGTTTCAATTAAGGCTGTTGCCAAGATAGTGAGTGAACCCCCATTTTCTATTTTACGGGCAGCACCAAAAAACTGTTTTGGTTTTAATAAGGCGTTTGCTTCCACACCACCACTTAATACTTTACCACTACTAGGGGCAACAGTATTATGTGCGCGTGCCAAACGAGTGATAGAATCGAGTAGGATCACCACATCGTGTCCGCATTCAACCAAACGTTTTGCTTTTTGCAAAGCAATGGTTGAAACTTTTACATGTTTTTCGGCAGGCTCGTCAAAAGTAGAAGCAATGACTTCTGCTTTTACGCTGCGTTCCATATCGGTAACTTCTTCCGGACGCTCATCTATCAATACCACCATCAGGTAAACCTCGGGGTGGTTGGCTGCAATGGCGTTGGCTACTTCTTTCAACAACATCGTCTTACCTACTTTTGGTTGGGCAACGATCAATCCACGCTGGCCCTTACCTATGGGGGTAAAGATGTCCATGATTCGTGTGCTGTAATTATTGGAAGTAGTGAACAGGTTCAGTTTTTCGAAAGGGAACAAAGGTGTGAGGTAATCAAAGGGAACACGGTCGCGCACTTCGTCGGGGCGTTTGCCATTGATACTATCCACCTTTAATAAAGCAAAATATTTTTCACCTTCTTTGGGCGGACGAACAGCACCATGTACGGTGTCGCCTGTTTTTAAGCCAAATAATTTTATTTGAGAAGGAGATACATATACATCATCCGGAGATGAGAGGTAATTATAATCGGAAGAACGTAAGAAACCATAACCATCGGGCATCATTTCCAACACACCTTCGCCTAAGATCACGCCTTCAAATTCAATATTAAAAGCGGGTTCTTTGCGTTGTTGCTGGCGTGGATATTGGAGTTGTGGTGTTTCTGCAGCAGTATTGGTTTCGCCTGCTTGGGGTGCTTCTTCTGTATGTGTTGTTTCGGGTGTTGATTCCTGGCTGCCTGTTGGTTGTGCAGATTCTGTTTCTTCAGCGGGTTCTGCTGTTTCAACTTTGGGTTTGCGAACCGGACCTTTTTTAGGGGCGGCTTTTTCAACCGGACGGGGTGGACGGGGTGCAGAGGGTGCAGTAGGTGCAGGTGCTTCCTGCATTACTTCGGCCTCTTCGGTACCATTGGTTGTTTTAAGGGTAACGGGTTTTCGCGGACGGGCATTCTTTTTCTTTGGGTCGTCTTTGGTTTCGCTGGCTTGAACAGCTTGTCCATCAAGGATCTTGTAAATCAGGCCTTGCTTGTCCAATTTCTTAAGGTTGGGGATCTTTAGTTGCTCGGCAATATCCAGCAACTCAGGCAGGAGCATGTCGTTTAATTGCAAAATGTCGTACATAAAAAAGTTCTGTTAATACGGGAATATCAATTTGAAAAAGTTAAAACACCAGTCTAAGGAAAATTGTGAACTCAGATCGTGTTGTGAAATTTTTTGATCGGAAAGAGAGTAAACTGATTGTGTCGAGAGCTAAGTGAAGACTGCATCAGCTTGTTTCCAATGCAATGTTAAGGCAGTTTTTCTTAAAACAAATATTTTTTTACCGATTTTAGGCTAAAAGGGCTGTTAAAAGGATGTTTGGAGGGGGGGGTTGGTTATCTTTGCGAGCGGGAAGCTAGATGCTGGATACTGGATGCTAGATACTAGATGCTGGATGCTAGATACTGGATACTAGATGCTGGATGCTAGATACTGGATGCTAGATATTAGATGCTGGATACTAGATGCTAGATATTGGTTTCAGGATAGTTAGTGAATCATAATTTATTGACAATCAAAACCAGCATCTAGTATCCAAAATCCAGTATCCAGTATCCAGCATCTAGCATCCAGAACCCAGAACCCCTTCCGTCAATTCGATAATCACTAATCTATGTTTAACAAAAGAACAAAAATCAAACAACTGCTCACAGCCGGTGTGGCAGGAGAGCAAGTAACCGTAATGGGTTGGGTGCGTACATTTAGGAATAACCAGTTTATCGCTTTGAATGATGGTAGTACCAATAATAATTTACAGGTAGTAGCTACATTGGGTGCATTTGACGAGGCTTTATTGAAAAGACTCACCACGGGTGCATCTGTAAAAGTAACGGGTGAGTTGGTTGCGTCAGTAGGTAAAGGACAGTCCGTAGAAGTTAAAGCCGCCACCATTGAAATATTGGGTGATAGTGATGCAGAGAAATATCCTTTGCAACCCAAGAAACATAGTTTAGAATTTTTAAGAGAGAAAGCGCATCTGCGTTTTCGTACCAATACATTTGGATCGGTTTTTCGTGTGCGGCATTCATTGGCATTTGCTGTGCATCAGTTCTTTAACCAGAAAGGATTTGTGTATTTGCATACGCCGATCATTACAGCGAGTGATGCAGAAGGTGCGGGTGAAATGTTTCGGGTAACTACTTTGCCCATGGATGGTACAGCACCAAAAGATGCTGCAGGTAATATTGATTACAACGAAGACTTTTTTGGAAAGAGTACCAACCTTACGGTGAGTGGACAATTAGAAGGTGAGTTGGGTGCTATGGCATTTAGTGAGATCTATACTTTTGGTCCAACATTCCGTGCAGAGAATTCCAATACAACCCGCCACCTGGCTGAGTTCTGGATGATCGAGCCGGAGATGGCTTTTCATGATATTGAAGACAATATGAATTTGGCGGAAGAGTTTATTCAATATTTAATTCGTTATGCAATGAAGCATAACAAAGAGGATCTTGAATTCTTAGATGCGCGTTTAGCCGAAGAAGAAAAACAAAAGCCGCAGAACGAAAGAGCAGAGATGGGCTTATTGGAAAAATTAAATTTTGTACTCAATAACCAATTTGAGCGCATCACGTATACAGAAGCCATTGCTATTTTATTAGACAGTCCGGCCTACAAGAAGAAAAAATTCAAATACGAAGTAAGCTGGGGCATTGATATGCAGAGTGAGCATGAAAGATACCTGGTAGAAAAGCATTTTAAAAAACCGGTAATTGTAACAGGTTATCCTGCCAAGATCAAAGCATTTTATATGCGCATGAATGATGGCTGCGAACCCGGCAAAGAAACCGTAGCAGCCATGGATATCCTGGCACCGGGTATTGGTGAGATAGTAGGCGGTAGCCAAAGGGAAGAAAGACTGGAAAAACTAGAAGCAAGAATGGCCGAAATGCACATACCTGCCGAAGAAATGAGCTGGTACCTCGATACCCGCCGTTTTGGAACCGTACCCCATGCAGGTTTCGGGCTAGGTTTTGAGCGCATGGTCCAATTTGTAACAGGGATGACGAATATTAGGGATGTGATTGCGTTTGCGAGGACGCCCAAAAATTGTGAATTCTAAACCCCCCTGCCCCCTGAAGGGGGAGTATTATCTGGACGAGGTTTATTTTTTTGTGGATAATTTCTGAATTTAAGCCCATCCCCCTATATTTGCAACCGCTTACGCCGAGGCTACAGCGGTCAAGCCCGCTTATTTTAAATGCGCTTACGCAATTAAGTATGGGTTTGATAGAAGTATTGAAAGTTAAAGTACGCTTGCGCACCGAAGCTTCAGCGGTCGATGTCCGTAAAACATCAAGAGAAGTTAAGTGCGCTTGCGCGCCGAAGCTTTAGCGAAGGTGCGGTAGCTCAGTCGGTAGAGCAAAGGACTGAAAATCCTTGTGTCGCCGGTTCGATCCCGGCCCACACCACGTAAAGGTCTGATAATCAATGAATTATGTTGATTTTCAGGCCTTTTTACATGTCATGTCATGCATATATGTGCATAAAACTGCAACGTATCGTTGACATTTCAATGACATGGATTTTGGCCTCAAAATCTCCGGTTTTTTCAAAGCGCTTGTATGCATTCATATGCTGCATTTAGCACCTCCATTATTGCGTCGTTTTTAGAAATTTTATCAACCCTAAAAATGTACACATGCAAAACAAATCATTCACTCGACTTTCGGAGATCAACCTTCGTTTTATTCTCAGAACCAACCACCAACTTTCCAGTGGCGAGTATTCCATTTTAGCGCGACTATGTTACCAGGGCCAGCAAAAAGATATTGCAACCGGACTATCTGTAAAGAAAGAGCATTGGATAACAGGTAACGGAATCGTAAGTATCAAGAACAAGAAAGCAACAACCATTAACCAGCAATTGGATGACATTCAATACAAGGTTCGCCAGGTGTTTGAAAAAATGAAACATACGTTAGGCGATTTTTCTTTGGATGAACTAGTAGACCGACTCAAAGGAAACGATGAAGCGCCAATAACACTGATGGAATATGTTGATGGGAGAATTAACCTATACGACTCAAGAGTTGGAATTGATCTGGCTGTTACTACTTTTTATAAATACAAAAGAACCAGAGTTTATCTCAATGATTTTTTAAGTGAGCGGCATCGAGTAAAGAATATTCCATTGACTCGCGTGAACGTTGAATTTTTGGAAGCGTTCTTTAAATACCTGCGGAAGGAAAAAAAGAACTGCCATAATTCATCACTCGCATTGATGAATTGTTTGAAATCTATTTTACACGATCCTGTTAAAAAAGGAATTATCCGTGCCAATCCTTTTGTTGAAATGAAGTTGACGCAGGTGCCGGTTAAGCGGGATTATCTTTCTTTGGATGAAGTAAGAGCGTTACAGAATTTGGAAGGGCTATCTGAAGCGATGGAAAGAAACCGGGATGTGTTTGTGTTTGCATGTTTTACCGGATTGTCTTATAGTGATATGTTGAGTTTGAAAGGCTCGCATATAATTATAGATCCGGATGGGAGTAAGCACATTGAAAAGCATAGAGATAAGACAGGTATATTAAGTTATGTTCCGTTATTGCCTACGGCAGAGAGAATCTTGGTTAAATATTCGCCTACTGGTGATTGCAAAGATTTTATGTGGCGGATATTATCTAATCAGAAATTGAATTTTGCTTTGAAAGAACTTGCTGTTAAAGCAAAGATTGATAAACCGCTTTTTATGCATTTGGCGCGACACACTTTTGCGACTACTATTACTTTATCTAATGGTGTTCCTTTGGAATCGGTTGGCAAGATGATCGGTCATGCGGGGATGAAGAATCTGATGATCTATGCGAAGATTGTGAATTCGAAGGTGAAGAAGGATATGGAGGGGTTGATGGGGATGTTTTGAGGAGATAAAATATAAAAAATAGCTAGCACTTTTAAAAGAAAATAGAAAAACACGTTTCGTTTTGGGGTAGATGATTGCGTTTTCGTGTTTGATAAGCTTTTACTTTACAACACTATCTAACACTAAAACGAAAATTATTTTTATTGAGGGTCAATGAATTGATAATTTGATGTGCTTGAAATGGGTGAAAACTTGCCTACTTTTAAGTGTTGCATGTTATTTTTAAGACCCACTATTATGACAACTCTACAGGACAAAGTTTGGTATGCTTGTTATGGCTCAAACATTTTAGAAGAACGCTTTCTTTGTTACATTAAGGGTGGACAACCTAAGGGAGCAAAGACAACTTATGAAGGTTGTAGGGACAAGACTTTGCCATCAGGCAATGAAGACTTCTATATTTGTTCTGAACTTTATTTTGCCGAAAAATCAAAAAATTGGGATAATGGTGGTGTTGCATTTATTAGGACTTTATTTGAACCACAAGCTTCAACAATTGGGAGAATATATTTAGTAACAAAAGGACAGTTAATTGACATTGCGAGACAAGAAACAAATACCAAAACTGAATTAACAATAGACTTTGACAAAGCTATCGAGGACGGCTCTTATATATTTAAACGACCATCTTGGTACGGCAACTTATTATACTTAAGACAACAAAATGACTACCCAATTTTTACATTGACAAATGAGATTGACTTACAACCTTTGACAAAGCCAAATAAGAGCTACATCAAAACAATTAGTGAAGGTATAAACGAAGCTCACAATTTTGATAACAAAACTATCTTTGAATATTTAATAACAAAACGTGGAATAAACGGCAATTATAGCGACCAGGAATTATTGGACATTATCAACGAATGAAACGATAAAACAGCAGGCAACATGCGGTTTTATGCAAGTTGGGCTTGACAAACTTGCATCAACCAATTGCAAAGCCAGGCATTGGTTCGGGCTGGACAAACATTCTTCAACATTAGTTTTAACTTCAACAAAATATTTCCAATCAGCAGTGGTTCGGGCAGATGAAATTCTAACTCCCAACCCGCATTGATTCCTGTTCGTTAGCTGCCATTAATTATGCTTTTCAAGAAAAATAAAAATAAAACTATAGAAATCCTAAAAATTGCTCTCAAAAAGGAAATAGATGAGAATTTAACTACATCAAAAGAAGATACATATGAATTAATTAGCACTTTTGAAATGTT
>CALRUV010000003.1:0-43126 GCA_943371455.1 Chitinophaga pinensis | reverse complement strand
CTTTCAATTTCCATTCTTAAAGATTCATGGTGCACCAGTTTCTCATCTGTTCTCTCTGCATTGGGGTTTTCCATTAAATCCATCAATGTGCCATCTTCCCCGTCTGATAAGGGCGTATCCATGCTTACATGCCGGAAGCCTACATTCATAGTGGCAGTAACTTCTTCAACAGCTATATCCAATATATCTGCCAGTTCCTGCGCTGTTGGCTCTCTTTCATATTCCTGCTCCAGTTGTTGGTAGGCTTTGCTGATGCGGTTGGTAAGGCCTACTTTATTCAGTGGTAAACGAACTATACGGCTTTGTTCGGCCAATGATTGCAAAATGCTTTGCCTGATCCACCAAACTGCATAGGATATAAATTTAAAGCCACGGGTTTCATCAAAACGTAAAGCAGCTTTGATCAAACCAAGGTTTCCTTCATTGATCAGGTCGGGTAATGTTAAACCCTGGTTTTGGTATTGCTTGGCAACAGAAACCACAAAACGTAAATTAGACTTCACCAGCCTGTCTAATGCAAATTGATCCCCATTGCGGATACACATGGCCAAAGCCACTTCTTCTTCAGGTGAGATCAGGTCGACCTTGCCAATTTCCTGTAAATATTTTTCAAGGCTTTGCGATTCACGATTGGTGATCGACTTGGTAATTTTTAGCTGGCGCATACTCATATTGAGCAGGTTTTAGGATATGTTAGTATTGGTAAGAAACCTTGTTTAGCTACTTAGAAATTACTTAGCCTGCGCCACTTCATCAGATATATAGCAATTTAAGATTTTTTTAAATCTTTTCAAAAATAAATATTTTTTGCAAGTAATTGAAAAACAGCACTTTACAAAGATGTTGACCTGAACAATACCTTTTAAAAGGGTTATTCACTTATTAATGACAAAAAAACATTTGGATGCGAAGGATTATTTAATATTATTGCACACCTACGATTGATTGTAGGCTAAAGAGATTGAAATGAGCAAGAAGCAGTTATTTACGTTGGAGTTTCCGGTTAGATGTTCCCCATCCATATTATATGAATTTTTGGCCACACCTGCAGGATTGCAGGAATGGTTTGCTGATAGAGTGGATGAGTGGGAGAATGTTTACAGTTTTTCCTGGAGTGGTGGTACGCCTGATAAAGCAGAAGTAATAGATAAAGAAGAAGACAAATTTATCCGATACCATTGGACACACAGTGAAAAGAATGAGTACTTTGAATTTAGAATAGAAAAAACAGAAATCTCTAACCAAACTATTTTAGTTGTAAGGGATTTTGCAGAGAAGGCTGAAATCAAAGACCAGAGCCAGCTATGGCAATACCAGATCAAAGATCTTTTTCACAGATTAGGCGGTGCATAATATCTTTTAGTAGGAAAGCATTTGTAAGATCTTCAAATAATTACTTTCAAAAAAATCACCTGCTTCCTCCCAATCCTTCAACGGAATTTTCCTGGCAAGTTTGATGAAAGGTAATGCCGCAAAATCTATTTCAGTAGCATCTGTTATACGCTTATAATTTTTCTCCCCAAAATCATGTTGCCAGGGATCATCAGAAATGGCAAGATACCAATCCTTAGCTCCAGCATTATCCTTATTTGCATTGGCAAAATATTGCTGGATAGAAGATGCAAACTTCTGCTGACAATCGCCAGAAACCTGCAGCGTGATACTGAAAAAATTCCCCCACCAAAAAAAACTACGGATAGCGAAACTGTCCTTTCCGGTAAAATACCTGGGGTGGTCGAGCATTACCCAGGGAAGGCCCTCATATTGCTCACCTTTAGAGATCTTGGGCGACTGGAATCTTATATCCCATTCTGATAGAATTGTGCTATTTTCCAACAAAATTGTATAGCGCGCATCTAATATTCCAAAAAGCTGGTAAACCTTATCAATAATCTGATTCTTTGTTAAAATCCAACCAGCATCTGTTACCAGTTCCAGTTCCTTTGTTGAAAGCATTACTTTTGCAGGGCTCATAAGCAATATTAAGGAAGCACAAAGTGATAAAAAAACTTGATAAGCTCATCATAAGGTCATTTATCGGACCATTTATTGCAGCATTCGCCATTTCGGTGTTTGTATTGACCATGCAATTCTTCTGGTTATATATTGACGACCTGGTAGGTAAAGGTCTGGATCTTTTTACTATTCTTAAATTGGTAGGTTTGGTAACCCTGTTCTGGGTGCCTACTGCATTGCCTTTGGCCTTGTTGTTTTCTTCCATCATGACATTTGGTAACCTGGGCGAAACCTTTGAATTGGTAGCCATTAAAGCGGCTGGTATTCCTTTATTACGCTTTATGCGTCCCTTACTCATCATCACTGTTTTTATCTGCGGACTGGCATTTCTTTTTGCCAACAATATCATTCCGGTTACACAAAAAAAATTATCTGCTTTAAAATATGATATCATTGTTTCTAAACCCGCTTTCGATATCAAAGAAGGAATTTTTTACGATAAGATTGGTGGTTATGTAATTAAACTGGGCAGAAAAGAAAAGAATGACAGTATTATTCATAACGTTATCATTTTTGAAAACGGGAATGCCTTACAGGATAATATGCTGATGGCAGAAAGTGGGGTGATGCGTATCACCAAAGACAAGAAATTTCTTGAATTTGTTTTAAAGAATGGATGGAGATACGAAGAAAAAGGTTCCAGAGGTACCACCAACACGCAGTTTACCAGGATGGGTTTTCAGGAATATAAAAAAGTGTTCGACCTGAAAAGTTTTCAGCTAAACAAATCAGGCGACAGCTCCTTTTACGATCCGAAGATGCTTAGTCTCAGGCAACTCAACCAAACCATAGATTCCTTATACGATAAAGACAGTTTGTATTTGCATAAGACTGAAAAAGAAGTTACCCCTTTCTTTCATTTTGCAAAATACATAGATACAGGCTGGGTTGTAATTGATACTGCAAGAATTAAAAAGGCCATCAATTTCGATAAAATAATTCCTGATAGTTTGCGGCAACCAATCAATGATGCGGCTATTGCGCAGATACAAAGTGTGAGAGGCAATGTTTCGATGCTGGCAACTGACTATAAAGAGCGTGATAAATCCCTGCGTTTACACGAAATTGAGTGGCACCGAAAGTTTACCTTATCTGCAGCCTGTTTGGTTTTATTCCTGATCGGTGCTCCCTTAGGTTCTATCATTAGAAAAGGTGGATTGGGTACGCCACTGGTTTTTGCCATTATCTTTTTTGTGGTATTTCACCTCTTCAACACATTTGGCGAAAAATTTGTAAAATCAGAACAAGCAACACCCATCTTTGGCATGTGGCTTTCTACGCTGGTACTGATCCCTATCGGTGCCTTCCTTACCTTTAAAGCCATGCGTGATTCGCAATTATTCAACCAGGAATTCTACTATCGTTCCTTTAAACAATTGCGAACATTTTTGGCTAATTTCAAAAAATCAAACCAATCACTTAAACCATAATCTTATGTCTATACATTCAAATAGTCGTAGAGCATTCATCAAAACCACTGGTAAAGCAGGTGTTGCCGCCGGCATAGCCCTAACAGTATTACCCTCTTTTGCTGAAGCAGGTTTTAAAAACTTTGCGGGCAACCCATTTACGCAGCAACCCCTTCCTTATGATTACAAAGGCCTGGAACCTGTGATAGATGCCTTAACCATGGAAATACATTACAGCAAACATGCGGCAACCTATACCAAAAATCTGGCTGATGCCTGTGCAGCTGAAAAATTTGATACTACCCATGCCAGTGTTGAATCCTTGTTACAAAATATTTCGAAATATTCTCCCAAGATGCGCAACAATGGTGGCGGGCATTATAACCACGAACTCTTTTGGCAATGTATGAAACCAGGCACTGCCACAAAACCAACAGGCAAACTGGCAGCAGCCATTGATCAGTCTTTCGGCTCCTTTGAAACCTTTAAAACCCAATTCACCGATGCCGGGAAAAACAGGTTTGGTAGTGGATGGGCATGGCTTGTATTAAATGCTGATAAAAAATTATTAGTGGGATCAACTGCTAACCAGGATAATCCCTTAATGGATATCAGCGACCTGAAAGGCAAACCCCTATTGGGTTTGGACGTTTGGGAACATGCTTATTACCTGAAATACCAAAATAAACGTCCCGATTATATTGCCAACTGGTGGAATGTAGTGAACTGGGATTTTGTACAACAAAGATTTGAACAGGCTTAATCAATTATAGAAATATTTTTCATGAAAACAACCATTAAATGGGTGTCTGGAATGGCATTCGATGCTACGGCAGATACGGGACAGACCGTAAGAATTGATACCACAGTAGAAGGTGGCGGAACAGGAAGCGGTATGAATCCGAAAAAAATGTTGCTAGCATCATTGAATGGATGCAGTGCTATGGATGTGATCGAGATCTTAAAAAAAATGAAAGTAAATTTTACCAATTTTGAGATCATTGCAGAAGCAGAACAAACTACGGAACATCCCAAAGTGTTCACCTTCATCAATATGACTTACCGAATTGATGCCAGCAAAGATGATCTGGATAAAGTAACACGTGCTGTAACATTATCACAGGAAAAATATTGTGGCATATCTGCTATGTTGGCCAAACATTGTAAGATCAATCATTTTATTGAACTTATTTGACAGCTGAAGCGAATACTTATAAATAATTTTTGCCACAGATTACACAGATTATCACAGAAAAAATCTGTGTAATCTGTGGCAGCTTTTTTTAGTGTTTCCCACAAACACAAGTCTCCGTTTCAGCTTCATTATGCCATGGAAAACTGCTGACGTTTTTTCCCTGCTCCCAATAAAATTTTGTTCGTTTAGACGGATGGTTTCCTATTTCATTCATCTGCTCTGCATCAAATAATCTGCCATTGATCATAGTATAGCGAACCGATTCTGTGTTACGAATATTTTCAATTGGGTTCTTATCCAATACAATCAAATCAGCTAGTTTACCAGCTTCCAATGAGCCGATCCATTTATCAAGACCCAAACTATAGGCGGGATTAATCGTTGCTGTTTTTAAAGCCTGGTGATTGGTCATGCCTCCCTGTTGCATCATCCATATTTCCCAATGAACACCCATTCCCTGCAATTGTCCGTGTGCCCCAATATTTACTTTTACACCAACATCCGAAAGCTTTTTTAAACTTTTAGAAACAAGGATATGTCCATTCTCATATTCTTCTTCGGGCACCATTACCCTGTGACGGCTTCTGGTATCGATAACAGATCGGGGTGTAAAACGCAGCAGTCTTTCTTTTTGCCAAATATCATCGTGTTGGTACCAATAGTATTCACCACTCATACCGGCATAATTAACGATCAATGTGGGCGTATATGCTGTACCTGCATTCTTCCATAAATTAATTACATCATTGTAAAGTGGCGCTACGGGTAAATTATGTTCAATGGTGGTATGACCATCCATGATCATGGCCAGATTATGAAAGAAGAAGGAACCGCCTTCAGGAACCACTTCCATTTTTAGTTCGCGCGCGGCTTGAATCACCATCTGATTTTGTTCTCTTCTAGGTTGGTTATAACTCTTAACAGAAAATGCACCATAGGCTTTGGTTCTGCGTAATGCACTTCTTGCATCATCAATGGAATTGATCACTGCTTTAAAATCTCCGTCGGCACCATATAAAATAGTTCCTGTAGAAAATATTCTCGGTCCATTCATCAATCCTGCTTTCACCAATTCACTCTGCGCAAATACATTTTCGTTATTGGCAGAAGGATCATGCATAGCGGTAACACCATAAGCAAGATTGGTATAATATGGCCAGTGCTTTTGCGGTGTTAGTCCATTGCGAAAATGATTACCATGTGCATGTGCATCAATAAAGCCGGGCATGATGGTTTTGCCTTTACAATCAATAACTGTAGCATTGGGGGGAACCTTTATATCATTTTGTTTGCCCACAGATTTGATTAGGTTATTTTCTACCAACACCGTACCATTTACAATTACTTCATCGCCCTTCATAGTGATGATGGTTGCATTGGTGAATGCCAGGATGCCGGTTGGTTTGTCAGCCGTAACTTCTAATCCTACATCAATGCCCTTCTCAGGCACTTTAAAAAGAGAATCTGGTTTATTGGCAAGAAAAGAAAATCTATCCTCTAATTGAATGTTGAAATATTGGTTGCCTAAAGTATAATACAGTTGTTTGTTATCGGCCGACCAATGCAGGTTAGTTCCTGCATCTTTGGAAACTATTTTTACGGGAAAATCTTTCGAAGTAGCACCTATATCAACAGGCTTACCAGTTTTGGGGAAAGCTGCAACATATACTTCAAAAAGATCCACAAAAGCGATCCATTTTTCGTCGGGCGATACTACAAACTGGCTACCATAGGTACTTTTAAGGTGTGCACGTTCATCAGTGCCCACTAAATTATTACTCACATAATTCCTGTTCATACCGCCGCCGGTTTGGTAGTAAATTCTGTTACCGGTTTTATTAAATCTGGGGGCCTCACCATACTGCGTGATAAAAGTTTCGGGTTCACCATTCAAACGCTGCATGTAAATACCTGGTTTTGCTGTAAATGATGGTCCCATTATATCGCTTCCACCTTCTTTGCGGAAAACGATCCAATTACCATCCGGAGAAAAGGAAGGTGTTCGATAAATAGCTTTTGATTGACTGATCTTTACCGGTGATTCATTCGCGTAAACATTTAACCGATAAATAGCACCGGCAGCAGAATCATTCCAGGTAGTGTAAACAATTGATTTCCCATCAGCAGAAAAAGCTGGTTCAAATTCAAAATCATTTGCTGTAGTTAGTCTTTGCGGTTTGCCGTTGGGTAATTCTTTTTTCCATAGATGTCCTACTGCATTAAACACAAGCCAATTGCCATCCGGCGATGTAATGGCATGTCTGATGACCTGTGCAGAAAAATTAGTGGGATTCAGTTCCTGCTGAAAACGAACAGCATCCGTAATTCTTTGTTTCACCTGGCAAGTAAATGGAATTTCTGTGGCCGAATTCGTTGCATTGATATTTATTTTTTTGATCTTTCCCTCTGCCCAAATAACAATTTGCTGATCATCGGGCATCCAGGCAAAACCTGTGTACAAACCAAAAGTTGACCAGGCTTCCTGTTGGTCTTTACTCAACTGGTCGTAAACAGGCCATTCTTCTGCGGTTTCCAGGTTACGCAAATACAAAACCGATTTTGTTCTTACTCTTTTTACAAAAGCTAACGTTTTTCCATTATGTGAGATCTGCGGCCTAACAGCCCCTCCCGGACCACCAGTAATGGTTTCAATGGTTCCTTTTTCGCGGTCCAGTCTTTTGATCACAAAAATTTGGTTATTGGGGTCTTTATTGTATTCAAACTGGCCACCCGGGTACATGTCTTCACTATAATACAAGTATTTGCCATCAGGAGAAAAACAGGGTTCATTCACATCCTGCTGGTCGTTTTTGCGGGTAGTGAGTTGCAGGCCATTGCCACCACTGATATGGTATAACCACATTTCTCCCGCACCCAATGAACGGGTAGATGTAAAATGTTTCCTGGCAACTATATAATCTCCATCCGGCGACCATACCCCGTTATTAAGCAATCGAAAGCTTTCTTTGGTAACCTGCACTGCACCACTACCATCGCGGTTCATCACCCAAACATTATCGCCTCCACCTGCATCGGAAGTGAACATGATTTTTTTGCCGTCCGGACTAAACCTCGGCTGTACTTCAAATGCATGCCCGCCTCTTAATAATTTTGCGGTACCACCCTGAATGGGTATGGAATAGATATCGCCCAAAAGATCGAGAATAATTTCATTACCATCTGGCGAAACATCCAGGTTCATCCAGGTTCCTTCGCTTACGGTAAAAGCGTATTCTTTATAAGGTCCATCGGGGTTACTAACATCCCATTTCTTCGTTTCTTTTTTGTCCTGCCCCATCATAGAAAGGGGCATCAGCAATAAAGTCCACAGTATTTGTCTGATAATTTTCATAGGATACTTATTTATCTTAAACATAAAATTCGTGTAAAACAGTCTGAAAACCTACACTACGCAGAAATAATGAGTAATTTTGCATAAATCTTTTTTCTGCAATCTTCTAAGCAAAATTTTAAAGTTCAGATTTGGATTACCTCCCTCAGTGTAATTCTTTTTCTCACCAAGATTATAGCTTACCAGTACACACATTCCTTAGCCATACTTTCTGATGCTTTGGAAAGTATCGTGAATGTGATGGCAGGATTTATAGGGCTTTATAGTTTGTATGTGGCAGCCAAACCGCGTGACCTCGACCATCCTTATGGGCATGGAAAAGCAGAATTTGTTTCAGCAGCTATTGAAGGAGGATTGATCGTGGCAGCAGGCGTTATGATCATTTATGAAACCATTCTGAATTTTGTAAAGGAGAGTCCCATTCAAAAACTAGATACCGGTTTGATACTAATTGGCATCACTGCTGTGATCAATTATATAGCAGGCACCATTTGTGTAAAGATTGGTAAAAGAAATAATTCCCTGGCCTTGCAGGCAAGTGGTAAACATTTACAAATTGATACTTATTCTACCCTGGGCATTGTTGCAGGTTTGGTGGTGATCCTGCTTACACAATTGTATTGGCTGGATAAAATTATTGCGTTGGGCATGAGTGTGTTGATCATTTATAATGGTTATAAAATAATTCGTTCTTCCCTGGCAGGTATTATGGATGAGGCTGATGAATTATTACTGAACCAATTTATTCAGGTACTCAACCAAAACCGAAGGGCAAATTGGGTGGACCTGCATAATTTAAGGGTGATAAAATATGGCAGTTTATTACATATTGATTGTCACCTTACCGTTCCCTGGTATTTAAATGTGCATGAAGCACACCATGAAATTGATCAACTGGCACTACTGATCAAACAACAATTTGGGGATTCGATTGAATTATTTGTTCATACAGATGGCTGCCTCCCTTTTAGCTGTACCATTTGTACCAAAACAGATTGCGCCGTTCGCGAGCAGCCCATGAAAGACAGGCTGGAATGGACTTTAGAGAATATTATTTCTAATCAGAAACATCGGATTATTTAGCAGAAGGCTGGGGTTCGGGGAGATTTCTCACTCCGCAGCGCTGCGTTCGAAATGACAGAGGAGGTGCTTCGTTCGAAATTACTTTGAAAGCGAGATTTCCGATTTATCATGCCGAATAACTATGTAATTTTGCAACGAAAATAAATTTATTCATCCTTTATAAATATTTGATCATGCAGATCTGGAAAGATTACCAAGAAAAAAACAAAGAACGTTTTTTAGAGGAACTACTCGAATTATTGCGCATACCCAGTATCAGTGCCCGCAGTGAGCACAAAGACGATATGATCAAATGTGCCGAAGCGGTAAAAACCCGTTTGCTGGAAGCAGGTGCAGATTTAGTGACCATTTATCCAACAGCAGGCCATCCGGTGGTTTATGGAGAAAAGATCTTTGATGCATCCAAACCTACTATTTTAGTTTACGGGCATTATGATGTGCAACCGGCAGACCCGCTGGAACTCTGGAATAGCGGACCTTTTGAGCCTTTGATCAAAGACGGAAAAATATATGCAAGAGGATCCTGCGATGATAAGGGACAATTCTATATGCACGTAAAAGCATTGGAAACCATGACCCAAACCAATAGCTTACAGGCCAACATAAAATTCCTGATCGAAGGTGAGGAAGAAGTAGGCAGTCCCAACCTAGCAACTTTTGTAAAAGCCAACAAAGAATTATTAAAAGCCGATGTGATCCTGATCAGTGATACTTCCATGCTGAGTATGGATACGCCTTCCATAGATATTGGCGTTCGTGGTTTAAGTTATATTGAATTAGAAGTGACCGGTCCAAACCGCGATCTGCATAGTGGTGTGTATGGTGGTGCAGTGGCCAATCCAGTTACCATGCTGGCAAAAATGATCGCTGGTTGTCATGACGAACATAACCATATTACCATTCCCGGATTTTATGATGATGTGGTTGCATCTACAGATGCAGAAAGGGCCAAAATGGCACAGGCTCCCTTTGATGAAGCAGCTTACAAAGAAGACCTGGGCGTTCAAAGTTTGTGGGGTGAAGATGGTTATACTGCCAATGAAAGAACGGGTATCAGACCTACACTGGAAGTGAATGGGATCTGGGGAGGCTATACCGGTGAAGGTGCCAAAACTGTTCTTCCTGCTAAGGCTTTTGCAAAAATTTCCTGCAGACTGGTACCCAACCAATCTTCTGTTAAGATCACCGAAAAAATATTGAACTATTTCAAAAGCATCGCACCTGCTGGCGTAACCGTAAAAGCTTCCGAACACCATGGTGGCGAGCCTTACATGACACCCATTGATTCTAATGAGTTTAGGGCTGCATCAAAAGCGATCTATGCCACATTTGGCAAAGAACCCATTCCCGTTCGTGGTGGTGGTAGTATTCCTATCTGTGCTTTGTTTGAAAAAGAATTGGGATTGAAGATTGTATTTATGGGTTTTGGATTGGATAGTGACAACCTGCACAGTCCGAATGAGAAATATGATCTCTTCAACTTTTATAAGGGGATAGAGACCATTCCTTATTTTCATCAGTTTTATGCAGAAATGAAATAAAGCCACTGATTACACAGATTTCACAGATTAACACAGAAAAAAACTTTGTTAATCTGTGGCAATTACAATATGGCAGAAGAAAAAGAAAAATTACGTATCGATAAATACCTTTGGGCTATCCGTTTATTTAAAACCAGGAGCCAGGCTGGTGATGCATGTGATAAAGGAAAAGTGAAACACAAAGGCATCAATGTAAAAGCTTCAAAATTGGTAGCCATCGGAGATGAATACGAAGTGAAAAACGAAGCCAGAAAATGGGTGATACAGGTAACAGGTTTGTTGCACAAAAGAGTACAATATAGCGAGGCAGTTCTTCATTATACAGACATCACACCGGCTGAAGAGCTTGACAGGATTAAATTTGAAGCAGCCAGCTTTCAAACCGGTAAAAGACAAAGTAAGATTGGCCGCCCTACAAAAAGAGAACGCAGAGACCTGGGCGGATTTATGGAACAATAATTTTTTATGATAAAAAGATACCTCTTAGTTTTTTTATTTATCGGATGCATTCTCCACCTAAATGCGCAGGATAATAGCAAGGATGCTGCATTTCCCGGCGGTGAGGAAGCATGGAATACTTATTTGGATACGGCATTCCATAGAGAGGTCATGAACAAAATGATGACTAAAAAAGATTTTGAAAGATTTGGCAGCACCCAAAGGGTGGTATATTATTTCAGTATTATGACAGACGGCAGTATCGGACTGATCAATATAGAGGGCGCCGCCAGTCAACCTGTTCGAAATGAAATTCAGCGGGTTTTAAAAACATCTCCCCGATGGACTCCGGCAACATTGAATGGCAAGGCATCTATCTTCCGAAAGAAACAGGTTTCTACTTTCAGCTTTGATTTACCTGCTTTATAGGTATTCAGTATGTTTGCAGCATGAACATCAACATTCTTACTGCAGTGCCAGATCTGCTGGAAAGCCCTTTTAACCATAGCATACTCAAACGTGCCAAAGAAAAAGAATTGCTGCATATAACGGTACATAACCTCCGCAAATGGGCCATCAATAAACACATGCAGGTAGATGATTACCAGTTTGGTGGTGGCGCAGGTATGGTAATGATGCCCGAACCATTGGCCAATGCCATAGAAGAATTACAAAAAGAAAAAGCTTTTGACGAAATTATTTTCATGACGCCGGATGGTGCATTGTTCAATCAAAAAACTGCCAATACCCTTTCGTTGAAAGAAAATATATTAATTATTTGCGGACACTATAAAGGTATTGATGACCGTATCCGTCAAAAATATGTGACCAAAGAGATTTCCATAGGTGATTATGTTTTAAGCGGCGGGGAATTGGCTGCTGCCGTTGTGGTGGATGCTATTGGAAGACTGATACCAGGCGTATTAAATGATGAAACATCTGCCTTATTCGATTCATTTCAGGATAATTTGCTGGCGCCTCCTGTATATACTCGCCCTGCGGACTTCAGGGGCGATAAAGTACCGGAAATCTTATTGCAGGGCGACCCAAAGAAAGTAGAAGATTGGCGCCACGAGCAGTCATTGATTCGTACTAAAGAAAGAAGACCTGATCTTTTGGATTCATAATAGCATCCTTTAATCATTTATTAATACCACCAGTATTTGCAGTTCCACCATTTATCCCTTAAAAAGTCCCTTCTGTATTGTTTAACTTTTATACTGGCTTAGATGCTGTTTTTTTGCACAAGCCAAAATTTCACCTACTAAGCATGTTCGATCTTAAAAAAATATTATTCTCTGTTAGTGCCTTAAGTTTTATCATTTCATCTGCACAGGAAAAAAATGGTGAAAAATTTCAGAAGGATTACCAGTACCCTATTTCTAAAACATCTGAAACCATTAAAATAGACGGCGATTTCACAGAAGCTATTTGGAGAACAGCAGATACTACCAGTTCTTTTTGGCGTAAGTTTCCTACGGATGGTGGCAGGCCACAAAGAAAAACAGAAGCTCGCATTACGCACGATGATAAGTTTATTTACTTCGCCATAACAGCCTACGATTCGGGCAAGGCATTTATCAATAGCCTCAAAAGAGATATTGGGCATGATGGCAATGATGGCATAGGCATTGTTCTGGATCCAACCAATCAACGTACCAATGGTTTCTTTTTTGTAGTGAATGCTTACAATGCGCAAAGTGAAGACCAACTTCCTTTTGCAGACGATAATAACGGTCCCTCATGGAGCTGGGATAACAAATGGTTCTCTGCCACCAAACAATACAGCGATAAGTGGACAGCAGAAATAGCCATTCCTTTTAAAAGTATCCGATACTCTTCAGAAAAACTTTTGTGGGGATTGAATATCGTAAGGATCGATACCAAAGCCAATGAATACAGTACCTGGACGCCCATGCCACAGAATTTTCAGTCGATGGACCTTGGCTATACAGGTGCACTGATTTGGAAAACACCGCCACCTGCAGCAGGCAGTAATATGGTGTTGATACCCTATGTAACCGGTAATATGACGAGTGACCAGCAAAACGGTGTTGCCACAACATCCACTGGTAATGCGGGTTTTGATGCTAAGATGGCTTTGACCTCATCCCTGAATTTAGACCTGACCGTTAACCCCGATTTTTCGCAGGTGGAAGTTGACAGGCAGGTAACCAACCTCACCCGATTCAGTATTTTTTTCCCGGAAAGAAGAACTTTTTTTCTGGAAAATGCAGATCTGTTTTCGCAATATGGTATTCCTCCTATCAGGCCATTTTATTCAAGAACCATCGGATTGGATAAGGATGGAAATAAAATACCGATTTTATTTGGTGCAAGGGTTTCTGGCAATGTTGCTAAAGGAACCAGGATTGGATTAATGAATATTCAAACCGGAAGACAAGGCAGTTATGCTCCTGAAAACTATACAGCATTCAGTATCAGTCAGCGTTTATTGAAGCGATCAACGATCAAAGGCTATTTTCTGAATAGGGAGAATAAGATTTCGGAAGCAGAGAAATTAAAAAACCCTTTGGATGCATTCGGCAGAAATGCGGGTGTGGAATTTGGCTATAATAACCTGAAAGGAACCTGGGGAGGCTGGGCAGCATACAACCATTCATTTAAACAAAATATCACAGCAGACAACGCTTATTATAATGCCGGATTCAATTATAATGGACGGAATTTTAGTACAGTAGTTGACATGGGTAACCTGGGTACTAATTTTTACACCGATATGGGTTTTGTAGAAAGGATCAATAATTATGATGCAGACAGGGATACAAGCTTGCGTGTAGGGTTTAAACAGATTTACAACGAAGAACAGGTTTCGTTATATCCTAAAAAAGGAAAGATCAACCAACTTAGTTTACAGCTTACAAACTTTATGGTCTTCAATCCTGATAATTCATTGAATGAGCGATCACATGAACTTGAATACGAGATGCAATTCAAGAATACCAGTAATTTATTTGTTTCCGGAAGTTTTAATGAGACCAACCTTCTTTTTGCCACATCCTTTACAGATGCAAAGCCCATACCCAAAGGCAATTACCAATACAACCAGTTTGGCTTTGGCTACCGGTCAGATTTCAGAAAATCTATCAATGTGCAATTAAGAATTTCCGGTGGTGGATTTTACAATGGAAATTTTCAGGGAATAAGCACCACCATTAATCTGCGCAAGCAACCACACCTCAATATTGCCTTACAATTAAACTACAATAAATTACAGTTTCCCGAAGGTTACGGCAGTGATGAGATCTTGCTCATTGCACCCCGCATAGAATATAATTTCAGCACCAAACTTTTCTGGACCACTTTTTTACAATACAACACACAAAGAAATAATTTCAATATCAATAGCCGTTTGCAATTCCGCTACAAACCCTTGAGCGACTTCTTCCTGGTGTACACAGACAATTATTATACTGATCCATTATTTAGGAATAAAAACAGGGCATTGGTATTTAAGTTAAACTATTGGCTAAATCTATAAAAAACGGATTGAAGAATTTCCATTCTTCAATCCGCAATTCGTAATTCGAAATCTTCCATCTCTTAATTATCAATTTTTCACCCCAATCAATGGCAATTGCTTTTCATTGATCATCTTATTCAATGCTTTTAGATCCGTATCCACGATGTTTTTCAGTTTACGTAATTGAACATCTGACTGTGCGCTCAAATCTGCAAATGATTCTCTCACCTGCTTGCTTGGCGGGTTTTGACCACTTGCTGCAACACCGTATACACCGGATATCTTATCATTCAACCTGATAGGGAAATTAAGTACGTCCTGTCCGCTTTTAGATTTGGTCTGGTACAAAGCTTCTTCCACAGCAGTCATTTGTTTGTTTACACTGTCTGCCATTTTTTTAATATCCTTATTACCCTCCATATCCATGCGAGCCGTAAAATCATTGATCTGCGATCTGAGTGCACGAATATTTTTGATCGCTTTTTGTACTTCACTGAATTTGTCTCTTACGGATAAGAGGAAACCAACCTGATCGTCATAGTCAGCTTCCGTCATCTGGTAATTCGGATTCGCTTTTATTACAAATGGAATATCAGCAGAATCTTTTCCAAAACGGATGCGTGCTTTGTATTTTCCAGGTGCGGCTTTGGCAGAACCAATGCCACCAGTCCATAAAATAAGGCCTTCCACTCTTTCTGCAGGCGGGTAGTTCATATCCCATACAAACTGGTTCATCCCTTCATTAAAATCTATCTTATCAGTTACTTCTTTAGCAGTTTTGCTGAAAGTTTTGATGGGTTTATTTTGTTTATCAAAAACAGTAATTGATACTTTGGAAGAATCGTCTGCTCCTTTTAAATAATAATTAATCACCACACCACTGAGCGGATTTTCTCCTGCATTTTGAACGGCACCGCCACCACCACGCTGTCCTCTTCTTCCACCACCTTCTGTTCTGTAAGCATCATTTACATCAAATATGTGCAGGTTTTTATTTAATACACCTGCATCTTTTTGTTGCACAATGGTCAGGTCATCGATCACCCAGAATGCACGTCCCTGTGTAGCTACAATCAGATCATTTTCCTTAATGGTCAAATCGGTAATAGGCACTTCAGGCAGGTTTAACTGAAATTTCTTCCAATTGGCGCCATCATCATAACTAATGTACATGCCATACTCGGTTCCGGCATACAATAAACCCGGACGTTTTTTATCTGCGCGCATGGCCCTGGTAAAATGAAGCGGCTGGATACCATTGGTTATTTTTTTCCAGGTCTTACCATAATCTTCGGTCTTGAAAATATAAGGCGCAAAATCATCCAATTTATATTTTGTTCCTACAAAATAGGCAGTACCTTTTTTTACAGCATCTGTTTCAATGCAGTTCCACATCATCCATTTACCAGCTTCCGGTGGTGTTACATTTTCCCAATTTTTACCGCCGTCCCTGCTTACATGTACCAGTCCATCATCACTACCCGTCCAAAGCAGGTCTTTTTCTAAAACAGATTCTGCAGCCGCAAAAATGGTGCAATAATATTCTACAGAAGTATTGTCTTTGGTTATTGGTCCGCCACTGGAAGCCTGTCTTGATTTATCATTGGTGGTAAGATCAGGACTAATGGTTTCCCAGCTCTGACCTTCATTTTCAGTTACAAATAAATGATTGCCTCCTGCATATAATTTTTTGGGATTATGGGGAGAAAAGAAGAAAGGAAAATTCCATTGGAAACGGTACTTCAATACATCGGCACCGGCACCCATGGGGTTATCTGGCCAAACATTGATCGCACGGTTCTCGCCTGTTTTATGATCCAGCCTGGAAAGGTAACCACCATAGTTGCCACCATAAACAATATCCGGATTAAGCGGGTCTGCTTGCACATGACCGCTTTCAGCACCTGCTGTTACATCCCAGTCTCTATCTGTGATGCCAGCGGTAGCTGTTCTGCTTTTAATGCGTATGGTAGAGTTATCCTGTTGTGCACCTAATATTCTATAAGGAAAAGAATTATCTGTTGATACCCGATAGAATTGTCCTGTTGGCTGATTACTTAAGCTGCTCCAGTTATTGGCGCCATCGAAGCTGATCTGTGCACCACCATCATCTGCCACGATCATTCTACTGGCATCTTCCGGATCTATCCATAGATCATGGTGATCACTATGCGGCGTATTTACACTCTGAAAAGTTCTGCCGCCATCGCGGCTACGCATAAACTCAACATTGGGACAATAGACCGTATTTTCATTTTTAGGGTCCACAAAAACCTTTGAATAATACCAGGCTCTTTGACGGATATTATTATCATTACTGGTTAGTGTCCAGGTATTGCCACCATCAGCACTCATGAATAAACCGCCTGCTGCATTTTCTATAATTGCATAGAGTTTATCAGTATTAGAGGGAGCAACTGCCACACCTACAATGCCCCAGATCCCTTTGGGCAATCCTTTTTTGGCAGAAATATTTGTCCAGCTTTCTCCCCCATCTACACTCTTATACAAGCCACTGCCTTCACCGCCACTTTCCATGCTATGCGGTGTTCTAATAACACGCCAGGTGCCTGCATAAAATACAGAAGGATTTCCGGGTTCCATTACCAGGTCTGAGCAACCGGTCTGGTTATTTACAAATAATGTTTTCTTCCAGGTTTTACCACCATCGGTGGTTTTAAATACACCACGTTCATCACTGGGTCCGAAGAGGTGTCCCATTACGGCAACCCAAACAGTATTCGGATCTCTGGGATGTATAACGATGCGGATGATATGTCTGCCTTCTTTCAGGCCCAGGTTACGCCAGCTCTTTCCGGCATCATCGCTGCGCCATAATCCGCCAAGACCTTCTGAAACATTGCCTCTCATACTGTTTTCACCTTCACCTGCATATACAACAGATTCATCACTGGGTGCAACTGCAACAGAACCGATGGTGCTTCCGAAATATTTATCGGAAATATTTTTCCAGTTACTACCGCCATCGAGTGTTTTCCAAACACCGCCACCGGTACCACCAAAATAAAAAGTGTTCTTATTTTTATAACTGCCGGTTGCTGCAGCACTTCGGCCTCCTCTGAAAGGACCAACCAGGCGATACTTTACTTTAGAAAAAAGTATGGAATCAGTATTTACTTCATTCACCGTAACAGGTGTTACTGATTTTGCTTTTTCTTTTTTCTGTGCAAATAATGAAAGGGATAAGCAGGCAAGTGCCGGCAGGATGATTAGTTTTCTCATATGCGTTTGAATTGGGCAGGTAAGTTACCCAACCAAACGCATCTAACAAAATGGAATTGCCCAATAAATGGAAAGAAAGGATTTACTTAACCTTAAACCATTTGTCTAGAATTCCTTCGTTGAATTTTACGGAATAGTTCTCTACTTCTGATTCAACCGGACCAAAAGCCAATGTAAGTTTCACCGGGTATTTGATACCATTGAATTCGCCATATTCTTTTACCAGCATGGTTGCTTTGGTGTCTTTGCGGATATTGCTGCCAAAGGCTTTCATCATACTACCAAATCCAGTTAAGTTGAGGGCCATATCGCCCGTAGCTTCTAATTGTTTCACTAAAAAGGTTTGGGTATCAAAATAATAATTAACTGACTGACCCGTTTTCATGGTCAGTTTAATTTTATAGCAGGGTTGTTTGCTAACTTTTTCGGTACCCAGTAATTCTGCTTTATGGCCTTTTGCCGCATAATTTACCAACTCGGCAAATGCGCCAGCACAATCCAGTTCATATTGTTGCGCAGCCACATCTTCCTGTTTGATGGAAGTGACGGTAGGTTCATTTGAAGTAGGAAATCCACCACCAAAATCACCGCCTCCTCTGCCACCCATACCACGCATGGCTGGTATAAAAACATAACCTGATGTATCTGTTAACATGGTAAAGCTGTCTCCCATACCCATTACACCGCCTATCTGCCTGCGAAACAATTTACCTTTCACCCTGATCAATGTTAGTGGCAGATCGATCTGCTGGCCCATCACACCCATTTTAAGGGTACTGGCAACTTCCATTTCCTGAATGCCTTCTAACTTTTCTCTGCTGCCGGCGGCTGCTTCATATTTGGCAATAATTTCATCTGCTGTTTGCGATTGAACGCTTAAAGCAAACAATAAGGAAAAGAAAGCGGTGAATATCTTTTTCATAATCTTAATTTCGTTTTGAATTTGTCAAATTTAACGGCTTAATCCAAGGAAAAAACAACAGGGAGTCATTATCATTCTATTCAGATTGTTAATTATTATGCAGAAAGGAAAATTCACCATAACAGGAAACCTTGTAGACGTTTGGGAAAAAGCGATATATGAGGCAGCTATAACAGTTGAAAACGGCATCATCCTAACTATCCATAAAATCGGTGACAACCTATCTCCTGTCGGTAAATTTATTTTGCCCGGATTTGTTGACAGCCATATTCATATAGAAAGCAGTATGCTGATCCCCAGTGAATTTGCCCGTTTAGCCGTTGTACATGGAACTGTGGGTACCGTAAGCGACCCGCATGAAATTGCCAATGTATGTGGCATGGATGGTGTAAGATTCATGATTGAAAATGGGAAAAAAGTACCCTTCAAATTCAATTTTGGTGCACCCAGTTGTGTACCAGCCACTATTTTTGAAACTGCAGGTGCTGCTTTAAAAAGTAAAGACGTAAAAAAATTACTGGAGCAGGATGACATCAAATACCTCAGCGAAATGATGAATTTTCCAGGGGTTCTTTCAAAGGATGCAGAAGTAATGAAAAAAATTGCAGCAGCACATGCATTGGGTAAACCTATTGATGGTCATGCCCCGGGTTTAAGGGGCGATGCTGCCAAAAATTATATAGAAGCAGGTATTTCTACAGACCACGAATGTTTTACACTGGATGAAGCCCTGGATAAACTTGTTTGTGGCATGAAAATCTTAATCAGGGAAGGTAGTGCTGCCAAAAATTTTGAAGCATTGATAGACTTGCTGGAAGATCATCCGCGTATGATGATGTTTTGCAGTGATGATAAACACCCGGATAGTTTGGTGGAGGGGCATATTAACCAATTGTGCGCTAGGGCTATTGCAAAAGGTCATGACATTTTTAATATTATACGTGCCGCTTCTGTTAATCCAGTGATCCATTATTCGCTTGATATTGGCTTATTAAGAGAAGGTGATCCTGCAGATTTTATATTGGCGAATGACCTGAAAGATTTTACCATACACCAAACCTATATCAATGGTGCATTGGTTGCTGACAATGGAAAATCCTTGATAGAAAGTGTTTCCACAGAACCGATCAATCAATTTGAATGCGAGGAAATCATTCCTGAAGCACTTGCCATGCCTCTCAACAGTTATCCTTCATCAGAAGGAAAAATACCCGTGATAGAAGCATTAGACGGGCAATTGATAACCAACAGGCTTGAATTAGCAGGCAAAGAAGAAAATGGGAATTGGGTTACTGATATAAAAAATGATCTCCTTAAGATGGTCGTGATCAACCGTTACCACCATGCGCCTGTTGCAAAATGTTTTATCAAAAATTTTGGATTCAACAATGGAGCTATTGCTTCTTCGGTAGCCCACGATAGCCATAATATAGTGGCCATTGGCGTTGATGATGAAAGTCTGACAAAAGCTATTAATGCCGTGATAAAAGAAAAAGGTGGCGTGAGTGCGGTGTTTAATGAAAATTGTAAGGTGCTCGGTTTACCCGTTGCAGGATTGATGAGTACGGATGATGGTTATAAAGTAGCAGCAGCCTACACTGAAATAGATAAAATGGCAAAATCAATGGGATCATTGCTTTCAGCCCCATTCATGACTTTGAGTTTTATGGCATTATTGGTAATACCACACTTAAAACTTAGCGATAAGGGTTTGTTTGATGGTGATGGATTTACATTTGTGGTGTAAAGGATTTCTCCATTTTATTTTTTCAATCCTGTTGCACTTTGCTGGTAGCTTTTGTAATTTTTATGGAAACACTATCTGTTCCCTTGGGTGCAAAATATTTGGTCTTAAACTTTACGGTTTTACCAGGGCCAATATTTTCATAGACGGTTTCTAACACTTCGTCTAGTTTAGTAGCTGTTTTACTGAAAAAAGAAAGTCGCAATTCAACATCTTTATACCCACATACCGTTGCATTATTTGTGATTGTTCCTTTAACAACCGTTTGTCCAAAAAGATTTTTTCGATCTTCATTGCGTACGCTGAGAAAACTAACAGGGTTATTTTTTTCCTTGTCTGCAAGGGTCTCTTTTACTTTTTCATAGGAAACGGGATCGAACTGCTTTTCCTTTTTTTCATTTTTGCAGGAAATAAGCAGCAAAAAGCAGGATACAAGGGTGAGTATTTTATTCATAGGGTTTCTTTGTTAGTTCAAATTTAGGTGTATTCATCAACCCGCATTTAATCACCAAAACCATGCCTGAAAGGGCTAAAACTTAAATTTCCCATTCCCATGATTAGAATTTAGTTTTGGGGTTGAAATTCTGCTTGTTATGATAGTAAATTTAAGTGAACAGCATAGTCTGGTAAGTAACTGGGTTTCTGAATTGAGGGATGTAACTATTCAGGCAGATCGTATGCGTTTCAGACGCAACCTGGAAAGGATTGGAGAAATCGCAGCCTATGAGATCAGCAAAGAACTTCCCTGGAAAACAGCGGAAACGCCCACACCACTTGGCATTCACGATAGTAAATTACTAGAATTTCAACCCGTACTCGCTACCATACTAAGAGCAGGACTGCCCTTACACAATGGCATGCTGAATTATTTTGACAAAGCAGATAATGCCTTTATTTCAGCCTACCGTAAACACCACCGCGATGGTACTTTTGAAATTAGTATGGAATACATGAGTTGTCCCTCATTAGAAGACAGGATTGTCATTATCAGTGATCCTATGCTGGCAACGGGTTCGTCCATTGTAAAAACCATTCAATACATGAAGGAAGAAGGTATCCCCAAAGAAATTCATGTAGTGGTAGCCATTGCCTGTACTGTGGGTATAGAATATATCAAACGCGAGTGTGGTGATAAAATTAGGATCTGGTGTGGTGATATAGATGACGAATTAACCGCCAAAGGATACATTGTACCTGGGCTGGGAGATGCAGGTGACCTTGCTTATGGTACAAAAATGCAGTACTAGCCAACCGCTGGCACATCTATACCGTAAAGGTTAAAAAGTTAAGACAGCTCTAATTTTTCGGCCTGATACCCTTCTACTTATGAAGATTAACTTAAATTCGGTTTCATTTATATGCGGAAACTAATTGCGATAGGCGTTTTATCTCTGACATGGTCTTTTATCCATGCCCAGGATCCGCATTTTTCTCAATTCTTTTCATCCCCACTTACCCTTAACCCGGCTTTTACCGGAAAATTCTTTGGAGATTACCGCATCACCGGTAATTACAGAAATCAATGGCCATCCATCAATAATGCATTCACCACTGCCACTGCTTCTGCGGATTTTCATATCATGCAGAATAAAATTGCGAGTAATGATTCCTGGGGCTTAGGTGTAGTAGGCTATAACGATAATAGTGCCAATGGCGCAGTAACCTTTAATTACGCTTCTCTTTCTACAGCCTACCATAAGGGCTTGGATGAAGATGGCATGCACCAACTGGGAGCGGGCTTTCAGGTTACTTATGCCAATATGCTGATCAATACGGCCAATCTTACTTTTGAAGATCAGTTAACCAATTCTGGTTTTACGGGTATCACTTCGGAAGTCTTTAATTTTTCTTCGCTTAAGTCTAATTATATCGATGTAAACGCCGGCATTCTTTACAATGGAAGTACATCGGAGCGTAACAATTTTTATTTTGGTGTAAGTATGTACCATATCAACAGGCCTAAACAAAGTTTTACGGGAGCAGATTATGTGTTGAATCCCCGAACAACTTTTCATGCGGGGGCTTATTTTCCTGTTGGACTTCAAACTACCCTGCACATGAGTGCCTTGCACATGAGCCAGGGTGGTGCTTCAGAATCTATGGTGGGTGCAGCTTTGCAGCTAAATGCCATACCTGATGCTCCCAAGCCAACCAGCTTTTATTTTGGTGCTTGGGTAAGAATGAATGATGCGATTATTCCCTATTTAGGTCTCGAATTTGATGATTTTAGATTTGGTGCTACCTATGATTATAATTCATCTGCATTAAAAACTGCTTCACAAAACAGGGGGGGTATTGAGATCTCATTGATCTATACACACAGACCCTCCACAGAAAGACCGGTTAACTGTCCCAAATTTTAGTATGCAATCGTTGTTACAAATATTTATCTGAAAATTCCCATTAAGGCCCTTTATCAAAGGGCGAAAATTCTAAGAACCGCTCCCAGTTATTTTGGTAGCGTATAACCTCATTATGTGATTGTTTGCTGTAAATAAATATTTTCTTATTGGATGCTAAAAATGAAGCATTCACATCCGCTTCATTAACTGCAGCTATAGGCACTTGCAGGGAATCTTTTAGTTTTTGTATCATCCAAAGGCTGTTATCAAAAGTGCCGCCATCTTTGGTATAGATATGAATAAAGCGATGTTCAGGTTTAGCTATCCATGCTAAGTAAGCATCATTACCGCCATACATCGCATCAAATAAAATTACTTCTTGTATGGGGGATTGATTGATGATACGACTGATGACCCTGTATGCACCGCTATGACCTGCCAGACTGATATCACAATCCCCAATACTGAATGCAGATAAGGGTTTGGTTATTTTTTCCGTAACAAGTTTTTGGCAAACCTCTTTAACCAGTTGCTGAAAAATTTGCGGCTTCTCCAATTTACCGCCATAACTATCCGGAGCATCTTTAGGTCCTTCCGGAAAAACAAAAACAGCATTTCTGCCAGATGATTCAAATTGTGCTAATAGTTTGAACTGACTGCAGGCGGAATCAATATTATTACCCCAACCATGAAACCAGAAGACTAAATTAATACGCTTGCCTGGTTTAAATTTTGCAGGAATATAGAGCAGGACACTGCTATCTGCATAATGCCTATCTGCATTATAATTTTTACCATCATATTGATGCCCATTCATTCTGGCACTATCCGGAAACATAGCATAGGCAGATTGAAAACGTAAGATCTTTCCGTTTTGTGCTTGTGCCATTCCTCCAAAAAAAAATAAAACAACAAATATTCTCTGGTATTTTTTCATCTCCTGCTTTATTGCATATGTAATAAGTTTCGAGGCTTTTCCTTTAAGGGCAATTTATTCAAATGCCTTAGCGTTATAGCATTCATGCGTATAAATTTAAGGATATTGTTTACTTTACGCTCCCAAACTCCCCCAGCTTGCTAAAAGAAATGATTATTGCCATACAGGCCTATTTTCAGGCACACCAGTTTATCATCAAACATAAACTGTGGCGATGGATTCTGGTGCCAGGCATCATTTATACGGTGCTGTTTATGGTGGGGATGTATTTTTTTAGTCAGACCTCCAGTAATTTCATCGAATGGATCATTTTAAAAACAGGTTTGAAACAATGGCTGGATCAAATCAATAGCCGTTTCCTCGGATTTATTTTTGCTATGGGTAGTTTGTTGTTATGGCTATTGTTAATGCTTTTCTATTTCTCACTCTTCAAATATATTTTTCTCATCATTGGTTCTCCTGTTTTTGCCTACTTGAGTGAAAGAACGGAAGCCATTATTGAAGGCAAGCAATATCCTTTTAACTTATCACAATTTTTAAAAGATGCAAGAAGGGGTGTTGTAATAGCTGCCCGCAATAGTTTATGGCAAACCGTGTATGTTTTATCCATACTTTTTTTAAGCCTGATCCCTTTTCTGGGATGGCTAACCCCTATATTAGCTATCCTGGTAGAATGTTACTATTATGGTTTTTCCATGCTGGATTATAGTATGGAGCGACATAAAAAATCGCCTGCAGAAAGTATCTTCTTTATTGGTGCGCACAAAGGATTGGCAGTTGGTAATGGGCTTGTATTTTACATGATGCACTTAGTGCCCATAGTGGGATGGGTATTGGCTCCTGCCTACTCAGTAGTAGCAGCTACATTGAGTATGTATCCGCTTAAACCCAGCGAAAAATTATGACCATGGGCAAAGGCAAAGTTTACCTTATACCAACTGTACTGGAAGAGAATGCCCTTGAAACCATTCCTGCTTATGTATTGAATGCTGTAAAAGATTGCACCGTTTTTTTTGTAGAGAATGATAAAACAGCACGCCGTTTTCTTAAAAAAATCTGGAAGGAAATGGTGATTGATGATTACCAGTGGTTCATCATTCATAAAACAGAAAAGGAACGCACCAGGCAATTTCTCCAATTATTAGAAGCCGGAAAAAATATCGGCATCATCAGCGAAGCGGGTTGTCCGGGTATAGCCGATCCGGGCCAGGTTTTGGTGGCTGCTGCACAGGAAGCAGGTATTGCCGTAAAACCTTTGGTAGGCCCCAGTTCTATCTTACTGGCATTAATGGCCAGTGGTATGAATGGACAAATATTTCAGTTCCATGGTTATTTGCCTATTGATTCTTTGGAAAGAAAGAAAAAAATAAAGGAGCTGGAAGCAGATGCGCAAAAGAGAAATTGCACACAAATATTCATAGAAACACCTTATAGAAATAACCCCTTGATTAAAGATATACTGGATACCTGCAAAGAAGATATGAAGTTCTGTATTGCAGTGGATTTAACTGCTGCCTCAGAAATAGTACGTACACAATCCATTAAAAATTGGAAACAGTCAGTCCCCGACTACCATAAAAGGCCAGCCATTTTTTTAATAAGCGTATAAGTATTTTATTGTCTTGGTTTGAGAATTGATTCTCCCTGTATGCCCCTTACTTCATAGATGCTATCTACAATATAAGTCTGCATACCTCGCCAGGGAAGGGACCCAAAGTATTGTATATAATGAATATTTACTTCCCTGCCGGATACTTTGAGTAATTGATCGGCAACCTTTTCATTTACTACACTGAAGGAGAACTCATTGCTCTGCACATTGGCTTTAAATCCACTCAGGATGATTTTTCCCTCATAGGTTTTGAAGATCACGCCTTTTTTCTGAAAAATATTCAGTGTACCGGCTTGTGTGCCCTGAGCCAGAACAAAATAAAAACGCCAGTATATAAAAATACTTAGACCCAAAACCAGAACGACCCCTAATGTCCAGAAAAATTTTTTCATTATAACCCGTATTTATCTACAAGGTAAATCAAAGCTGCCATGTTAATGGCACCTAATAATAATTCCCGCTTATGTACATTTTCAAAAACATCACTACGTGCATGGTGCAGGTCGAAATAACGTTGCGGGTCTGGTAATAACTCTCCTACTGGAATGCCAAATGCTCGGTTCAATGGACCAATATCCGCACCACCACCATCATTCGTAAATTCAAAAGTTCCGTAGGGCGATAATAAAGGAATCCAGTTTTTTAATTTTTCCATTTGTTCTATACTAGCCTGAATGGAAAAACCCCTTGGTGTAAATCCACCTGCATCGCTTTCTAGGGCGAAAATATGTTTTTCTCCTTTTTCTTTTGCTACTGAAGCGTATTTACTGCCGCCCCTTAAACCATTTTCTTCATTGGCAAATAAAACAAAACGTAGGGTATGTTTTGGCTGAAACCCAAGTACTTTAAGGGTTCGCATTATCTCAATGGTGTGAACAACTCCTGTACCATCATCGCTGGCTCCTTCATTTACATCCCAACTATCCAGGTGGCCGCCAATTGTAATGTATTGGTCTGGAAATTCGGTACCCTTTAATTCCCCAATCACATTATGGTCTATGGCCTCGGGTAAAAAATGACCATGGGTTGTTATAGACATGCTAAACTTAGACGTTTTGCTCAGTGCCCAAACAGCATCAGCATCTCTTGGACCCACCGCAATTGCCGGTATTTTAGGAAAGGAGTCCATATAAACCATACCACCCGTATGCGGGTCATTGGCAACAGATTCTGTTAAAGAACGAATCATCACACCTATCGCACCATATTTTGCTGCGATACTGGCACCCGACCTTCTGTAAATACCCGACTGTCCATAAGAAACAAAGGGTTTTACATTGGTTGGATCAAAAGCATGGTCATAGTAAACGATCTTACCTTTTACTTCTGCTTTTCTTCTTTCTAATTCATCAAAATCGGCTACTGCTAATACTTCCCCGATAACTGTTCCATTTCCCAGCGAGTTACCCAGTGCCAAAACATCCAGTATTCTGTTTGCTTTTTTATTGTCAATCATGGTTATTACAGCTTTATCCTCCCCACCTCTAACCCAATGGGGCACCAAACATTCCTGTAAAAACACTTTATCGGCACCATTCTTTTCCATCAGGTCCTTACCCCAGGTAACAGCTTTGGCATAAGCCGGAGACCCTGCCAGTCTGCCGCCTATCTGCTTTGTTAGCTGGTAAAGCCAATCATGCGCCTTTCCATTACGTAATATTTCATCGGATATTTTTTTAATTGCGGCTGCATCTTCAGCCTGTTGTGCCACTGCCAGAATGGGCATCAAAAGCAAAGTGATTAGAAATTTTTTCATGGCACTAAAGTTAACTATTTGTATTGTTTAACCAAGAAGCTTGAACAGAAACTGTGAAATGAAGAATAAATTGTTACTTGCGGTGTGAAACGGTTTGTGGTCTGTAGTTTGTAGTTTGTGGTTTCGAAAGAAAACAAATAAAACCCAACCACAAACTATTAAACCACAAACTATAAACCTTGACCTATGCGTATCGGGATTGTTTGTTATCCAACATTTGGTGGCAGTGGTGTTTTGGCCACAGAATTAGGTAAAGCGCTGGCAGATGAGGGTCACCAGGTGCATTTCATTACTTACCAGCAGCCAGTTAGACTGAATGTTTTTAATGCCAATATATTTTACCATGAAGTAAGGGTACCTACTTATCCCTTATTTGATTACCCGCCTTATGAAGTGGCACTTGCCAGTACAATGGTGGATATTATCATCAACCACGATCTGGATCTGTTACATGTGCATTATGCCATTCCCCATGCATCGGCAGCTTATATGGCCAAACAAATAGTGAAAAAGAAAAATGGCAGGGATGTACCGGTGATCACTACTTTACATGGTACGGATATCACCCTTGTGGGAAAAGATAAAACCTATGAGCCGGTTGTTACTTTTTCCATTAATGAGAGTGATGCCATTACCGCAGTTTCTGAAAATCTGAAAGAGGAGACTTACAAATCCTTTGCGATTCATAAGGAAATAGATGTGATTTATAATTTTGTAGATGTAGCACGCTTTAATAAAAAACCCATTGACGCTTTTAGAAAAGTGATCGCACCGGGTGATGAAAAAATTCTGATACATGCTTCTAATTTCAGAAAGGTAAAAAGAGTACAGGATGTGGTGAAGATTTTTGCAGCAGTAAGAAAAGAAATGCCTGCCAAATTATTGATGGTAGGTGATGGTCCGGAAAGACCGATTATGGAAGAGTTAGCAAGAGACCTGGGCGTTGACGATGATATCAGGTTTTTAGGTAAGCAGGAGCAGATGGAAGATATCCTGGCAGTAAGTGATGTTTTTCTCTTACCATCAGAATACGAAAGTTTTGGTTTAGCCGCATTAGAAGCCATGGCAGCAAGGGCTGTTGTGGTAAGTACCAATGCCGGCGGACTATCAGAAATCAATATCCACGGAGAAACAGGCTACCTGGCAGATGTGGGTGATGTGGAAACCATGAGCAAATATGCCATTGATATTTTAAGTGATAATGCCAAACTAAAAACCATGAAAGAAGCTGCCTATGCGCAGGCTGAAAGATTTGATATAAAAAACATCATCCCTATTTATGAGAAATTGTATAGTAGGTTTTGTAGGATGTGAGGGGGATCAGTTTTGTGTTTGGAGTTTTGGGTTGGGAGTTTGGGGATTTGGAAGTTGATACTGGATTCTAGATACTGGTGTTATGTGGATGAGGTTACTTCATCTATACTTTGCAGGATAAGTTTACACATGTTTACAATTTCTTCTTCGGTAATAATTAATGGTGGGGCTATGCGCATCCTATCTGAGGCAAAGAGAAACCAGTCTGTAATGAGTCCGTTTTGGATACATTGATGTATCACGCCTTTTGCTATTTCTTCGGTTGCAAATTGAACCGACATCCACAATCCAAAACTTTGAATGGACTGAATGGCACTGTGTTGTAAGTTTACTTTGATCAATTTTTCTTTGGCTTTTACATTTTGGATGATGTTCTCTTCCAGCAAAACCTGAAAAGCCATTTTACCTGCAGCACAGGAAACCGGGTGACCACCAAAAGTGGTGATATGTCCCAATACCGGATCATAACTTAGCGTGTGCATCATTTTTTTACTTGATATAAAAGCACCCAATGGCATACCACCACCCAGCGCTTTTCCCAGCAGCATTATATCTGGCACAATGCCAAACTGTTCAAAAGCCCATAGGGTTCCTGTTCTGCCAAAACCTGCCTGTATCTCATCAAGAATCAGTAATACACAATGATCATCACACTTTTTTCTAATTGCTTTTACCCATTCTACATCTGGTACCGTGATACCGCTTTCTGCCTGCACCGTTTCCATGATCACGCAAGCTGTATTGCTATCTATGGCATCTAATACTTCCCATTTTCCATAAGGAAAATGCCATACATCCGGCAATAATGGACGAAAAGCGTTGCGCCAATATTCATCGCCCATCACACTTAGTGCGCCCTGCGTACTGCCATGATAGGATTGGTGAAAGGAAATAATCCTGGTTCTGCCAGTTACCCTTTTGGCCAGTTTCATTGCGCCTTCTGTGGCTTCTGCGCCACTATTGGTAAAATAGATGCAGTCCAATGCAGGAGGCAAATATTCTGTGAGCATTTTTGCGTAAGCTACCTGTGGCGATTCGATGAATTCTCCGTAAACAATCAGGTGCATATATGCCGCTGCCTGCTTTTGAACAGCTTCCACTACTTTGGGATGCGAGTGCCCGATATTGCAAACGCTAAAGCCAGCAATCATGTCCAGGTATTGTTTACCGGCCACATCCTGTAAATAAATACCCTCTGCCTTCACCATTTCAATACCAATAGGAGAATCGGAGGTTTGGGCTATATGCTGTAAAAATAGCTGTCTGTTATGCATCATCTACTAAGTAAAATTTATACTGATAGGTGTTAAAGGTATTCAATAAATCAAAAGGTTTGGTGAGCCATCATATTCAGAAGTCATAAGAGAACATTAATAGCCTAATCATTGAATATTATCACCATAAAAGTTATCTTTCCTTTTAAATTACTTTATAGCGTTCTTAACGCTTATCAAAAAATAAAAAAATGGCTACCATCTTACCAGTACTCGGCAATTATCCGCAATTTGGAAAATCCTGTTTTGTAGCACCCAATGCAACCATTGTTGGCAATGTAACCATGGGTAACGATTGCAGTGTGTGGTTTAATGCGGTGATAAGAGGAGATGTGAATTCGATCAAGATAGGCAACCAGGTAAATGTGCAGGATGGTGCCATCATTCATTGCACCTTTGAAAAAAATGCTACCATCATTGGCAACAATGTGTCTATCGGTCATAATGCCATCGTACACGGCTGCACGATCAAGGATGATGTATTAATAGGGATGGGGGCAATAGTGATGGACAGATGCGTGGTGCATAGCAATTCCATCATAGCTGCCGGCGCGGTGGTTACAGAAGATACGGTAGTGGAAGAGGGCACTATTTATGCAGGCGTACCAGCCAGAAAGATCAAAGAAATTTCAAGAGAATTGATCCATGGTGAGATAGACAGGATTGCAGGTAATTACACTAAATATGCATCCTGGTTCAGTGATTCAAATGAATGTCCGGAGAAATAAACTTGCTATTACTTTTTTGGGCAATTACCATTTAAAAAACACTAATAAGAATAGTCTTCCATGGTATCAAGTATGGTCATATAACTGGCATACCTGTCAACAGAAACCGTTCCATCATTCACCGCATCTTTAACGGCACAACCGGGTTCATTGATGTGCATGCAATTATTGAACTGGCAATCTTGTATTAATCTTTTCATTTCCGGAAAATAATGCGAGAGCTCCTGCTTGCTGATATCTACCAGTCCAAATTCCCTTACACCCGGTGTATCTATGATCTGGCCACTAATAGGTAAATCAAACATTTCTGCAAAAGTGGTGGTATGTAAGCCCTTCCCGCTCCAATCACTTACTTCCTGTGTTGGCAGATCAAATTCGGGAAATACTTTATTGATGAAAGTAGACTTGCCCACACCGCTATGCCCACTTAACAAAGTAGTTTTCCCTTCTAACAAAGATTTTATTTCGGCCACGCCTTTATTTTCCTGTACGCTGCATAATATAACATGGTAGCCCACGGTTTCATAGATCTCTTTCAAAATGGCGAATTTTTCCATTTCCTTTTTGCGGTAGAGATCAGCTTTATTGAAAACAATAATTGCAGGTATATGGTAAGATTCGCAGGAGATTAGGAACCTATCCATAAATCCCTGAGAAGTTTTAGGATCTTTTAAGGTAGCAAAAAGCAGGCTCTGATCAAGATTAGATGCAATAATATGGTGCCATCGCCTGTTATGGGGCGAAACCCTGGCAACATAATTTTTACGGTCATCGATATGATCAATCATAGCCGTTTCTTCCGCAATATTTTCAATTTCCATTTCAACGGTATCACCAACGGCAATGGGGTTTGTAGAATTAATATTGTCAATTTTAAAGATACCCTTGATCCTTGCCTGGTAAAATCTTCCGTTCTCGGCCTTTGCCTGGTACCATGATCCGGTTGATTTATAGATGCGCGCTTTCAAGGGCCTTAAATATTTGATTGATAGAGAAAAAACAAACTGGTTTTTATACACCGAAGATACTGCCCATGACCGCTTTCTTAAACAAAAACCAAAGATAATAAGGGATAATTTTTGCTAAATATTAACCTAACTCAATACACAAACCAATGGCACAAAGGCTCTATACATTATAAATTCAATATCTTCGCAGCTTATGACGAAATTTGCACACGATAAAGTGGTACCCATACAGGGTAGTGAGCAGGAAAAAAAGGAACAGGTAGCCGAAATGTTTAACAATATTGCTTTTCGCTACGATTTTCTTAATCGTTTTTTGAGTGGGGGTATTGATATCGGTTGGCGTAAGAAAGCAATCAGTCAGTTAGAAGCACTGAGGCCAAAAAATGTTTTGGATGTTGCTACGGGCACTGGCGATGTGGCCATTTTAACTTACCAGATGTTACATCCACAGAAAATTACGGGCATAGATATTTCTGAAGGAATGCTGGATCTGGGAAGAAAGAAAATAGCTAAGCTGGATTTACAGAACTATATCGAACTCCAAAAAGGTGACAGTGAACTGATCAAATTCAAAGACCAAAATTTCGATGCCATTACCGTTGCCTTCGGTGTTCGTAACTTTCAGAACCTGGAGAAAGGATTGGAAGAAATGTATCGGGTATTAAGACCCGGTGGTAAATTAGTGGTACTGGAATTTTCAAAATCGAATACCAAAATAGTAGGAGGTTTGATTCATTTCTACATGAATGTGATCACACCGGCTATTGGAAAATTATTTGCAAAAAACAGGGGCGCATACCAATACCTGAACGATAGTGTTCAAGCCTTTCCCGAAGGACAAACCTTTATAAACATCATGCATGAAGCAGGATTTACCCAAACTTATTTGATAAAGCTTAGTTTCGGAATATGCACTATTTACTGCGGAAGCAAGTAGTCCTGCCTTTCATTATTTTTCTGTTGTGTGCATCTAACATGTATGCGCAGAAAGAGATCTATCGTAGAAACCACGATGATCTAGTGTATTATTTTGGCCTAACCCTGGGTTATAATTACTCTTTTTTACATGTTGCCAAATCTCCCTTGTTTTTGCAGAACGATAGCATTCAATCTGCAGAACCCGGTTCCAGTGGTGGTATCGCCATGGGTTTAATGGCTACTGCCAGATTAAGCGATCATTTTCAGGTAAGGACAAATCCACAACTGATCATTGGCGGATCAAAATACATTGCCTACACACTTATAAAAACAAAACCCGGCGAAAATGCTTTTCAAAACCAGACCTTGCCCTCAACCCTGGTTAGCTTTCCTATTCAGATAAAATTTAATTCTGACAGGATCGGTAATTTTCGTACTTATATGCTCGCCGGACTCAAATATGACCTGGACCTGTCCAGCAATTCTTCTGCCCGTAATGTGGATGATCTCATCAAACTAAAAAAGGATGACCTTGGTTTTGAATTGGGTTTGGGTTTCAATTTTTATTTGCCTTTTGTAACCATATCGCCAGAACTCAAGATCAGCAATGGTTTGCGGAATATTCACCAGTACGACCCCAATTTGAAATACTCCAATGTACTTGACCAGATCCTTTCCAGAATGGTGGTTTTTTCCATTCATTTTGAAGATTAATCCTTTTAAAAAAGACCCCCTTAGAAAAATAAGGGTACTGCACAGATATTTAATAAATTGCATACTAAATACGTAACCCCAATTAAGGCTTATGCAACAGTATATCATCAAAAATACCTGTATCATCAATGAAGGCAATAGAATCAATGGTGATGTATTGATAAAAAATGGCAGGATCGAAAAAATAGCAGGCACTATCAACACCAAAGAAAGAAGCAAGGAAATCATCGCAACAGATCAGTTTCTGATACCCGGTGCTATAGATGATCAGGTGCATTTTAGAGAGCCCGGTTTAACACATAAGGCCACTATTTATTCAGAAGCCAGGGCTGCCGTTGCGGGTGGTGTTACCAGCTTTATGGAAATGCCTAACACCCAGCCGCCTGCATTTACACAGGAATTACTCGAAGATAAATATGCGATAGCTGCCCATCATTCTTTGGCCAATTATTCATTCTATATGGGTACTTCTAATGATAATATTGAAGAAGTATTGCGTACGAACGACAAAAAAAAATGAGGTTTGTGGTGTGAAGATTTTTATGGGCTCTTCTACCGGAAATCTATTGGTTGATAATCCGCTTATGCTGGGAAAGGTTTTTGAGGGTTCCGAATTATTGATCGCTACCCATTGTGAGGACGAAAAGATCATTCGCGATAACCTCGCAGAAAGGAAGAGAAACAAAGAGATACTGGACGCATCCGATCACCCCATCATCCGCAATGAAGAAGCCTGTTTTGAATCTTCTTTCAGGGCTATCCAATATGCCAAAAAATACAATAGTCGTTTACACATCTTACATATTACCACCGAAAAAGAACTGCAGTTATTCTCTAATATGCTCCCGATAGAGGAAAAACGTATCACCGCAGAAGTATGCGTACATCACCTGCATTTTACCAGCGATGATTATGCAAGACTGGGCAATCAGATCAAGTGCAACCCCGCTATCAAAGCACCAGCAAACCGGGAAGCATTGTGGAAGGCTTTGCTGGATGACAGGTTGGACGTAATTGCCACTGACCATGCACCACATACCTGGGCAGAAAAACTGGAGACCTATGAAAAAGCACATGCTGGATTACCCTTGGTGCAACATGCCGTACCATTAATGCTGCATTATGTGCAGGAAGGCAGAATCAGCCTGGAAAAAATGGTAGAAAAAATGAGTCATGCCGTTGCCCGCTGTTTCCAGATCAAAGAAAGGGGCTATATCAGGGAAGGCTATTTTGCAGATTTAGTTTTGGTAGATATGAACCAAAAACAAAAAGTGCAAAAAGAAAATATCTTATACAAATGCGGTTGGAGCCCTTTAGAAGGAACAACATTCCCGGCTTCTATCACAAATACTTTTGTAAATGGCAATATGGTTTATGGAAATGGCATCTTTGATGAATCACAGAAGGGAATGAGATTGAATTTTGATAGAAAATAGGAGACAGTTTGGAGTTTTGGGTTTAGAATTTAGATTTGAAAATTAATGATACACTACACTCTCCAAAATGAACCCAAAACTCAAAACTCAAAACCCAAAACTCGTACATGCAAATAGACAAAACCACCCTTGCCGATCTTTCTATCTTTCATGCAGAAGAGGAGCAATCTGTTTTTTATTATTTGAATAATACACAAACCAATGGTGGAAGGGAGTTTCTTCGTTACCTGATGGGTCATCCTTTGGAAACGATCAGTGAAATTCATGATACACAATTAACCATCAAACAATTGATGGTAGTTTCGGAAAAATGGACGTTGATGATTACCAATGGCAATATCATGATGATTGAAAAATTTTATGAATCACAACTCAATCAATTTTCAGAACACCCCTCCAAGGTTAATACCTTTTTTTATTCATTGATAAATAAGCAGGATTTTTCTTTGATCAAATATTCTGTTGGTCATGCCATTGATTTTACCAAAGGATTACAGCAGATATTGGATTTGCTGTCTGACCTTCCTTTAAGCAAAAAGTTGTCTGCATTTACCTCTAGAATAACCATGTTATTACATGAACCAACCATTCAAAGAATGATGCAGGATGAAAAAAATAAACTTTCGGATATTTCAGTATTAGAATATGGTGGCTTTATTCGAAACCATTTTAAAAATGCTGCATTTGAATTGATAGATATCTACAGCAAGCTGGATGCCTATATGAGTATGGCAAGAACATGCAAAAAATATGCATTTTGTTTCCCCTTAATTGAGATCTCCCAAGAACCTTATATCAAAGCAAGCGGTTTATTCCATCTGCTATTGCAAACCCCAGTTGCCTATGATATTGATATTTCACGTAACCGAAATTTTCTATTTCTAACTGGCGCCAATATGGCCGGAAAAAGTACTTTCATTAAAGCAGTAGGGGTATCTGCTTTTCTGGCTCATTTAGGTATGGGTGTGCCGGCAAAGGAAATGCGCATTAGTTTTCTGGATGGACTTCTAAGCAATATCCAGGTAGTAGACAATATCATGAAGGGCGAAAGTTTCTTTTTCAATGAAGTACAGAGAATCAAAAATACCATTGAAAAGATCAGCGATGGTAAAAACTGGCTCATATTGATCGATGAGTTATTCAAAGGCACCAATCAGCAGGATGCCGTGAAATGCAGTACCACGGTAGTGGAGGGACTGCGTAAAATGAAAAATGCCTTATTTATTCTCTCTACCCATTTGTATGAAATTGGCGAAGAACTGAAACAATATTCCAATATTCAATTTCACTATTTCGAGACCTCGGTAAAGGATGACCAGCTTTTGTTCAGTTACCAATTAAAAGAAGGTATCAGTAACGATCGCTTGGGTTACCTGATCCTGCGCAAAGAAGGGGTAGTTGACCTGTTAGAGAAGCTCTAAACTATTTCCTTTTCGTTAATTCAGGATAATTTCTGTGCAAATCTGTGTAATCTGTGGCAAAAAATTACCTAGCTTTTCCCCATGAAAAAACCCTGGCTTTTCTTTGCCGCTTTTGCTTTCCTGATCTTATTGGAAATTGCTAAGGTTTATTTCATCATGCCATTCCCCGGTAGCCAACAATCGGATACTATTCAATTTGCCTATTTTTTACACAGAAATATCTGGTGGTTAAGGATAGCCGGTGTTGTATTGATCGTTTCTCCCTTATTATATTCATTTCAACAACCCAATAAATGGCTGAAAGTATTGGTGGTATTGGCACTATTACTGTATGGCTTTATTTATTACCTCTTCAATTTCAAGTTTCTGGCCGATAAAATATTTATTCAATCAACCAATATCAATTTCAATAGTTCAGCAGCAGACACCACCGATCGAGAAAAACTAATTATTGGAATTGTTTCAGCACAAACAGCCAAAGCATATCCTATAGATATTATAGGATACCATCACCAGGTACAGGATAGTATTAACGGTGAACCCATCTTGGTTACCTATTGTACGGTTTGTAGAACTGGCAGGGTTTTCAGTCCGTTGGTGAATGGCAAACAAGAAATATTTCGACTCGTAGGGATGGACCATTACAATGCTATGTTCGAAGACATCAGCACCAAAAGTTGGTGGCAACAAGCAACAGGTTTAGCTATAACGGGTGAAAGAAAAGGCACGCAATTAACGGAACTACCTTCTACACAAATGCGTTTGGGTGATTGGCTGTCATTGTATCCGAATACGCTGATCTTGCAACCAGATACTAGCTTTAGAAAAGATTATGCCAATTTAAAAGGATATGATGAAGGTACTATTGAAGAAGATCTTGAACACAGAGACTCCGCCTCCTGGCAAAAAAAATCGTGGATCATTGGTTTGCATTTAAAAGCAGCAGACCGGGCCTATGATTGGAATGAACTGGTAAAAGAAAAAATGATCCAGGATTCAATCAATGATATGCCAGTGTTAATAACCGTTGCCGGTAACGGCAAATCATTTTATGGATTCAACAGAAAGTTGAACAATATGAATCTACAATTTGTTGAAGGAAAAAATAAAGAGAGTTTAGAAGATCTGCAAACACATTCTTTGTGGAGTGTAGATGGCAGTTGTATGGAAGGGCCTTTAAAAGGAAGTCGCTTACAAACTATACAAGTTTACCAGGAATTCTGGCATAGCTGGAAACAATTTCACCCAAATACCTCTACCTTTCATCATTAGATAAAATCATGCTTATGAAATGCTTGTTATCCATTTTTTCTTTTTTTATTGTATGTCAAATTATTGCACAACCCTTGCCCTCACAAGTTTTTAAATGGGATCAAACTGCTGCGGTGAAAGTTAAAAATGGCACATCCACAAAAATTTTCTCAGGCTCTGCAGCCATACTTAAGAGCCATGTTATATCAGGTATTGAATTACAAAAAGGGAAAAAATTTACATTTCAGGATAAAAGCAATGAAGCTTTTTTCATCATTAAAAACGGACCAGTAGAGGTTTCTCTCAATGGCGTTGAAACCATGTTGGATCGTGGATCTGTGATCAGTGTGTTGCCGGGTGATAAAATGATCATTGACAATAAAACCGAAACACCTGTTTCTTTTTATGAAATGCTGGCACAGTCAATTTTACCGCCCGATACAGAAAGAGGCAGCAAAGCAGGTGGCTCTTTTATAATTAATTGGAAAGATGTAGCATTCAAACCACACGACAAAGGCGGTGTTCGTCAGTTTTTTGACAGGCAAACAGTCATGATGAATCGTTTTGATATACATGTAACACAATTAAATGTAGGCTTTAACAGCCATGCCCCTCATACCCATAAGAACGAAGAAATAATTTTAATGCTGGATGGCAATGCAGAAATGCAGATAGCCACCGACCACCAAAAAGCAAATCCGGGAGATGTGGTATTCCTCAATTCTATGGTATTGCATAACCTTACCAATGTAGGCACCGTACCTTGTTTGTATTTTGCCATTCAATGGAATTAATACCGGGTATTTATACGCTATATTGAATCATTGACCAACGCTATCTTACTGCCTTTAACAAAGGCAGTTTTTTTATGCCGTAGATAGTAGGAAAATAATTTAAGTATATGCTCGTAAAAACCTTTGGCAGCGCCGTTTATGGCGTGGAAGCAATAACTATTACCATTGAAGTAAATGTTAGCATGGGACAATCATATGCCATTGTAGGTTTACCGGATAACGCTATTAGAGAAAGTTTGCAAAGAACAGAAAGTGCTATTAAAACGAATGATTATTACATGCCACGCACCAAACTCGTGGTAAACCTTGCCCCTGCAGATATTCGAAAAAGTGGTTCTGCTTTTGATCTGCCTATTGCCATTGGCATTTTGGGTGCCAGTGAACAACTAAAAGAACCTGATAGGTTAAAAGATTATGTGATCATGGGTGAATTAAGTTTGGATGGAACCGTTCAATCCATCAAAGGTGTATTACCCATAGCCATACAAGCCAGAAAAGAAGGCTTCAAAGGTTTGATTGTACCACAGGCCAATGCAAGAGAAGCAGGCATGGTAAATAATTTGGAAGTGTATGGTGTAACGCATTTACGTGAGGTGGTCAATTTTTTTGAAGAAGAAGATTCTTTACAACCTGTTGTGGTTAATACCCGTGAAGAATTCTTCCACAACCAATACCAATTTGATATTGATTTTAGTGAGGTAAAAGGCCAGGAAAATATCAAGCGAGCCATGGAGATAGCAGCAGCAGGTGGGCACAATGCGATTTTGATTGGTCCTCCAGGTGCTGGGAAAACCATGCTGGCGAAGCGTTTGCCAACTATCTTACCACCATTGAGTTTGCAGGAGGCTTTAGAAACTACCAAGATCCATAGTGTTGCCGGTAAATTACCTGCGCATAGCGCACTGATCAATAAACGTCCGTTTCGATCACCGCACCATACTATTTCAGATGTGGCATTGGTAGGTGGCGGTGGCACTCCACAGCCCGGTGAAATTTCACTGGCACATAATGGCGTTTTATTTTTAGATGAGTTACCGGAATTTAAAAGAACGGTACTGGAAGTAATGCGTCAACCGATGGAAGAAAGAAGGGTAACCATTTCCCGCGCAAAAATGTCATTGGATTTTCCTGCCAATTTTATGTTGATCGCATCAATGAATCCCTGTAGTTGCGGTTATTACAACCATCCAGAAAAAGATTGTACCTGTCCGCCGGGAGCTGTGCAAAAATATTTGAACAAAGTATCCGGCCCTTTATTGGACAGGATTGATTTACATGTAGAAGTAACACCCGTTGCATTTAGTGAATTAAGCAGTCAGCAAGCAACAGAAAATTCAGCATCCATTAGAGACAGAGTAATTAAAGCCAGAGAGATCCAGGCGATACGTTACCAGGAAACACCAGGCATTTATGCCAATGCCCAAATGAGTAGTAAACAATTACGTGAAATATGTGTGATAGGTAATATTGGTGAAACCTTACTAAAGAAAGCAATGGAAAAATTAAACCTGAGTGCGCGCGCATACGACAGGATTTTAAAAGTAAGTCGCACTATTGCAGACCTTGCCAGCAGCGAAGACATAAAGCCGGAACATTTAGCGGAAGCAATACATTATCGGAGTTTGGATAGAGAAGGTTGGGCGGGGTAGCAACTTTTGGAAAGTTTTAGAACTTTCCAAAAGTTTACCCGCAACAAAAATGGAAACTTGCTGATTTCCCCGAAAATTATAAAAATAGCAGTGCTGGATTTTATGAAAATAGGAATAATGCGTTTGGATGCTTAACGCATTTTAAAAGTTAGTTGTTGGTCAGGCGATTAACATGGGCAAAGTGTTCAGAAAATTACAAGGGGCCATGTAAAATAGATATGTTTTCAATAATCCAGTTTAACTAGTCGTAAACAAGGACCTCTTATAGATATAGATATTTGGTAACTTTACCCTTGGCAAGGTTATCTCAAAAAATCATGAATAAGCTATATATAATCCTTTTTCTATTTTCAATGATTGCCGTTAACGGACAAAAAAGAAGCGATGAATATATAAATACTACATCCGGAAAACTATCTATCGATAATTTACAGTTTTCATTAACACATGAACATGTCATGTCAACTTTTGGAGCACCGTCAAGTAGTGTATCTGAATATGATAGTGCTGCATTGTTTAAGCAAGTGCTTCCCTATTTAAAAAAGTTGAAGTTATTGGGCGTTTCTTCCATCTTTGATTGTACGGCTGCATACTTTGGAAGAAAAGTATCGCTTTTAAAAATTCTTTCAGACAGTTCAGGCATACAAATAATTACCAATACCGGATTTTATGGAGCTGCAAAAGATAGATATGTACCCGAATTCGCTTTTACTGAAACGCCAGAAAAAATAGCTAAGATCTGGATTACTGAATTCGAAAAGGGCATTGATAATACGGGCATCAAACCCGGTTTTATTAAACTGGCATTTGATGAAGGCGACCCCTCACTCATTGATAGTAGATTATTTGAGGCGGGTGTAATTACACACTTGGCAACCGGCTTAACCCTTGTTGTTCATACGGGGAATAATATATCTGCAGCAAAAGAACAATTAAAAATTTTAGAAAAGAAAAAGGTTAGTCCGAATGCATGGGTATGGGCTCACGCAAATAAGATGAATGAATTGCCCATATTAATAGATGCTGCGCATAAAGGGGTTTGGATTTCATTAGATGGCGTAAATGACACAAATATTTCCGAGTATATACATACATTAGAGATCTTTAAAAATGAAAAAATATTGAACAAAGTTTTACTTTCTCACGATGGTAATTCTTTCCCAAGAGGTGGTGACATTCGAAGGTATGACGCCATATCAAGTAAGTTGATACCCGATTTATTACACCATGGTTTTACAGCCGAAGACATTGATCAATTAATGGTAAAAAATCCAAGTAATGCATTTAGTATAAGAATACGAAAAAGTAAATGATGTAGAAATTACAACCTCTGGAATATCCAAACTGTCGTTAAAATATCCTATTTTTTCTTTTTAGTATTCGATCACTAACTATGTCTTGCCACCGTTGTTGGTCGCCTGAATTCAGGTGTTCGGAACAAATTTAAAATACATCTTTCTTTTTCCTATCACTCCGTTAAGGCTGGCCCCATTTTGCACAGTCCGCATAGCCTCGTCTTTGCGCCGACGCTGCTTTGGCTTCTGTAAAAATGAGCTGCGAATCATTTTTACTAGCTTCGCTAGGCACCGCATCCAATCCGCCTAGGCGGACTGTAAAGACTGGTTATAATTAGGTAGGTATGTGAGATGTAAGTAATAACTAAGCTAATTTGTATCTTCAAAACTTTGCTATGCTCTTCAGAGGATGGAATAAATAGTAAAATAAGTTATTTTGGGACTTTAGTCACCAGTGTGGGTATTTGATAGTACATTGAAAATTAAAATAAAAATCTTCCGAACACCTGAAGTATGGCGACCAACAACGGCACAGTGGCGATCAACATCGGAATAGAGACCACCAACTTAACAGAACTGACTAATTTAATTTAATAAAATGGCAAATTCTTTCACCAGTAATACGATTCGAATGTTTGTAGTTATGTTCGCTTGCTTACACCTAGGATTGGGCAATGCACAAGAGCGACCTGAGATGTATTATGGCGATCAAACTGTTCCTTCTCGGCCATATGCCAAAGATCCCTATGTGATTTATTTTAAAGGAACATATTGGATGTATTATTCCGTTCCCGATTCTTTAAGAAAACAGTGGCATATTGGAATTGCCGTCAGCAATGATTTAACTGTTTGGAAAAAAGTGGGTGATATAATGCCGCAACAAAACTCAGTTGAAGCAAAAGGCATCTGTGCGCCAAGTGCCCTCATCAAAGAAGGGGTTTTGCATTTGTTTTACCAAACTTATGGCAATGGTAAGGGAGATGCTATTTGTCATGCATTTTCAAATGATGGAATTCATTTTCAACGCGATCTCACCAATCCCATATTTCATCCTGCCCTATCCGATTGGACCTGTGGCAGAGCCATCGATGCTGAAGTAATAGCATTTAAAAATCAGTACTTCTTATATTATGCAACCAGAGATACAGCTTATCAAATTCAACAACAAGGCGTTGCTGTGGCAGATTTAAACACAGATTTTAGTAGAAATGCCTGGAAAGAAGTTGGTGGTATGCCCATGATGAAGCCAGCTTTGCCTTGGGAAAGATCATGTATAGAAGCTGCTTCCTGTATCCAAAAAGATGGTGCTTTGTATATGTTTTATGCCGGCGGATATAACAATGAGCCCCAACAGATTGGTGTGGCCAAAAGTGAAGATGGAATTCATTGGCAACGATTATCTGATCAACCCTTTCTTACCAATGGTAAACCTGGATCCTGGAATGAAAGTGAGAGCGGACATCCCAATATTTTAAAAGCAGAGAATGGAAAATATTATCTTTTCTTCCAAGGAAACAAAGACAAAGGAAAGACTTGGTATCTTTCAAAGGTTGAAATTACTTGGGATAATGCGATGCCTGTTTTGATAAAAAATTGAAAACAGATCTGTACATACTACCTTGTATATGAAAAAAAATCTTACAATATTTGTCGGGCGACCAACAAGGGGAACAGAAAATATTAATCAACTAATTTAGCTTAGAGAATGGTGGCATATCGAATTGTTACAAAGTTTAAGCAAAACCTCGCATGAACAATATTAAAGCATTCTGGTTCGGATTATTAGGGGTATGCCTATTTATAGTTGCCACTATTTTGGGTGGACTACAAATTCCTTCCTATAGTCACATCTCTCAATTCATTAGTGAATCTTATGCTATTGGAACACCTTATGGAATTCAACTTAGGTATTTTTTCTATTTTCCTAGTGGATTATTAATCACTCTCTTTTCATATTATGCAGCAAAGTCATTACCAAAATCTACACTAACAAAATTTGGATTTGCTGGCATGGGTGTATTTTATGGAATGGCAACAGTTATTGTTAGCATATTTCCTTGTGATAAAGGTTGCAACCAAGAATTAATGGAACCAAGTCTATCACAATTCATTCATAATCTTATGGGGCTATTAACCTATACCATCGTTCCATTTTGTTTACTGATTCTTGGAATTGAAGCACGAAAATGGACCAATGGTAAATTTGTATCGTATTCAGGTATCTCTTGTTCAATAATTACTATGCTATTTTTTGTTACTTTATCATCCAACCTGCAATCTAATTTAATTG
>CALRUV010000002.1:0-44596 GCA_943371455.1 Chitinophaga pinensis | reverse complement strand
GTTGTTGCACTATCTTTTTTCTCATTGCTGTTGCCACAGGCTCCCATAAAGGCGAGTAAAGTGATGGCGAAGAAATACTTTTTCAAAACAATTTAATTTTTAAGGTTAATAAATATATCTGTTAGTTAAAATAAACCCTCTCAAAATATCTAATATCCAGAATCTATTATCCAGTATCCAGAATCCCGAATCCAGCACCCCGAATCCAGCATGAAGTTATTACTCAATTCCTAAAACAAGCCGATTAAATTTTTCATCAGAACCCGTTCCGGCAAAATCATCAAAAGCTTTTTCGGTAACCTTGATGATATGGTCTTTAATAAAGGGTGCTCCCTCTGCTGCGCCTATTGCTGCATCTTTTATAGCACATTCCCATTCCATTACAGCCCAGCCCTTATAATTGTAGGCTGCCAGTTTGCTGAAGATGGCTTTAAAATCAACCTGACCGTCTCCCAGAGAGCGGAATCTGCCGGCTCTGTTAACCCAGCCCTGGTAACCGCTGTAAACGCCTTGCTTTCCGGTAGGATTGAATTCAGCATCTTTTACATGAAACATGCGTATTCTCTCGTGGTAATGGTCTATATAGGCTTTGTAATCGAGGCATTGCAAAACAAAGTGAGAGGGATCATAGAGCAAACAGGCCCTGGAATGGTTGTTAACTTTTTCCAGAAACATTTCATAGGTAACCCCATCATGGAGGTCTTCTCCGGGGTGTATTTCGTAACAAAGATCTACACCAGCTTCATCAAATTCATTCAAAATGGGTAGCCACCTTTTTGCCAGTTCTGTAAAACCGGTTTCTACCAGTCCTGCAGGTCTTTGTGGCCAAGGATATACTGTATGCCATAAGAGAGCACCACTAAAAGTAGCATGGGCATTCAATCCCATGTTCTGTGAAGCTTTCGCAGCATATTTTAATTGTTGTATGGCCCAATCTGTTCTTGCTTTGGGGTTATTACGGGCATGTTCCGGCGCAAATCCATCAAATAGGGCATCGTAAGCAGGGTTTACTGCCACCAGCTGTCCTTGTAAATGGGTAGATAGTTCGGTGATCTCCATGCCGGCAGCTTGTACAATGCTTTTGATTTCATCAGCATAGGTCTTGCTTTCTGCGGCTTTTTGTAAATCTATACATCTGCTATCCCATGTTGGGATCTGTACACCCGTGAAACCCAATGAGGATGCCCACTTGCAGATACTCTCCAAAGAGTTGAATGGGGCATTATCGCCCATAAACTGTGCGAGAAAAATACCCGGTCCTTTAATTGTTGTCATAGAATCATTTTAAGGTTAAGAGTCATATCGACGAGGAGGAACGACGAGGAGATATCTCACTTTCGAGAATAAGATTTCTCATTTCGTTTCACTCATTCGAAATGACAGTTGTAAAATTTAAAGCTCGTATTTTGTCCATTTCTGCTCCGATGCTGCAGAAGCCACCACATTATCTATAAATGCCATGCCTCTGATACCGTCTTCGAAAGTTGGAAAGTCCAGGTTTTCTTTAGAAGGGGTTGTGCCATCAATTCTTGCAGTAAGGGTAAGCGCAAAATTCTTATAAATATTGCCAAATGCTTCCAAGTAACCTTCGGGGTGTCCACCCGGTGTGCGACAGTTCATCGTTGCAAAACTGGATAAACGATCACCATAGTTACCGCCTGCCCGCAGAATCTGGGCGGGCTGGTCGAGCCATTTTACCAATAGAGTATTGGGTTCCTGTTGCGCCCATTCAAGTCCGCCTTTTTCGCCATAAATGCGGATCTTTAAAGCATTTTCCTCACCGGCTGCAACCTGTGATGCCATTAATACACCAGCAGCACCATTATCAAACTTTAATAAAACATTGCCATCATCATCCAGGGCCCTACCGTCAACCATTATGTTCAGGTCTGCACAAAGGTGGGTGATCTTGGCACCAGTAACATATTCAGATAAATGGGCCGCATGTGTTCCAATATCGCCCATACAACCGGCTTTGCCAGATTTTTTGGGGTCTGTTCTCCAGGCAGCTTGTGCGTTTCCTTCTCTTTCAGAAAGCTTACTCAACCATCCCTGCGGGTATTCTACCCAAACTTTTCTGATCTTTCCTAAAACGCCTTCAGCAACCATGGCTTTGGCCTGTTTTACCATTGGGTAGCCGGAATAGGTATGGGTGAGGCAAAGTATCAAACCAGTTTCTTCTACTTTCGCTTTGAGAAGTTTGGCTTCATCTAATGTAAATGTCATGGGTTTCTCAATCACCACATGAAAACCATGGTCCAAAGCCATCATTGCCGGTGCAAAATGCGCAAAGTTGGGGGTAACAATGGTTACAAAATCCATTCTTTGATCAACGGGTAATTGACTTTCCTTGGTGATCATTTCTTCATAAGTGAGATAGGTTCTGTTTGCCGGAAGAAAAAGCATTTCACCCGAAGCCTTGGCTATTTCCGGATTAATACTCAATGCACCACAGGCAATTTCAATTAGGCCATCCATATTAGCGGCCAGGCGATGGATAGCTCCAATGAAGGCATCCTTGCCCCCACCTACCATTCCCATTCTTAGTTTACGGTTCATGGATTTGTACTTTTTTATAATTTCCAATGATTTTTCGTCGGTTTGCGTCATACAGACACAAGTCCTGTAAAGCTGATAAAAAAAATTGATGTACAATAAATTTTATCAATCAGGTTTTAAAAATAAAAAATTACATTTAACAACTGATTGTTTTTCCATAATAACCCTAACGATATGCAGACTACCCCACAACGTAGCCAATTATTTCTTGCCAGTTGCCTGGCACTTTTGGTAACATCCTTATCATTCGGCATCAGGGCCGGCATTTTGGGACGCCTTGGCGTTCAGTTTAATTTAGATGCTGGTCAACTTGCAACCATTGCTGCCACTGCATTCTGGGGTTTCCCATTGGCAGTAATCATTGGTGGCTTTGTTGTTGACGTAATTGGCATGAAGCGTTTGCTGATCGTAGCATTTATATTTCACCTGCTGGGTATTGTTCTCACCATTTTTGCCGGTGGTTATTGGACTCTTTTCATCTCTACCCTTTGTATAGGTATAGCAAATGGTACAGTGGAAGCCGCTTGCAATCCGCTGGTAGCAACCATTTATGCCGATGATAAAACCACTAAACTGAATCATTTCCACCTTTGGTTTCCCGGAGGAATTGTGATTGGTACATTATTGGTATTCTTCCTCGATAAAGCGGGCATAGGCTGGCAGATACAGGTAGGTTTGATGGCGATACCTACTATCATTTATGGCTATCTTTTCAGCAAATTAGATTTTCCTGTTACAGAAAGAGTTGCCAGTGGTGTTTCTACCTGGGAAATGTACAAGGCTTTGTTTAACCCATTGTTTCTTTTCATGATTATTCTAATGTTTGGTACAGCTATTACCGAACTTTTCACTGGTCAATGGATTGATGTTTTGCTGAAGAATGTTTCAGACAATGCAATCCTTTTGCTAACAATAGAAACGGGTATCATGGTGATAGGCAGGGGATTTGCGGGCCCGGTAGTTCATAAATTTTCACCTACCGGTGTATTGCTTATTTCGGCAATTTTATCAGCCGCAGGATTATACTTATTGGGGCATAGTTCCGGTAATATGTTATTTGTAGGTGCGATTGTATTTGGCATGGGCGTTTGTTATTTCTGGCCAACCATGCTGGGATTTGTTTCGGAGAACCTCCCCAAAACCGGTGCTGTTGGTATGAACCTGATGGGAGGCGCCGGTATGCTTGCCGTATCTGTGTACACCATTTTTATGGGTGATTATTATGATGAACTGGTTACTGCAAAATTACCTGCCGGCGATAGTTCAGAAATCGCGATGAATGAAGCTAAAAAATTGGCAGGTCCGGAAGTGTTGAATGCAACACTCATTATACCTATTATTCTAATAGTGGCATTTGCTATTTTGTTATTTTACATGAAAGGAAAAGCTAAAACCAATAGCGTAAATGCTGCTTAGTTGGTTAAATTAATATTACTTGCCCAATACATTATGAAAAAGCCATCCAACAGAAGAAGCGCCATTAAAAATATCCTTGCAGGGTCTGCAGCTATTGCTGCAGGATCATCTTTGCCGCTTTATGCAAACAGAGAAACTGCCGAAATAAAATCTGCTATGCTTAAGGGAAATATCAACCATTCTGCCTGCCGCTGGTGTTACAGTAGTTTAACGCTGGATGAACTGTGTATCGGCGCCAATAATATCGGTTTAAAAGGAATTGATCTGGTAGGCCCAAAAGACTGGCCAACATTGAAGAAATACAATTTGGTTTCTACCATGTGCAATGGTGCAGAGATCAATCTTACTAAAGGATGGAACGACAAACAATACCATCCCACGCTTTTAAAGAATTATCAAGAACATATAGATCTGGTTGCCGATGCAGGCTATAAGAATTTATTTACTGCCAGCGGTAACCGAAATGGTATGGATGATGAAACTGGTTTAAGAAATTGTGTGGATGGCATCAAACAGATTCTTAGTCAGGCAGAGAAAAGAGGGGTTGTTATTGTGATGGAACTTTTGAATAGTAAGGTAGATCATAAAGATTATATGTGCGACAGAACCCAGTGGGGTGTTGAGTTGTGTAAGCGTTTAGGATCACCCAACTTCAAATTGCTTTACGATATTTACCATATGCAGATTGATGAAGGAGATGTGATAAGAACAATACGTGATAATAATACCTATATCGGACATTACCATACAGGTGGTGTACCCGGAAGGCATGAGATAGATGAAACACAGGAATTATATTATCCTGCTATCATGAAAGCTATTTTGGCAACAGGATTTACTGATTATGTGGCACAGGAATTTATTCCATTGGAAACAGATAAGCTGGCATCATTGAAGAAAGCAGTGATGATCTGTGATGTATAATGCAGACTACAAACCGATTCATTGTAAGTAAAATAAAAAACCAATAAAACATGTCCGATCAAATCTATGATGCAATTGTTGTGGGCTCCGGGATTAGCGGGGGCTGGGCTGCAAAAGAACTGGCCGAAAAAGGGCTTAAAGTATTGATGCTGGAACGCGGTCGCGATATCAAGCATATTAAAGATTATGTAAACGCAAACAAAGAAGCCTGGGATCATCCGCATCGTGGCAGAAGAACACAACAGATGATCAACGACTATCCGGTTTTAAAACGTGATTATCCTTTAAATGAAACCAATCTTGATTATTGGGCAAGCGACAAAGACAGTCCCTATACCGAAATCAAGCGATACGATTGGTTTCGCGGTTACCATGTAGGTGGACGATCATTGATGTGGGGCAGACAAAGTTATCGCTGGAGTGATTTTGATTTTGAGGCAAACGCAAAAGATGGTATCGCCGTTGACTGGCCTGTTCGTTACAAAGAAATTGCACCCTGGTATGATTATGTAGAAAAATTTGCAGGTATTAGTGGTAACAAAGATGGCCTATCACAATTGCCCGATGGTCAATTCCTTCCGCCTATGGATATGAATTGCGTTGAAAAAGATGTGGCTGCTCGTTTAAAGGAATATTACAAAGGTGCCAGGGCCATGATCATTGGTCGTACCGCAAACCTTACTGTAGCTATTCAGGACAGAACTGCTTGTCAGTTTAGAAATAAATGCTGGCTGGGATGTCCATTTGGCGCTTATTTCAGCACACAGTCATCAACACTACCTGCAGCCATGAAGACGGGTAATTTAACCTTACGCCCCTGGTCTATTGTTACCAAAGTATTGTATGACAAGGATAAAAAAAGAGCTACCGGCGTAGAAGTTTTGGATGCTGAAAATAATAAGACCATTACTTACAGTGCCAAGATCATTTTCTTAAATGCTTCTACTTTCAATTCTACCTGGATAATGATGAACTCTGCTACAGATATTTGGCCTGATGGATTGGGCAGCACCAGTGGTGAATTGGGTCATAATATCATGGACCATCACCTGGGTGTGGGTGCCAGTGGTAAAGTTGATGGATTTGAAGACAAATATTATTTCGGCAGAAGAGCCAATGGTATCTATATACCCCGTTACCAAAACCTTTTTGGTGATAAACGTGATTACCTCCGCGGCTATGGCTACCAGGGTGGTGCAGGCAGACAGGGTTGGGGAAGAGAAATTGCCGAAATGACCATTGGTGGTGAATTTAAAGATGCACTTACGGAACCAGGTAGCTGGACAATGGGTATGGGTGGTTTTGGTGAAGTGTTACCAGATCACAACAATAAAATAACAATAGATAAAACTAAAAAAGACAAGTGGGGATTGAATGTTCTGGCCTTTGATGCTGAGCTGAAAGAGAATGAGTTAAAGATGCGTAAAGACATGCAGGCAGATGCCATCGAAATGCTTACCAATGCCGGTGTAAAGGATGTAAAAGGCTATGATGCCAATCCTTATCTCGGACGCGGTATTCATGAAATGGGTACTGCACGTATGGGCGCCGATCCAAAAACGTCAGTTGTAAATAAATTCAACCAAGTTTGGGATGCACCCAATGTATTTGTAACTGATGGTGGGTTCATGACCAGCGCAGCCTGTGTAAATCCATCACTTACATATATGGCATTTACAGCAAGGGCGGTTGACCATGCAGTATCGGAACTGAAGAAACAAAATTTATAAAACCAGGTTAGCAAAAGGAAGAAGATATTTCCTTTACATCATTAAAATTTTAAAAACAAACACATGAATAGAAGAGAAGCCATATCCAGTGTAGCATTGCTCCTGGGTGGAACTATTATCGGTTCGAATGCTTTCCTTTCCGGTTGTAAACCCAAATCGGAAGTTGGTGTAAGTTTTTCACCCGAAGATATTTATTTACTGGATGAAATTTCCGAAACCATCCTGCCCGCCACATCTACACCTGGCGCTAAAGAAGCCAAGGTGGGTGAGTTCATGACAGTTATCGTTCGCGATTGTTATGAAGAGAAAGACCAGACTGTATTTATGGATGGTATCAAGAAACTGAATGAAGCCTGTAAAGCCAAGCATAACGGAAAAGAATTCCTGAATGCTTCACCAGAACAGCGCCACGAATTACTGGTTGCGCTTGATGCAGAACAAAAAGAATACCAGAAAAATAAGAAAGAAGGCGAACCATCCCATTATTTCCGTATGATGAAAGAGCTTACACTATGGGGCTATTTCAGTTCAGAAGTGGGGGCTACCAAAGCTTTGCGTTATGTAGCAGTACCTGGAAAATATGAAGGCTGTATCGATTACAAGAAAGGAGATAAGGCCTGGGCTACCTAAAACAAGATTTGAGGTTGTGGTTTGTTAAAATATTTTTTGATGTAGTGAAAGATCATTTAACAATCCTGTTGAACAGAATAGGTTTACATTTCACGAAAGTGGAATAGGAAAATCGTACATTTTAATAGCAACATTATGACTAATAGAAGAGCATTTTTACGAAACGGAACTTTAGCTGCCATGGCATTAAGCTTGCCATTCAGGGGGAAATCGTCTTTGGTGGAAGAATTTAGCAGCTATAAGAAACTGAATGCATTCGGTATTCAATTATGGACTGTAAAAGAAGACCTAACTATCAACGCAAAAGACACTTTAAAGAAATTATCTTCTTTTGGTTATAAACAAATTGAAAGTTTTGAAGGACCAAAGGGCTTTTTCTGGGGTTGGAAAAATACAGAGTTCAAGAAATACATGGATGATCTGGGTATGCAAGTTGTTTCTGCACACTGTAATAATTTGGTAGACTTTGAACGCAAAGCTGCAGAAGCCGCAGAAATAGGTATGAAATACCTGATCTGTCCATACAAAGGACCGCAGAAATCGCTTGACAACTATAAAAAGTTTGCTGACGAGTTTAACAAATCGGGCGAGATCTGTAAAAAGAACGGTATCCGTTTTGCCTACCATAACCACGACTACTCCTTTAAGGTTCAGGAAGGTCAAATGCCACAGGAAGTAATGATGGCGGGCACCGACAAAGAGCTGGTAGATTTTGAAATGGACATTTACTGGGTTGTAGCAGCAGGTGAAGATCCCAAAGCCTGGTTTGCAAAACACCCCGGTCGTTTCAAACTTTGCCATGTAAAAGACCTGGTAAAAAGCAATGCCAGAGAAGGACATGAATCTGTTCAAATTGGTAAAGGCACGATTGATTTTGCTTCCATATTAAAAGTGGCAGCAACCAAAGGCATGCAATACCATATAATAGAACAGGAAGCATTCACCAATACCAATCCAATGGAGAGTGCCGAAGCAGATGCACAATATATGAAAGGGTTTAGCTTCTAAAATTTAGTATAGCCCTCAGCAAAAAAGTTTAATAAAAAAGCGGTGTCTGGAAATAGGCACCGCTTTTCGTTTTAAGAAGACTCCCCCTTTAGGGGGCCAGGGGGTTACACCCCCAAGCTCCAACCTTCTCTATACGTTCTCTTCACAAATTGATTGGCTTCATCAAAATTGGTGATTTTCATATTCGGGCCATCCCACAAGAGTTTGATATTACGTCCGGGGTAAGTATCTCTGCCCTTATCTTTTTTAGCAATATGGTAACTACGAATAGCAAGATTTCCCATCAAAACACTTTCTGTTAAAGGTCCGGCAATATCAAAATTAGAACTCAGGTTTTTTGCCAGATCACTGCCATAGCCGGCAATGGCAGCTTCTACCCAGGCTGCATAGTGGCCGGCATCGCCTTTTGGAACCCGCGCAACCGTTTGAGGAACCACTGTTTCTTTGCTGCGTGATGTTGGTAATAGCTGCGGCCTCACACCATAAGTGCCACACATCATTTTACCTTTGGTACCTAAGAAGATAGCTCCGTTACCACCATCGCCCATGATCTCATTAGCACCCAGTTCTTCCGGACGGTCGGGTTGGATACCACCATCCATCCAATGTAATTTTATATCTGGCTTACCGTTCTGACCCTTAAAAGTAAGTGTGATGGAAGAGGAAACAGGTCCCGAATCAGGATAAACGCCCCTTGTCCAGTTTTCAATATAAGGTGTGGCAATACTGCACTCGGCAGATGTTGGATAGCCTAAGCCGGCAACAGCAAATGCAGGCGCCATGATATGGCAGGCCATATCGCCCAGAGCACCGGTACCATAATCCCACCAGCCACGCCAGTTAAAAGGGATTAATTTTTCAACATAATCACGGTAAGGTGCGGTACCCAACCATAGATTCCAGTCAAGTTCCGTTGGAACAGCCGGTTTTTCTTTCGACCAGGGAATACCCTGGGGCCAAACGGGTCTGTCTGTATAGCAATAGATGGTGTGTACATCTCCAATAATGCCAGCATTATACCAATCCTGTAATTGGCGAACACCATCACCTGATGCACCTTGGTTACCCATTTGTGTAACCACTTTATTATCATGTGCTGCTTTTGTTAAAACACGGGCCTCATAAATATCATGTGTAAGGGGTTTTTGTACATAAACGTGTTTGCCCAATTGCATAGCACCCATCGCAATAACTGCATGCATATGGTCTGGTGTGGAAACGGAACAGGCATCAAAATTTTTATGTTCCTTATCCAACATTTCGCGGTAGTCTGTATAAATTTTTGCTTTAGGGTAGCGCTGACGGCTTTTAGCTGTCTGGCGCGAATCCACATCACACAAAAAAGCAATATCAGCTTTTCCACTCTGGAAGAAATTCCACAAATCGCTTTCCCCTTTACCACCGGCACCCACACCGGCAACGGTTAATTTGTCGCTCGGTGCAGTGAATCCGCGACCTAAAACGTGTCGGGGAACAATGTAAAAACCAGCAGCTGCCAGTGCGGCATTCCGGATAAAACTTCTCCTGGAAGGTTGGGAGCTGGATGTTGGATGCTGGATACTGGATTCTAAATCCTGCTTACTTAATTCCGTTTTCTTTTTCATGCAATTTTCGTTAGGGGTTGATAGAAAAATAGAGAGTTCAATTTATTACAAAAAATTGAATAGAAGGAAGGCTTGTTCTCGAAATATCCTACTAATAGATTCGAATACAAGGAAATATGGGGAAGAAATGCCTTAAACCCTGATTAGATAAGCATTTCAGGGCTAAAAAATTTTAGCGAAATTTATTATTCTTTGAGGGGTCCAAAAGTTAATTTTCAGTGAACAGACAACATTTTTGATTATTTCTACGTCTTAACCATAGTTATTATCCAAAATCCAGCTGCCCGCTACCCAATTTGGGAGTGGGCGGTTTTATTAATGAGGTGTGTACATATCTAATTTTTATTAGAAACCCAAAGGCTTTCTATTCTCTGCATAAAAGCTGATGCCGGTATATTTTCCCTTAATTTTTTTCAATACACTGGTATCCACATAGCCATATTTCCGTTGGATCTGGATAGAATCGTTTTGCATAAAATTCACTACAAACCATCTGTCTGAATCTATCGACAGGGTCTTTCTATACTTGATAAGTCCATCAATTGTTTCGGCTTCAATTATATAAGTGCCATTTTTGATTTTTCCGGCTTCCATTTCCCGGTGACCTGGTTGTACCATCATGCTATATGATACAGTATTTGAATTTTCATCAACAGACTTAAAGCTCATTTTGATATTTACTGCTTTATCACTTTCATTATTGAAAAATAAATAAACCAAAAATTTGGGAAGCTCGGAATTCAAAACAATGAGGCTGCCCCACAAAAAAACACAAAAATTCATACGCATAACTAATATTGGATTTGTTTAAAGCCTTTCAGCAAAGATAAGTAGTAAGATAAAAATGCAGCCTAATTCAAATAGTTTCCATTTAAAAAGATTGAATAAATTGAATACTACGATGCAATCATCCATTTCTATTAGTAATTAAGCTTTTCATTAGGGCAGGCCTTGCGTAAGATGCAGAAAACAAAGCTTATCTTGTAAATAATAAATAAACAAAACATGATACCTGAAATTTCGGAGGCTTTAGTTACTATGCGTCACTATTTTAATAGTGGCATAACCAAATCTTATCATTTTCGGAAAGAGCAATTAGAGCGATTGAAGAATGCAGTGATAGCCCATGAGCAGGAGATCTATGCTGCCTTGTATACTGATTTAAAAAAATCTAAGGAAGAATGCTGGATTACAGAAAACGGATTCTTTCTGGCCGAGTTAAATGAAACCATCAAAAACCTGCAAGATTGGATGGATGCAACAAGCGTTTCCACTAATTTATTAAATCTCCCTTCCAGCAGCAGGATAGAGCAGGAACCACTGGGCGTTGTTTTGATCATTGGTCCCTGGAACTATCCCTTTCAATTATTGCTTATACCCGTTCTGGGTGCCATAGCAGCGGGCAATTGTGTAGTAATGAAACCCAGCGAGTTTGCGCCAGCTACGGCTTTTTTGATAGAAAAAATAATAGCTTCTGTTTTTCCCAAAGAGTTTGTTTTATTTGTTAAAGGGGATGGTGCTACTGTGATACCAGAAATGATGAATCATTTCACTTTCGATCATGTATTTTATACAGGCAGCACACTGGTTGGAAAAGTAATTTATAAAATGGCAGCCGAAAGGCTGGTGCCGGTTACATTAGAATTAGGAGGTAAAAGTCCATGTGTGGTTGAAGAAGATGCCAATATCAGCATAACTGCCAAGCGTATTGTGATGACGAAATTTTCGAATGCCGGACAAATGTGCGTTGCGCCTGATTATGTTTTGGTACATGAAACTAAAAAGGAAGCATTACTGGCTGAGATGAAAAAAAGTATTCTACAGTTCTTTGGCACTAGACCCGAAGAATCAGAAAATTTCGGAAAGATCATCAACCACAAACAATTCAATCGGATCATCAGTTATTTAACTGAAGGAAATATTGTACATGGCGGCAGACATGATAGCGACCAATTATTTATTGAACCAACCATTCTGGATCAGGTAGGGTTAGATGACAGTGTAATGAAAGATGAAATATTCGGACCGATATTGCCTGTAATTGCCTTTAGTACAAGAGAAGAAGCGCTTGCAATTATTGCAAATAATCCAAACCCTCTGGCTTTTTATATTTTTACTTCCAGTACCACCAAAGAAAAGCTATGGCTTAGCGATGTGCCTTCCGGCGGAGCTTGTGTAAATAATGCGAGCTTACACCTCACCAATCCTTCCTTGCCCTTTGGTGGCAGGGGCTTTAGCGGAATGGGTGCTTACCATGGGAAAGCATCATTTGATACTTTTAGTCATAAAAAATCGGTACTCAAAACACCTACCTGGTTTGATCCGGCAATGAAATACCCGCCATTGAAAGGGAAACTAAAATTATTTAAATGGATAATTCGATAATTCACCAATCTTATTCCCGCTTATGCGCAAACTATTATTCCTATTAATTGTCATTATAATCACTTTGTTTCTAATAAAAAGAAAAGACATGACCTGGCGACAATCTATTTTAAAAACGATCTATCCTTTGATCATGTTGAAGGGGAAATTATTTCCTTCGGCAAAAGATATACAGGTGAATAAAGAAAATAAAGCAGCTGTAAAGTCATTTTACGATTTGAAAGCTATTGCTTCAAATGTTGATACCATTGCATTCAGTGATTTTGCCGGAAAGAAAATCATGCTCATCAATACCGCCAGTGATTGTGGTTTTACAGCGCAGTATGATGAGCTTGAAAAATTACACCAGCAATTCAAAGACAAGCTGGTGATGATTGCTTTTCCTGCCAATGATTTCAAGGATCAGGAGAAAGCCGATAATGCCGCAATTGCAGATTTTTGTAAAATCAATTATGGCATTAGTTTTCTCTTGATGCAAAAAAGCAGTGTTATCAAAGGGGCAGCACAGAACCCGGTTTATCAATGGCTTACCCAATCACAACAAAACGGATGGTGTGATCAGCAACCAACATGGAATTTTAGTAAATACCTGGTAAATGAAAAAGGGGTATTAACGCATTTTTTCTCCCAATCTATTTCGCCTTTGAGTAAGGAGGTTAGGAGAGAGCTGGGGAATGAGTGATATAGTGAATTAACTAATCACCACCCTATACCGGACACTTTTCATGGTAATTGATCAATTCAATGGGAAACCTTTCAAATGCATAGCCGGCATAGTTTTTCTTTACTTCATCCAGCACTTCTTCTACCTCTTCACGGGTTTTAACGGTAACCAGTTTATTTCTGTATTCTTTGATATTGGGTAGTCCTTTCAGGTAATTGGCATAATGTCGTCTCATTTCATTGATGCCCACAATATTTCCTTTCCATTCTATGGATTTGCGTAAGTGTTTGCGGGCAACTTCCACCCTTTCTTCCAATGTGGGTGAAGGGAGTAATTCGCCTGTTTCCAAATGATGTTTGATCTCACGAAAGATCCAGGGGTAGCCAATGGCAGCCCTGCCAATCATGATGCCATCTACATCATATCTGTTTTTATATTCCAATGCTTTTTGTGCACTGTCAATATCACCATTCCCGAAAATGGGAATATGGATGCGTGGATTGTTTTTCACTTTTGCAATCAATGTCCAATCGGCCTCACCCTTATACATCTGTGCCCTGGTTCTCCCATGAATGGCAAGGGCTTTAATGCCTGCATCCTGTAAACGTTCGGCCACTTCTTCTATATTTCTTGAGCTATCATCCCAGCCCAATCGTGTTTTAACAGTAACGGGCAGCTTTGTACTTTTTACCACTGCTTCCGTTAATCGAACCATCAGGTCTACATCTTTTAATACACCTGCGCCTGCGCCTTTTGTCACTACTTTTTTTACCGGACAACCAAAGTTGATATCCAGCAGATCAGGATTTACGGTTTCAACAATTTTAGCACTCAGGGCCATAGCTTCTTCATCACCACCAAAGATCTGAATGCCAACGGGTTTTTCGTATTCAAATATGTCTAATTTATGCCTGCTTTTGATAGCATCCCTAATAAGCCCTTCACTACTGATGAATTCAGTGTACATGAGGTCGGCACCATTGTCTTTACAAACAGCACGAAAAGGCGGATCGCTCACATCTTCCATGGGCGCCAACAGTAAGGGGAAATCGGGTAATTCTATATTGCCTATCTTAACCATAATACTTGTAGTCCTTAGGTAAAGGTATAAAGAAGCTTATTTTGCCTTTCATCCTTTATTGTCTGGACATTTTTTTAGAAGTTGCAAATTTACAAGCTTATTTTGCAAACAATGAACCAAAAGGAAGTTATCAGTTATCCGATGCAATTTGCCCTACTTCTGGGATTGCTGGGTATGTCACTCATTTTAACTTCATTATTTCTATCCTTTGCAGGTGGATTGCTAATGCATGTACCCTACAAAGAAGTTTCCAAAGCCATTAATTTACCTGCAAACGTAAATATTGCAAGATTTTTAAATACATTTTCTTCCTTGCTGGTTTTCTTCTTGCCTGCTTTTATTTTAGCACTAAAAGTTAGCAAGAAACCTTTTTCGCATTTGGGTTTTCAATCTGCTGTCAGTTATAAACAGTTATTTTATATAGTGCTCATTTTATTTGGCGGTATTTTATTAGGTGGTGCCCTGGGCTCATTGAATGAAAAAATTCCCCTTCCTGCAACATGGTATGCCAAAGCTAAATTGCTGGAAGATGAATATAAAGCATCTATGCTTTCTATGGCCAATATGAAAAACGTGTGGGATTATTTACTGGCACTCATCGTTATGGCTATTGCCCCTGCCTTCTTTGAAGAGATTTTATTCAGAGGGGCATTTCAGCAATTATTTATTGGATGGACACGCAATATATGGGCTGGCGTTATCATTACCAGTATCTTATTCAGTGCTTTTCATTTTTCTTTTTTCGGTTTTTTGCCCAGGGTAGCATTGGGTATCATTCTTGGATTGGTGTTTGCTTACAGCAGAAATCTTTGGCTCAGCATTTTACTCCATTTCCTTAATAATGCCTTAGTTGTAACCCAGTTATTTTTGTTAGCCAGGCAGGGAAAATCAATTGAAAAAGCAATGGATGAATCTATGCCAATCTGGATAGGGGCGATAGCACTTGTGTTCCTTGTTTTATTTTTCAAGACCTATCAAAAGGAATGCGAAAAAGTTTTAGGTATGGCAAGGCAAAGAAAATATTCATCTCACGAAAACTAATAATATAATGCATCAGTGGTTAAAAATATTTGCTACCAGAAATCCTGCTGAGGCAAGTATTATACAGGGAATGTTGGAAGAGAACAATGTACCGGTTCAAATCATGAATAAACAAGATAGTAGCTATCTTAATTTTGGTGATATAGAACTATATGTGCCTTTACATTTAATGGAAACAGCCAAACAACTCATAGAACAGAATCTGTTGAACTGATGTTTGGATATATCCCTCATTCGCGCGTACTTCGCTCATTGTAATCTCTGCATAAGATGGCTTTTCATTTTCAAACCTTCAGAACACGCGCCCTTACAGCTCTTGTATTTGTAATAGTGATGCTTTTGGGTTTATTATGGAACCATTGGAGTTTTCTGGCTTTATTTATAATTATACATATTGGTTGTTGGATTGAATACCAGAAACTGGTAGGACTGATCGATAATGACTATGCGCTATTGCACCCCGTACATAAATTCAGTGTTGCAATAGCAGGATTGGGTTTTGTTTTATGGATGACAGACAATACTTATCTGCTCGGGAATCTTCGTATAAATTTGATTGGCTTTTGGCTTTTTGCCTTAGGGTTTTTGTGCATGATCGTTGGCGATTTTTTAGGTAAGAATAAAATTAATACGCGCCTTTGGGCTCATTCTTTATTAGGACTACTTTATATTTCTGTGAGTTGGGGGTTGATGATGCGCTTATATACCAACCTCAATCAAAGGGTATTTACTGGCGAAAACTGGTTATTGCCTGTTATTGTGATTGCTTCTATCTGGATCAATGATACCATGGCTTACCTGGTAGGTTCTTTTATTGGAAAAACACCCTTATCGCCCATTTCCCCTAAAAAAACCTGGGAAGGCACAATCGGCGGGGCTATTCTGGCTGTTTTAGTGGTTTGTGCTGCCGGCTATTATTGGGGGCATTTTCCTTTGAGATCACTTCTGATTGTTTCTGTTACCGCCTCTATCACAGGCACTTTGGGCGATCTTTTTGAAAGTAAATTGAAAAGGCTGGCCAATGTTAAAGACAGTGGTAGTTTTATGCCCGGACATGGTGGATTTCTCGACAGATTTGATTCTCTATTATTTGCCAGTACTGCTGTATGGATCATTTTCTACTTTTTGTAAACTGCCCCATTCCATAAATAATACCCCAATCGTATAAAGGAAACTTTTGGTCATCATTGTCTCTTTCTCAACATTAGGGTTTACATTTGGCGTTCAAAATTATTGCATGACAATTCACAGAGAAGGTTATAAAACAATAGCAGTTACCGCACTTATTTTTGGCTTACTGAATCTGGTATCTTTTACCTTTTTAAGTGGTTCACTGCCCTGGTTGGCTATTGCTATTTTTTTAGTTACACTGGGTTTATTCTTATTCATTATTTCTTTTTTCAGAATCCCTAGTCGTGCACTTACCATTAATGAGAACCAGATTATTTGTCCGGCAGATGGTAAAGTGGTGGTGATAGAAGAAGTAACAGAAGTAGAATATTTTAAAGACAAAAGAATTCAGGTAAGCATTTTTATGAGTCCGGCCAATGTGCATGTAAATAGAAATCCGATGAGTGGTGAAGTTGTCTATAATCAATACCACAAAGGAAAATACTTAGTTGCCTGGCATCCTAAATCTTCCACTGAAAATGAACGCTGGAGCGTAGTTACAAAAAATGCGCATGGAGAGATATTGTATAAGCAAATTGCCGGAGCATTGGCAAAGCGTATTTGTAATTACACACAGGTTGGTCAGCAGGTTAACCAATGTGATGAATATGGTTTTATTAAATTCGGCAGCCGTGTGGATGTGTTGCTTCCATTGAACGCAAAGGTTGCTGTGCAGTTAAACCAGGTGGTAAAAGGGGGTGTATCAGTGTTGGCACATTGGTAATTAATGGGCTTTAATGTATTTTTAACAGGCATTCTTTTTGTAAAAAGTAGAAAAACTGTTAACTTGATTGTCTTATCAATCAATAAAAATAAAAAACATGAAAAAAGTATTTCTATTGGCAACCGCTGCTTTTCTTTTTACAGGTGTTGCTTTTGCCCATGGTGGTGATGGTAAAAAATGTGCCAAAGGTAAAGAATGCTGCAAAGACATGAAAGAGTGTAAAGACAAGGATATGAAGGATTGCAAAATGGGCGAAAAGAAAACAGATGCGAAAGCAACTAAAACAAGCACAAAGACAACGAAGAAAGCATAGTTGTTAGATATTATGATGTAAAAATGCCCCGTAGTCTACGGGGTATTTTTGTTTGAGCTAGTCCTTTAAACTATAAAATATTTTCTAATTCTTTCAGGTGGTGAACCATATAAGTTGCCTGAACATGTGGTACAACTGTTAAATGGTTAACAAAAATAGTATCTATACCCGCGTTAATACCTCCTTGTATATCTGCATCCAGGTTATCACCAATCATGATACTTTCTTCGGGTAGTGCACCTGCTTTTGCGAATGCGTAATCAAAAATTTCTTTATTGGGTTTTAAACTGCCACTGGCTTCTGAAGTGATCACCTGCTGAAAATAGGTATGTATCTGTGCATTACGAATCTTGCTGTATTGTACTTTTTCAAAGCCATTCGTTACCAGATGCATTTGATAAGATCTCGCTTTCAGGTATTCCAGAATTTCGATGGTATAGGGAAATAAGGTATTTCTGGTGGGTAACAGATCCAGAAATTCTACACCCATTTGCCTCGATAAGGGTTCATCTGCCAATTTAAAATCCAGCAAAGCCAGCCACATTCTTTTCCATCTCAACTCTTCTTGTTTAATGAAACCCTTGGTATACCTATCCCAAAGCCTTTCATTGTGGTAACTATAACGTTCAAAAAACTGATCGAAGTCAGTAACACCCTTTGCTTTTAAATCATTACTCTTATATAATTGTATTAATGTTTGTTTTGCATTGGCTTCAAAATCCCATAATGTGTGATCCAGGTCGAAAAACAGGTGTTTGTATTGCATAGCGCAAAGTACGAACTACCCTTTAAGAACGGCGTAGCTGCTAAGAAAAAATGTTCGTACTTCGTAGTATTAAATAGGTAACCATGCGTGTAATTATTACTGGCGCTTCCAAAGGTATTGGTAGGGCAATTGCAGAACAATTTGCTGCAGAAGGTCATCATCTGTATCTGTGTGGCAGGAATGCCCAAACATTGAATGATACGGTACAGGATTTACAAAGCAATTACCCGCATGCAAGCATACATGCGATGGCTGTGGATATGGCGGTTGCCGCAGAAGCCGTTCAGTTTGGGGCCTGGTGTTTGGGATTTGGGGTTCCTGACATAGTAATCAATAATGCCGGACAATTTATACCGGGCAGTATCAAAGATGAAAAAGAGGGTGTACTTGAAACAATGATGCAGGTAAATGTGTATAGTGCTTACCATCTTACCAAAGCCCTTTTGCCTGCAATGATCACAGCTAAGAAGGGTCATATTTTCAATATCTGTTCTATTGCATCGCTGCATGCTTATGCCAATGGTGGCAGTTATAGCATCAGCAAATTTGCCTTATTTGGATTCAGCAAAAACTTAAGAGAAGAATTGAAACCGGAAGGCATAAAGGTTACGGCTGTTTGTCCGGGCGCTACACTTTCTGCCAGTTGGGATGGTTTTGAGGTTGACCATAACCGCATCATGGAAGCAAATGATATTGCCAAAATGATCTATGCCTCCACCCAGTTATCACCACAAGCGGTAGTAGAAGATATAGTTATGAGGCCTTTGTATGGAGATCTTTAGAGGGATTGGCGATTTGGCGAGTTTTCGGATTATTTATTCTTCAATCCTTAATCCACATATCCGCAAATAGCTAATCTGCTATCCTTAACAATTTCTTCATACATAAATCATATTACGCTAACACTGTTCTAACGTTTACTTCACATTGAGTTGGGAATTTTGCTAAACCTCCATCATGGAAAGACGTTCGGTTGATGTTGTAGTAATGAGTGACCTTCACCTGGGTACCTATGGCTGCCAGGCCAAAGAGATTGTCAACTACCTGAAAAGTATTCAGCCACGCATCCTTGTTTTGAATGGCGACATCATTGATATCTGGCAATTCAATAAGCGCTATTTCCCCGTATCTCATATGCAGGTTTTCAAAGAGATCATGAATCTTCTAAGTAAGGGAACACGCGTTATTTACATTACAGGAAACCATGATGAGGTATTACGCAGATACAGTGATCTGGAAATGGGTAATTTTCAGCTAACCGATAAAGTAGTGATGGAGATCAATGGCAAAATGACCTGGATATTCCATGGTGATGTATTTGATGCCACTACTAAGGGGGGCGCCAAATTATTAGCGAAGCTCGGCGGACATGGTTATGATCTTCTCATTCATGTGAACAGTTTTATTAACTGGTGTTTGAAGGCAATGGGGAAAGAGAAAATGAGCTTTAGCAAGAAAGTAAAAAATAGCGTTAAAAAAGCAGTAGCCTGGATTGGTGATTTTGAACAGACCGCAGCGGAACTGGCGATTGAAAAGAAATACGACTATGTGATCTGTGGTCATATCCATCAACCCCAAAAAAGAGAAGTTGTTACCAAAGACGGTTCAGTGATGTACCTGAATAGTGGCGACTGGATAGAGAACCTTACATCTCTTGAATACCATAATAACGACTGGACCATTTATCATTACGATGAAAAGGAATTTGCAGCAACAACAACGCCAGTAGTGTCTATGGAAAAAAAGTTACCCGAATTAAATGTGGTAACCAATGAAGTGGCATTATTTCTTCACTCTTTAGCCCTACCCTCATGAAAATATTATATGCAGTACAGGCAACAGGAAATGGGCATATCAGCAGGGCTATGGAACTCATGCCTTATCTCAAACAATATGGACAGGTAGATGTTTTTTTAAGTGGTAGCAATAGTAACCTGAACCCTGATCTGCCTGTTAAGTATAGAAGCAAAGGGTTGAGTTTGTTTTATGGAAATACAGGCGGTCTGGACTATTGGCGCATGTACAAAGAATTAAACCTGAAAAGGCTTTGGAAAGAATCCAGAGAATTACCGGTTGAAAAATATGATATCGTACTGAACGATTTTGAAAGTATCACAACTTTAGCATGTAATCTCAAAAAAGTAAAAAGTATTGGCTTCGGACATCAGGCGAGTTTTCAAAGTAACCTTACACCCAGGGGCAATAAGAAAGATATAGCAGGAGAATTCATCCTGAAAAATTATGCAAAGGCAACTGAATATGTTGGGCTTCACTTTAAGCAATATGCTGATTTTATCTGTTCACCCATCATTAAGCAGGAGATCATAGAAGCAAACCCTACCGATGAGGGACATATCACTGTTTACTTATCGCATTACAGTGATGAAGTAGTATTGAAATCACTTTCCAAATTGTCTGATATACGGTTTGAGGTATTTTCTAAAAAAGTGAAAGAGAAAAAACAAATTGGTAATATTTGTTTTTTGCCCATTAGCAATGAAGGGTTTACCAAAAGTCTTATCAAATCTCATGGCGTGATTACTGGTGCTGGTTTTGAAACACCTGCTGAGGCGCTTTATCTGGGTAAAAAATTACTGGTGTTGCCTATCAAAGGGCAGTATGAGCAATTGTGCAATGCAGCTGCAATGAAAGAGTTTAAGGTAACAGTGGTAGACCAGCTTACTGCTAATTTTCATGCAGAAGTTGCTCAGTGGTTAGCTGGTGAAGCATCCATTCCGCTAAGGTTAACGCAAAGCTCTTACGAGATTGTACAAATGGTGATGGAGAAAGGAAGGGCCATGGAGCAAAAGCCCTTCGCCATGAAAGAACAACTTCTAACAGAAGAGGATCTCCTGCCTATGTTTTAATCATTACCACCTGATAATAAAATCTGCCAGGCATCTGTTATTTTTCCCGCATTAAGTAGTTCGGCTGCATAAATATGTAATTCCCTTTCCATTTCAGTAGGATTGATGGAGAAATACTGGATGATACTTTTTAATCTCTCATCACTAAAAGCTGGATTGATATTGGGGATCTCTGTTATATTACCCAATTGGCCTAATTGATTACCTGTTAAATAAGCACTGTTTCTGATACTGGCTGGTAGGGCATCTACACCAATACCCAATTGTGTATTTGGTTTTTCTACCTGAAAAAGAGTTCCTTCATCCACCTTACAATACCAATTGCCGCCCAGTCTGGCAACCAGGTGCATTTTTTGCTGGTCAATCTTTCCATCCTCTCCTAAAATACTTTCATCTACATGCATACAGAGTATTTCTGCAATTACCAATTGTCCGGCACCTGCTTCTTCTCCTAAACTTTTTATTTCATTTACCCTGCATTCCAGTTTTATTTTCGCTTCTTTTACCATGGGTGGTTTTACCATGGTGGCGGATTCTTTGGTAAAGCCTGATTTGATGAATTCGTCTACACCCTTTGGATATTCACAGCTGGATAAACTCATTTGTTGCACCATATCATGATCCACCATATTAATGACACACTCCGGAATTTCCAATACATTCTCCAAAGTATGCTTGATAGTGTTATCTCTTCCTCGTCTGGCAGGAGAAAAAATAACAATGGGTGGATTAGCGCTGAATACATTGAAATAACTAAAGGGACTGAGGTTTACATTCCCCTCCTTATCTATCGTACTGGCAAAACAAATAGGTCTTGGTGCAATGGCATGGTTGAGCCATTGTTGTTTCTCTGGAATTGATAATTGCGAAAAAAGTACTTGCATTTTTTTTAACCGCAGAGGCAGGGAGAAGCAGAGGTTACGCAGAGTTAGAAATTGTTAACCAACCTTCTGAAGCCATTTTTTAAGAGCGGCACATTAAAATTAATAAGATATCCCAGTCTTTTATCCGACAACTTTAAATAGGTGATAAGTTGTGCATCAAAAACCGGATTCATAATTTCTGCTGATTTGATTTCAATGATTATCTCTTCTTCAACTAATATGTCCATTACATAAGCTTTACCTAATGGAACATTTTTGTATATCAGTTTTACAGGAACTTGTGTTCTAATTGAAACCTCTCTTAATCCTAATTCTCTAGCTAATGCTAACTCATAAGCAGATTCAAGTAAACCAGGTCCAAGTTCACGATGAACTGTTATAGAAGCATCAAGTATAATACTTCCTAATCTATTTAAACATTGATTAGTCATACACTGCGTTTTTCTCTGCTTCTCCCCGCCTCAGCGGTTGGAAGAGCTTATGAATTTAGCGAGTGAAACTAAAAAAACATTCATTTAAAAAAGCAAGTAGAAATACAGCAAAGTAACGATTAATCACCTTTTTTTTGCTAAAATCGAAAAGGAACTTTCTTCTTTTGAAATAAAATTTGAAAGCAATCCTAATCCTTCTATCTCCATTTCAACGGTATCACCTTCATTTAACCACTGTTCCATATAATCAGGATTGTTCAATTTCCCGGTGCCATTCAGTTCAAGAAAACATCCAGTTCCAACTGTACCGCTTCCAATTACATCACCAGGATGAATATCAACGCCATAGGCACATCTTTCTATGATTTCTGCAAAGGTCCAGTCCATCTGGTTTACATTGCCCCTGCTCACTTCTACATCATTTACGCTACAAGTCATGCTAAGGTTCCAGTTTTTTCCTGTGTGTCCTTCTTTGCAAGGAACTTCATAGGCTGCTAACTCATCTAAGGTAACCAGGCATGGACCTATTACTGTTGCGAAATCCTTTCCCTTGGCGGGTCCCAGGTTTAACAGCATTTCTTCCATCTGTAATCTTCGGGCACTCATATCATTCATGATCATTAATCCACCAATATATTCATCTGCTTCATCAGCACTGATATTTCTACCTTGTTTACAAACAACAATAGCTACTTCCAATTCAAAGTCAAGTTTTTCAAAATGATCGGGCATGCATTTTATTTCGCCTGGTCCCTGAATACTGTGGTGATTAGTAAAATAAAATATTGGAAACTGATCAAACTCAGGGATCATTTCAACCTTACGGTTTCTGCGAGCAGCAGCCACATGTTGTCTAAATGCATAACCATCCCTGCAAGAAGTTGGGAAGGGTACGGGTGCCAATATATCACTCCCTTCAAAAGGGATGCCTTGATCTTTACTTATTCTCCCGCTCTTAATAGCTGCATCCACCTGTTGGGCAATTGGATACATATCATCCCAATAATGCAAAAACATATTCATGCTGTTGGGCAGTTCTGGGTTTACCAGATCACAGTCGTATAATAATCCATCAACTAAAAAAGCCAGTTGATCCCGTCCTTCTGTTAGATAAGAAACCAATTTCATAAGTCATACAAGTTAGGCTGCTAATTTAACCTAAAAAGATGAGGCTTAACAGGTCTTCCTTATCTTTAATATGCCTATTTGCAGTAAAGAATAACAACTAATTCCTTCCACGGGTACCCTTGCGCCCTTGCATCTTAGCGGTTAGAAAAAAGATCAACCGCTAAGATGCAAGGGCGTAAAGGAACGCTAAGACTCACTTCATAGGTCTCAGTCATTTTTCCTTAGTTTTGCACTACCACCAATTTTCACTAGTTTAACAGTACATGACAGAGCTCTATTATATCATTGCCGGAATCATCACAACTTTGGTATTCATAGGTTTTTTTGCAGGCTATGAGATAGCCTTCGTTTCTGCCAACAGATTAAGTATTGAGCTGAAAAAAAAACAGGGCAGAAAAAGCGGACAGATCCTCTCTAATTTTATGGAACACCCGGCCAGGTTTATCAGCACCTGTTTAATTGGTTTGAATATTTTTCTGGTTTTATATGGCTTATTATTTCATGAGCTTCTGCAGAAAACCTTGTGGAATCCATTGCATTTTAAAAATGAATACCTGCGCCTGGGTTTTGATACATTTTTATCTACACTGGTGGTATTGGTTATAGGAGAGTTCATCCCCAAAGCCATTTTCAGGGCTAAAAATGATAGCCTGCTTGCTTTTTTTGCGCCCATTGCACAGTTTTTTCATACACTGTTTCAACCCCTTACCCATTTATTTGTGAGTATTTCTCAATGGGTGCTTACCTATATTTTTAATGTGCGTGTAAAAGATAAAAACGAAGCTTTTACCAACGTTGACCTGGAACATTTTTTTCAGCAAACAAAAGAACAGGATGAAGACAACCAGGAGCTGAATACAGAATTATTTGAAAACGCACTGAGTCTGCCAATGGTAAAAATCAGGCAATGCCTGGTTCCCAGAACAGAGATTGAAGGAATAGACATCACCACCAATATGGAAGATGCCAAACAAAAATTCATTACTACACAATTGAGTAAGCTGATTGTTTACGATGACAATATCGATAATATACTAGGGTACATTCACCAGATAGACCTTTTTAAAAGACCGGAGCATATCAAAACAGTGCTGCATCCCATCATGGTGGTGCCGGAAAGTATGAGCGCCACAGATCTGATTAATAAGTTTACCAAAGAAAGAAAAAGTATTGCCTGGGTGGTAGATGAGTTTGGCGGAACTGCAGGTGTAGTGACCATGGAAGACTTACTGGAAGAAATTTTTGGAGAAATACAGGACGAATATGATGTGGAAGAATTTGTAGAAAAGCAATTGTCTGATGATGAGTTCATCCTCAGTGGCAGAATGGAACTGGATTATTTGAATGAAAAATACAATATGGAATTTCCGGTTTCTGAATCGGAAACACTCAGTGGGTATATTATTACCGAACACGAAACCATTCCCAAATTAAAGGAGACCATCATCATTGGTAATTACCGTTTCGATATCCTGAACGTAAGCGATACCCGCATTGAAATGGTGAAGATGAAATTGCTCAAATAAGCCACCCACTTTTTCTGATCATCCTTAATTTTTATGAAAAAAGCCTACCTCGCCATTGGATTGCAGAATAGGCAACACCTAAGTAAAGAGGTGGATATCATTCGTAAAGTCATGAATGGCTTCAAGTACCAATTATTTGTTTTTGTTGATGAAAAACAATATGCCGTAGCTGAAGAAAAGGAAATGATGCGTCAGGCATTTGCAGCCATTGATGCGTCAGACCTGATTCTGGCAGAAGTATCAGAAAAAGCCATTGGCGTAGGCATAGAAATTGGTTATGCTGTAGCTAAGAAGAAACGGGTTATCTACCTTCGTCAAACAAATGCTGCCCACTCTTCCACCGCCAGCGGTGCCGCACAATATTCTATTTTTTACCACAATTCCGATCAGCTGGCAGCCAGTCTGGAAGCTGTGATGGCCTCCCAGATTATATAAGTATTAGTTGCTATTTGTTTATTCTCATTTTCTTCTGATTTTATGTGCTGCATACCCTTAACTTTGGCAACTCACAACCGTTTTTGAAGCAATGGCATTATTCAATAGAAATGAAGATTCCTCCAAACCAGAGATGACCTTCATCGACCATCTGGAAGAATTAAGGGTTCACATCATACGTTCTGTATTGGCTATTTTGATCATGGCCGTCGTTATTTTTATTTACCGCAACTGGATCTTCGAGAATATCATTGTTGGGCCCATTAAAGCCGACTTTCTCAGTTACCGGTATTTATGCCAGTTTAGTCACTGGGCACATATGGGCGATGCGCTCTGTATGCCACCAGTAAAAGTTACCATGCAGAGTACCACTTTCGGTGGTCAGTTCCTTAGCAGTATTACCATGGCATTTGTAGGTGGCATTATCTGCGCCTTTCCTATTATTTTTTGGGAGTTTTGGCGCTTTGTAAAGCCTGCCCTAAAAGAAAAGGAAGTAAAAAACACCCGTTTCATTATTTTCTGGGTTTCATTCTTTTTCTTTTCTGGTGCGGCTTTCGGCTATTTTTTGCTGGGGCCATTTACCTTTAATTTCCTTGCCAGCTTTCAATTGGGTACGGAAGGAATGATTGAAACCAAACCTACTTTTGCCGACTATCTGGATAACCTAACCAATATTATTCTGGGCTGTGGTATTGCATTTGAATTACCCGTATTGGCTTTCATCCTCACAAAGATTGGCATCATTACCCCCAGCTTTCTGCGAAGAACACGTAAATATGCTGTTTTGGTTATACTGATTGTTGCAGCATTCATTACCCCCAGTCCCGACTGGATGAGCCAGCTAATCGTTTTCATTCCCCTATGGTCTTTATACGAATTAAGTATCCTTGTTTCAGCCAGGGTGTCAAAAAAACGTGAGAAGGAAGAAGAGGAAGAATGGAGTTAGACAGGAAATTAGTTAAGAGTTAAAAGTCTGAAGTTAAGAGTTGAACTGAAAACTCAAAACCCCAAACTCAAAACCCCAAACCCCAAACTATACCTATGTCATTTGTTTTTGATGCTACCAAACCCATTGCAATCGGATCTGATCATGCGGGATTTGAATATAAGTCTGCTTTGATTAGTTGGTTAACCGGTAAAGGTTTCCAGGTAAAAGATTTTGGTACCTACTCAGAAGAATCGGTTGATTACCCTGATTTTGCCCATCCTACAGTAATTAGTGTAGAAAAAGGCGAAACCGCTTTTGGAATCCTGCTTTGCGGATCAGCCAATGGGGTTGCTATTACTGCTAATAAACATGCAACTATCCGGGCCGGGCTTTGCTGGCAGAATGATGTTGCCTTATTGGTAAGAAAACACAATGATGCCAATGTGATCTGTATTCCGGCACGTTTTGTATCGCTGGCCCTATCGGAACAAATGATAGAATTGTTTATGACCACCGCATTTGAAGGCGGCAGACATGCTACCCGTGTAGGAAAAATTGCTTGCTCTTAACCCAAATATAAAACCATGATGAAAAAATTATTCATACTCTGCCTGCCTTTTGTGGCTACGGTTGCATTGGCACAGAAATCGGATGAAGCCGCAAAATATGCAGCAACCATAACCAAAGATGCGTTGAAATCTAAACTGACTATTTTAGCAGGACCAGAAATGGAAGGTCGTGAAACAGCTTCACCGGGGCAGAAAAAAGCAGCAGCTTATATTGAAGATCAGTTTAAGGCCTATGGCCTGAAACCCGGTAATGGCGATAGTTACCAGCAATTATACCCTGTTTACCAGGATATGTTGGTTGAAAATAAATTAAGCGTTAACGGTAAAATATTTTCTTTTGACAAGGACTATAGTTTCACACTTCAGACCTCATACAATGGTGCCTGGATCTGCAACGATATTGTTTTTGCAGGATATGGCATTGTTGATTCTGCTAATAAAATAAATGATTATGCAGGTTTGGATGCAAAAGGTAAAGTAGTGGTTGTTTTAGACGGCGGTACTACCTCATCAGCTTCACCTGCAGGCGGAAGAGGAAATTTTGGCGAACCTTCCCAAGCAAAAGTTGCCGCAGCACGTAGAAATGGAGCAGCTGTCTTATTGATTGTTTCTTCCGACTTCCCACGCAAAAATCCAACTGCTACCAAAGGTCGTATGACTTTACTGCCACCAGGATCTGGTTCTGTTTCAGGTACTTTACAAGGTGCAGGAGGTGCTCCGGCTTCCCCTTTATTTATTGCCAGTATTTCTGAAGATGTAGCATCTGCCCTTTTAGGAAGAACATCAAAAGTTGTAACCGCCGAACTTAAAGGCTTGCGTAAAGGAAAATATGTTTCTGAATTCGCCCTGGCCGCTAAAAAAGCCAATGTGGCATTAGAAAGCAGCAATGTAATCGGCGTTTTACCTGGTACCAGTAAAAAAGATGAGTTTGTATTTTTAACCGGACATTATGATCATCTGGGTAAAGCCGGTGATGTGATCTGGTATGGCGCAGATGATGATGGATCAGGAACAGTAGGTGTAATGCAAATGGCAGAAGCATTTGCAGCCGCCGCAAAAAATGGCAACAAACCAAAAAGAACCATGATCTTCATGACGGTTAGTGGTGAAGAAAAAGGTTTACTGGGATCTGCATACTATGCAGATCACCCAACGGTTGATTTGGCAAAAGCTTCTGTTGACCTGAATACAGATATGATTGGCAGGGGTGATTCTTCCCGCAAAGGTGATACATTGAATTATATCTATGTAATTGGTCACGATAAATTAAGCTCCGATCTGGTTGTGATCAATGAAGGTGTAAACAAGCAATACACCAATATTCCGCTTGATTACAAATTTGATGATCCTAAAGACAAATACGACATTTTTTATAGAAGCGACCATTACAATTTTGCCAAAAAAGGCGTGCCCATCTTATTTTTCTTTGATGGAATGTTGGGTGCCGATTACCATAGACCTACTGACACCGTTGATAAAATTCAATTTGAAATCATGGCAAAGCGCACGCAGTTGGTGTTTCACACTGCCTGGGTAATTGCTAACAGAGATGAGATGCTGAAAAGAGATATTCCATTCAGTATGCGTGCAACTAGATAAACATACAATTACAATTGTTTTGATAAAATGAAAGCCTGAATATTTTATTCAGGCTTTCATTTTTTTTGCTATTGTTTATTGATAGTATTATTTTGCTTTTTTCATAATCACCATGATCTCACCCTGTGGCTGTTTGATATTGAGCCTTAGTTGACCATTCATCAAATCAGCTTTAAAGGTCTGTGTTTGGCCTTTTTCTGAGGTTTCGATTGTCGAATTTTTTTCATCAACCGTATAAGTAACAGATTGCATTCCTTCAGGACCAGACTGCATCATAGCGGTTCCATCTGCATTAAATTGGAAGCCCATTTTAGTGAAGGAGGCCATTTGAGGTTTCATCATGGCTAACATTGCCTTCACCTGCGATTCATCAGCACCTATTTGCGCTTTTATCGCATCCCCTAGCGCAAGGGAATCTTTTTCCAAATTATAATACATCATACCCGGCATTTCTACTGCACTGATATTCCATTTACCAAGTATGGTTGATTTGGTAATTTTTGATTGAGCCTGCATAACTGAGAGGGTAAACAGGCAGGAGGCTAATAAAATAATTTTTTTCATGAATTTTAGTTTAAGTGAAAATACAATAAGTCTCTCATCCCTTTCGTCATTTCAACGATGAACGAGGAGAAATCCATAACTAGTTTAAGATATTTCGCTTCGTCGAGGAAGTATTTCATCCTTTGGGTGAGATTTTCCTTTTCGCTTCAACGAGGAACGAGGAGAAATCCATAAATAGTTTAAGATATTTCGCTTAGTCGAGGAAGTATTCCATCCTTTGGGTGAGATTTTCCTTTTCGCTTCGACGAGGAACGAGGAGAAATCCATAACTAGTTCAAGATATTTCGCTTCGCAACGATTCTTTTTAGAATAAACGCCATCCAAAGTTTAAGATTTCTCCCTTCGCTATGCTGCGGTCGAAATGACGAATAACAGTGAGTAAGATTTCTCCCCACGCTTAGTCGTGGATGAATATCATCCTTTGAGTGAGATTTCTCCCTGCGCTGCGCTTGGGTCGAAATGACTTGGGGGAGGTAGTAGCTACCATCCCAGCAGGTATGCAAAAATTAAAGGCACCACAATGGTAGCGTCACTTTCTACAATAAATTTTGGGGTATGGATATCCAGCTTTCCCCAGGTAATTTTTTCATTGGGAACGGCACCAGAGTATGATCCATAAGAAGTAGTGGAATCACTTATCTGACAGAAATAGCCCCAGAATGGTACATCATGCCATTCCAGATCCTGGTACATCATGGGTACCACACAAATAGGGAAATCGCCGGCAATACCGCCGCCGATCTGGAAAAAGCCAACACCCTTTCCACCACTGTTATGGCGATACCAATCGGCCAGCCAAACCATATATTCAATACCACTTTTCATGGTACTCGCTTTTAATTCGTTCTTGATAATATAAGAAGCGAAGATATTTCCCATGGTACTATCTTCCCAACCCGGAACCACAATAGGAATATTCTTTTGTGCAGCGGCCAGCATCCAGCTATTCTTAGGGTCTATCTCATAATATTGCTCCAATACGCCACTCAGTAACATCTGGTACATAAATTCATGCGGAAAATACCTTTCGCCCTTCGCTTCTGCATCTGCCCATAATTTATGGATATGCTGCTGTAACCTTCTGAATGCTTCTTCTTCTGGAATACAAGTATCTGTTACACGATTATAATGGTTTTCGAGTAAGTCCCATTCTTCCTGAGGACTCAGATCGCGGTAATTAGGCACTCTTTTATAATGACTATGCGCCACTAAGTTCATGATGTCTTCTTCCAGATTGGCGCCCGTACAACTGATGATGGCCACTTTATCCTGACGGATCATTTCTGCCAGACTAATCCCTAATTCGGCCGTACTCATGGCACCGGCCAGACTAACCAGCATTTTACCACCTTCGGCCAAATGGGTTTCATAACCTTTGGCTGCATCTATAAGGGCAGCAGCATTAAAGTGACGGTAATGGTGTAAAATGAATTGTGAAACGGGACCTTTCTGCATGGTTCTTGGTTTAGAGGGGCAAAAGTAATTTTTTATACTGAACCTCAGAATGAAATATTAGATATGAATACCAATTTTAGGAAATTTGGCTAACAGCATGTTTAGTCATAAATTGTTCGGTATACAAATTATAAACAATGCTTAATTGGATTAATTACTGGCAGTCAAATCCAAAAATATTTGGTATTGTAATGGAAAAAAGCACAGGTTATTTTGCCAATAAACTGATTTCTAAAGGACTTATTAAAAATGGCGATAAAATTCTGGATTTTGGCTGTGGTCCAGGGTACCTTACTGAACATATCATGCACTTAGCAGGGAGTTATTGGGGTGTAGATATTTCCCCTACTTATATCGATAGCTGTGTTAAGAAATATAATGGTATAGAAAAGCTACATTTTACATTACTTGATGATAATAACAAGATTTTTCCATCCAATGCTGATAATAATTTGCGCGACTTTAATGTAATTATTATTCTAAGTGTAGTACAATATTTCACCGATAAAACCAAAGTGGCACAACTGCTAAAAAATTGTAAGGATTGCTTAAAACCAGGCGGTAAAATCATTCTAGCTGATGTAATCCAATCTGAAAATTCTTTGATCAGAGACTTATGGAACGTTCTTATTAATAGTATCCGCGAAGGGTATTTTTTATCTTTTCTTTATTTTATGCAGCAGATCAAGTTTTCGAGTTATAACAAAATGCGTAAAAATCATTCACTGTTATGTTTAAATAATGAAGATGTTTCTGAAATTTGTAATAATCTTGGTTTAAACTTTGAAGTATTACCTTCTATAACCTTGCAAAAAAGCAGGGTTAGTTATTGCTTAAAGCATAAATAAATAGCTTTTAAATTTTTGGACCATAATCAAATTATGATGAATAGCAGCTTCTATTCCCGGATACTCGGTAATCCTCGTTTTAAAGATATCCGTTTCATACAGTATCTATACATATTCATCTGCATTTTAATAAGTTGCAAAGTTGCTTTTCTGGAAAGCTGTGATAATTATGACTGCTTCAAAGCTTCCTGGTTTCATTTGATTCAAAACCTGGATTTGTATCAACCTTACCCTCTTGAGTACCACACTGAATACAATTACAGCCCTCTATTCGCACTAATGATGGGAGCTTTTGCATATTTACCTAACTGGTTGGGTATTATTTGCTGGAATATGGTTCATGCGCTTAGTTTTCTTATGGCCATCAAACTTTTACCTCTTCCAGAAAAAGACAAAAAGTTTTTACTTTGGTTTTGTTTGATTGAATTTATCACTGCTGCTGAAAATGTTCAAACCAACGCTTCTGTAGTAGCTTGTATGTTGCTTATGTTTATTTTTCAGCAGAAAGGCAAGTCTGGCTATGCCTCATTTTTCTTTGTATTTGGGGTATTATTTAAAATATATATACTAACCGCAGGTGTTTTCTTTTTATGTTATTCCAGGAAAATACCATTTGTATTAAAATCCTTGGGCTGGATTCTCTTACTATTCTTTCTTCCTCTTTGTGTGATATCATTCGATCAGTTACTGATATTGTATCAAAACTGGTTTGCACGTCTTCAAGTTCAATCGCTAAGGCAATCGCTCAGTTTACTGGGCATTTTTGAACTCTTTGCAATACCTGGATTTAAAAAAGAATGGTTAATGCTTTTGGGCACTATTTGCATGTTACTAGTTTTATTAAAAAAAGAAGCTTACTCAGATCTTCGTTTCAGAATGATGTACATGGGAGGGATATTAATGTTTACCGTATTATTTAATCCTGGAGTTGAATCGCCAACTTATATAATTGCTGTTGCAGGTGCGGCACTCTGGTATATATCCAGTTCACGCAAAGCTTGGCAGGGATGGCTTATGGTTTTTGTTTTTATATTTACCTGTTTATCGCCTACCGAACTTTTCCCAAGGTTTATCCGCAATCAGTACCTTGTTCCATACCGCATAAAAGCAATCCCATGTATTATTGTATGGCTTTTTTGCATAATAGATTTATACAGATGGGGTCCGCTACCCAAAAAGGCGATTTTACAGGAATGAGTTATACCTTGTTTTGAGTGTTAACCATTCTAAACAAACAGTATCAGCGTATTTGTTGCTGTGTCTTATAAAATATGAATTTATTATTTAGAAGCATCAGCATGGGCAAATGGAAAATATACTTAATCTCAATTTTTTGATTTTTTTCCATAATTGCTGCTATATCCGAAATTAGTCGGGGCATTGCTGTTGCAGGCATTTGTATTTGTTATATGATACAGGATACAAAAAATAAAGTATGCAGTAATTGGTTACTGCAAATATTCATTAAAGCCTTTCCTCTACTTATTTTTTCCGCCCTGTGTAAAAGATAAGCGGTTACTCACTTAATGGTTTGTGATAGTTGCTCTATTACTTATAAAAAATTTCACTCCAGACCTGGAGAAGGCATAAACTTGGTATCTTCATCAAATAACTTGTATTTTGCCAAAGAAATTCGCAAAAACATTCCAGTTGCCAGATGAATAAACAGATCTCCATCGTTGTTCCTGTTTGCAATGAAAAGGCTAACATTAAAGTGTTGATCTCTTCACTAAAAGATATTTTTGCAACACTTCCCTATACTTACAACATTACTTTTGTTGATGATGGTAGCAATGACGGCACTTTAGAGGAAATCAAGCAGTACGCTACAAACAATGATCATATTTTTTACATAGGTCTCGCCAGAAATTTCGGGCACCAGAATGCCCTGAAAGCCGGACTGGATATGGCCAATGGCGATGCGGTAATTATGATGGATGGCGACATGCAACACCCACCCGAATTAATTCCTGAAATGCTGCAACAGTGGGAAACCGGGTACGACGTAGTTTATACTATTCGCAAAGACCATAAGGAATTGCCTTTAATGAAAAGGAAGACCTCCAATATGTTTTATAACCTGATCAATAATTTATCAGATATAGAACTGGAACAGGGTACGGCTGATTTCAGGTTATTAGACAGAAAACTAGTGGATGTTTTTCGTCAATTTAAAGAAGCTGACTTGTTTATGCGTGGATTGGTGAAATGGATGGGGTTTAACCAGATAGGCATCGAATATGAACCGGCACTAAGAACAGAAGGCCAGTCTAAGTACACCGTAAAAAGGATGATACGTTTTGCTTTACAGGGAATCACCTCTTTCAGCACAAGACCCTTATACCTGGCAGCTTATCTTGGATTTTTATTTTCCCTGCTCTCTTTGTTATATATCCCCTATATCATTTACAGTTATTATTTTGGACACCTTATTTCCGGCTGGGCTTCCATGATAGCCACTATTGCATTTTTTGGTGGATTACAATTAATGATCTTAGGCATCATCGGCATTTACCTGGGCAAGCTGTTTATGCAAAGCAAACAAAGACCCTTATACATTGTAAAGGAATCAAACCTACAAGGATGAACCGTTTTGTATTGTTGAGTTTTGATGTGGAAGAATTTGATATGCCACTGGAATATAATTTTGCCATATCTCCGGAAGAACAGATGCGTGTTGGTAAGAATGGATTGGATGCTATTCAGCCTTTACTGTCAGACAAAAATGGTAAGACAACCTTATTTACAACAGCAAATTTTGCCATACATTTTCCGGATACTATCCGGGAATTATCCCATCAACATGAAATAGCTTCCCATACTTTTTATCATTCAGCTTTTGAAGATGCACACCTGCTTTCTTCTAAAACGAAACTGGAAGTAATTACCGGCAAAAGGGTTACAGGTTTGCGAATGCCCCGTATGCGTAAGGTTTCCATGGATGCGGTAAAACTTGCAGGATACCAATACGACTCCTCTATTAACCCTACCTGGTTACCAGGAAGGTATAATAATTTTCATTTACCGAGAACCCATTATATCGATGAAGGCATGTGCAGGATACCGGCTTCCGTATCTCCACTTCTTAGAATTCCTTTATTCTGGCTAAGTTTTAAAAATATGCCTTATGCTGTTTTTAAAATGCTTGCCTTACAAACCCTACAAAAAGACGGCTATCTCTGTTTGTATTTTCATCCCTGGGAGTTTACAGATATTGCTGCTTATGGATTACCGGATTTTGCCAAGAGAGGTTATGGTATGCCATTATTAGAAAAACTATTTCGGTTGAAAAAAGATCTGTCGAAAGAAGCGTCTTTTATTTCGATGGAAGAATTCAGGCTTAACAATATTTAGCGTATTTTTTTTTGGGATTTATTAAACAAAATAATTTCAATAAGAGAAGGACAAAAGAGAAAAAGGGTCTCTCAATTTCGAGGAATTCCGTTTTTTTTGGTCGATTCTCACTTTAAAACAACTAACCGATAGTGGTTATAAGATGTTGTTTGTATTGAAATATTTCTTGCATTGCCAATTCAGGTTCAGTTTCTTCTCTAACTAATCTTTCTATAGCTAATCTGGCCATCAAATAACTAATGGTTGATTCTGCTGCCTGATTAAGATTTACATTGTGTTCTTCCAAACATCGTAACAACAGCATATTAACAAAAAAAGCCCCGCAAATGCAGGGCCTGATTGGTTTTCATAATATATTAATTTTTTCTATTGCCATAAAACTCGCTTACGGTGCCGTATATGCTTACTTCCAATACCTTTTTCAAATTGTCATTCTCTACAGATACGTAATAAGCCGTTTCATCATTTTGTGTAAACTCTATAGATTCTAACACTTTAAAACCATTGTACTTCTTTTTAATTTGCTGTTTTGCTTTTAAAGGCAAAGCTTTAAATGCAACTTTTCGGCTATAACCTATCAGGTCGCCATCTGAAGCAAAAAAAGCTTCCACATCTTCATCAACTAAGGTAAATGCTACTTTGGTATAGGTTTCGCGGGCTGTCCATTGAACGTTTTGGGCGTTGGCAAATTTAGATTCAAAACTGTTTTGAACACGCGTACTTACTTTGTTTACATCTAAGGCAAATGCAGTAGTTCCGATTGCGGCAACAAGTAAGGTTGCCAGAATAAATTTTTTCATAATTTAAATTTTTAGTTTTTTAAATGTTTGTGTTGGTCTTTTATGCAGATCAACAAACCAAAAGTAGAATTGGCCTCTTTGCTTTTTAGTACAATGTGATAGGAATAACTAAACTCCCTTTCATGCTGTATGAACGGCAACTATAGTTTAGTTAATATTAGTTAATAAACCCACGAAACCGAATACAGGTATGCCTTTCACGCCATTTCTTAATAAAATCATAAAAGCAGTTAGCAATGGGTTAATTTTGAAAAGTGGTTTTAACTTTTCACTTGGATCGAATATTCGGTTTATCAAGCAATGCCTCTTTTAATGAAAACAGGGTTATTCGTTTTTTTAATATTATTTTCTACCGCTCTTTCTGCACAGGATAATAAAGAGAGCTGGCAGGGTATAATACCTGCCGGAGGTAAATTTATTCGCCTGCTATTTCATATCAGCAAAGCAGCAGACGGCAGCCTGGCAACTGTTATGGATAGTCCTGATCAAAATGCATTTGGTATAGCTTGCGGTATTACGCAGTTAAAAGGTGATAGTTTAATTATTGAAATCCCTCTGATCAAAGGAAGTTACCGCGGTAAAAAACAGGATACTGCTAATATTCAGGGAACATTTACACAAGGCGCTAATCAACTAAATCTTTCCTTAAAAAAACTACAACCGAATGAAGTTCCTCAATCAGATGCAACTAAAACCAAAGCGCAAACGCCGAAGCCTCCATTTGATTATGTTTCTGAAGAAGTGATCTATACAAACACGAATCAAAAAATAAAATTAGGCGCAACCCTTACCAAACCAAAGGGTGATGGTCAATTTCCCGTAGTGATCCTAATCAGCGGTAGCGGTGCGCAAGACAGAGATGGAACCATCGGAATGCACAAACCATTTCACGTGATAGCTGATTACCTTACCAAACAGGGTATTGCCGTTTTAAGGGTAGACGACCGGGGTGTTGGAAAAAGTAGCGGGGATTTTAGCAAGGCAAGTTCTGCAGATTTTGCAACAGATGTTACCACAGGTATTGATTACCTGAAAACCAGAAAAGATATCGACAGTTCTAAAATAGGTTTGATGGGTCATAGTGAAGGCGGCATGATTGCACCTTATGTTGCAGCCAGAAGAAAAGACCTTGCTTTTATTGTATTGCTGGCAGCACCCATTGTTGGTGGCAAAGAAACCATGTATTTCCAGGCAGTGGAAAAGCCGCTTGCAAAATTAAGTGCGCATGATAGAAATGCCTATGGCGAATTTTACCTTAAGATGCTGGAATACGCCCTTCAATCTACTACACCCAAAGACCTGGAAACATTCACTCGCGCTACTTATACAGATTGGAAAAAAAACCTGCCCGATTCTACCTTTCATACTTTGATCAAAGGCACAGATGAGGAAGCCATCAAATCTTTGACAACCGGTTTTACAGATTTGAAAAGACCCTGGTGGCGGTTTTTTCTAACTTATGATATAGCATCCGATTTAAAGAAAGTCCAGATACCTGTATTTGCACTTCATGGGAGCAAAGATGAACAGGTAGATCCAAATGCTAACCTCACACTGATCAAACGTATCCTGGCGCAAAATAAAAACCCCAGATACCAGGTGTTTGAAGTAAGAGGATTAAATCACTTATTTCAACACTGTAAAGAATGTGGTAGTGTGAAAGAATACATGGATCTTGATGAGAGCTTCGACCCATATGCTTTATCGGTTATCGGAACCTGGATAAATCTGGTACTAAAAAAATAAAACGCATACATTTTCTACACATGAATTATCTGGCACATGCATATCTTTCCTTTCGGCACCCAGAAATACTGGTAGGCAATATGATCAGTGATTTTGTGAAGGGTAAAAAACAATACGATTATCCCTTACGGGTACAAAAGGGTATCCGGTTACACAGAGCCATTGATGAATTTACGGATAATCATCCGGCTACACGTGAAGCTAAAATTTTATTGAAACCCACTGCCGGGGCTTATGCAGGCGCATTTATAGATGTGGTTTACGATCATTTTCTGGCATTGGATACACGTGAAATGGTGGCGGAGGAATGGCTTTTATTTACAACAGAAACCTATCTCCAGCTTTCTGAACAAACTGATATCCTGCCTGAAAAATTTGCTCAAATGCTTCCTTACATGACAAAGCAGAACTGGTTATACAACTATCGTTATAAAGAAGGGATTCAAAAAAGTTTTGGCGGATTGGTTAGAAGAGCTGCCTATCTGGATGAATCTATGCCTACTTATGAGCTTTTTCTACAACAGTATAAAACATTGGAACAGCTCTATCAATCATTTTTTCCGGAAGTGAAGGCATTCGCTTCATCACAATTCCGAACAGTTTTGTCTTAATAGCGTTTATCTTTGGAAAAACCATTTACATGAAATATTTATTAACCCTTTGTTTTTTTATCAGTGCTTTGGCAGCACAGTCGCAACCAAAACCTACCGAATTGGATAAGTCTATCATGGACATGAGCTACTGGCCAAACAATTATCCTATTTTAAAAATCAGTGGCAAAGCAAAAGATATGCCCATGGCCAGAGTGATTTATAGCAGACCCTTAAAAAATAACCGGACCATTTTTGGCGGTATCCAAAAATACAATGAACTCTGGCGTTTGGGTGCCAATGAATCAACTGAAATTGAATTCTTCACCAATGTAAAAGTTGCCGGCAAAGCTGTTCCTAAAGGCAGGTACACCTTGTATTGTATCCCTACAGAAAATAAATGGACGATCATGATCAATAAGGATAATTTTTCCTGGGGTCATTATGCGTACGATATTAAGAAAGACCTCTTAAGGGCTGATATCGATGTAGAAAAAAATAGTGATACGGTAGAAGCCTATACCATGTTTTTTGAAGAAACCAAAACAGGCGCTAACCTCATCATGCTATGGGACGATAAAAAAGCTATTTTACCCATTAGCCTGGGAGAGAATTAATTTAAGTTCTCCTCTTTATTTTGATTGTACAAAAAACTATACATGAAACTAGCAACCAAATACATCCATGCAGGCGCTGAACCAGATCCATCAACCGGAGCGATCATGACACCTATCTACCAAACGTCTACCTATGTACAGGAAGCACCAGGTGTGAATAAAGGTTATGAGTATGCAAGAAGTCAAAATCCCACCCGCAAAGCATTGGAAGATGCTTATGCCCAAATTGAAAATGGCCAATACGGACTGGCATTCAGCAGCGGTGTTGCAGCAACGGATGCGGTGATTAAACTATTATCACCAGGTGATCAGGTTATTGCAGCAAATGATATGTATGGTGGCACTTACAGGTTATTCACGAAAATATTTGCTAAATATGGTATTGTATTTACCTATGTAGATACTACTGATGTTGCGAATATACAAGCTGCCGTTACGCCTCAAACCAAACTGATTTGGATTGAAACGCCTACCAATCCCTTAATGAATATTACAGACATTGCAGCAGTGGCGGTAATGGCCAAAGCTGCAGGGGCTTTACTTTGTGTAGACAATACTTTTGCTTCTCCTTATTTGCAAAATCCTTTAGATCAGGGCGCCGATATCGTTATGCATTCTGCCACCAAATACCTGGGTGGGCATAGCGACCTGATCCAGGGATGCCTGATGCTGAATGATGCGGCTTTGCGTGAGCAATTATATTTTATCCAAAAAAGTTGTGGTGCCGTTCCCGGGCCGATGGATTGTTTTTTGGTATTACGCGGAATCAAAACCTTACATCTTCGCATGCAGCGCCATTGTGAGAATGGAGAAAAGATCGCACTGTATTTACGGAATCACCCAAAAGTGGGTAGGGTTTATTGGTGTGGTTTTGAAGACCATCATAATTATAGTATCGCTAAAAAACAAATGCGTGGATTTGGCGGTATGATGAGTTTTGAATTGAAAGATGAAAGTGTGGGAAATGCCAAAAGAGTACTTTCTGCCACTAAATTATTTTCATTGGCAGAAAGTCTTGGTGGCGTTGAATCTCTGATCAACCATCCCGCATCTATGACCCACGCTTCTATCCCCAGAGAAGAAAGAATTAAAAATGGATTGAGCGATAGTTTGATTCGCCTGAGTGTGGGTGTAGAAGATGCAGATGACCTGATTGAAGATCTTCGCATAGCAATCGGTTAAATATTTTTTTGCCATAGACCTGTCTGCCGAAAGGCAGGTTACACAGATTTTCACTGATTTTTCGGTGTTAATCTGTGTAATCTGTGGCAACCCTTTTACAAATAATGAAAGACCCCGACCATAAATCACTGAAAGATTTTTTTGATGAGAAGGTAGAAGCATACAACCGCCCCTCCTTCATCAAGGATGATCCAATTTGCATCCCCCACCTCTTCACCCAAAAAGCAGATATCGAAATTGCAGGATTATTTGCAGCTGTTTTTGCCTGGGGTAACCGCACCACCATTATTAAAAAATCAAAAGAACTGATGGTATTGATGGACATGGCTCCGCATGATTTCTGCTTGAACCATACCACAAAGGATTTAAAAAAACTCGAATCTTTCAAGCACCGCACATTTAATACAACAGATCTCTTTTACTTTATCGAATTCCTTCAATTTCATTATAGATCACAGAAAAGCCTGGAAGATGCCTTTCTAAAAAAAATCGTTCCTTATAAAAGATCAGAGATTGACAATGATGCAGCCAATTATATGCAGGGTGCAGTTGCCATAGCATTAACCAGGTTCCATAACTATTTTTTTTCGATGGAACATGTTCCCCAGCGTACTAAAAAACATATTGCCTCACCCCATAAAGGTTCTACCTGTAAAAGACTCAATATGTTTCTTCGTTGGATGGTACGAAAAGATCAGCAGGGTGTTGATTTTGGAATTTGGAATAAAATCAAACCCTCCGATTTGATCTGTCCTATTGACCTGCATGTAGCCAGGGTTGCCAAAAGATTTGGGTTATTGGAAAGAAAGCAGTTAGACTGGCAGGCAGCTGTTGAATTAACCCATTACCTTAAAACCCTCGACCCGCTTGATCCGGTTAAATATGATTTTGCTTTATTTGGATTGGGCGTGATGGAAAAATATTAATCACCTCTTTCTAGTTGAAATAATTCCTCAACACTTACACCAAATAATTTTGCCATTTTTAAGGATAGTGCTGTAGATGGAATATATTTTCCTGATTCCATGGTATTAATTGTTTGCCTGCTTACACATATTTTATTGGCTAGTTCTTCCTGTGTTAGGTTATGTATGGCCCGATGTATTTTAATTTTATTTTTCATGGATTCGATTTATTGTATTGATACAATACATACCTGAAACGGGCAATGAAGATAAATAGTACCGTGAACAGGTTGATGGTCATTAATGTAAAAAATAAACTGCCATAACAAAAAATGATGGACAATAATAATACTGCATAATTAGCATAAACAGCCCAGTGCAGTGCTTCCAAACGAAAAAAACTAATGGCCTCATCTTCTACCTTTTCTTTTGAAAAAGCAATAAAAAATAAACCCATGATTAGTCCAATTGCCGCTAATTCATCCGTAAAATTGCCGTTAAGATATGAAAGGACTCCCCTTTCAGCAGGGTGGTATTCGAGCCAAGAAAAAGTAAAATTCCATAGCAGCCAAGCTATGCCCAATACAAAAAAAGGTATTGCCAAAATGTAGCCAACCCTTTTATAAGAATAAGGAAGCAAAAGAAGTGTTTTCATTTTATTTGGTTTTGTTTGACTGTTCAAATGTAAAACACTTTAACCATTATGTAAAGTATATTTTACATAAAGTACGATAATTTTAACATTTTATTCAATTGTTGAATGGTAGTACCTTTAATTATGCCGGAAGAACTACAAACCTGGGATAAACTCACACCCGAAGATCTTGCCCTTTGGGTGAACCAGATGATTGAGAAAGATTTCAATGGTTTACTCAATCTTTTATACCGGATGGACATCAATGAGAACAAGCTGCGCAAAATGCTGGATGAATTACAAAGCGTAGATGCCGGTAAAATTATTGCTGCCATGATGATTGAAAGGCAATTACAAAAAGAAGAATCAAAAAAAATGTTTAAGCAGGCGGGAGAGATACCGGAGGATGAAAAATGGTAGTTGGAAGTATTTTTTTTAACGCAAGGGCGCAAGGTTTCGCGTGGTAATGTTATAGAAAATGCCCCGTAGAAACGGGGCAGGTCCGGTTCATACACATGAGAAAACCGGGAATTGTGAATATTGGTTATTTAAAATCTACGGTGCAATTCAGACACTTCATGTCAATCTTTAGGCCTTTTCCATCACCTACTGTTGCGGTGAATTTGGAAGGGTTATCATTTACTGTAGAAAATTGGTTATATCGATAGGTGCTACCAAGGGCATTCAAGTTGTTTAAGGTACCTAGAGATTGCCCAAATGGCTCATTTGATCTGTATGCAGGCATTATAGAACCAGTCACTGTTAAATTGGTTAACCCACCTGCTGAAGTAATAGATGGTTTTGTTGTACTTACAAGATTGCCAGAAACGCTGTTGGATGAAGCCGAATTAGCTGGGTTTACTTCTATGTTAGCCGGTTCTATAGTAGAAGCAGTCACTTTATTATTTGGGTCTACCACTGTTCCATTGATAGTGCCACCGCGAAGAGTTCCACCACTTAAAGTTCCATAAGAAGTAGTAGCCGGCTGTTCATTTTTTTCATTCGCTGCCAATATCTTTTTTTCAAAATTGCCATATACGGAACTGAAAGTGCCCGAAAAATCAACAGAATAATTTTTCACCGTTTTTAACGGGATACGTATGTCTGCATATTTGTTATCCATTTTTATCAAACTAACGGTTGGTGCTAAAGCCCTGATTTTTACATCAGCATTGGCGCCTTCCAGATCAAAGCTTTTGAAAAGTTTGGTAATACGCAGATTGCCATAATTCTTTCTACCCTTGATCTCGCCTACTTCTTCTATTTCATATTCATCATTAATGCTGCGAATGATCACTTTGTCTGCTACTGCTATTTCTATGTTGGAATATTTGGTATCCATATCGAGTTCATCAATACTGCCGCCGGTAAATCTTCCATTGGTCATTTCTATTTCGGCGTTTTTAATATCGCCCGTAGTTATGTTGGCATATTTGGAACGAAGAATCAGTTTGCCCATTTTTTCCGCTTCCATATTACCGCTGGTAATATCAACATTTACATCGCCCAGGTTAGCTGGAATAGAAATATCAGAATAGTTGCTTTCTACATCAATTTTACTTCCTGCGGGTAAAAAAATAGTGGTCACCTTTTTTCCATTGGCGCCAAAACTTACACTTTCAAAAGCGTTTCTTGAGACGCCAAAAGTAGCAGTAGCATTTCCATAAACATTATTGATTGCATACAAGCCTGCATTGATTGATTTAATTTTTACAGAACTGCCCACCACTTTTAAAGTGAGACCTGCTTTTTCTAACCATTCTTCTTCCGTTAGTTTCGGATCACCCTCATAAAAAACAGTGGTAGTGATCTTTACTTTTTGCTGATCCCATGTTTTTATTAAAATATTGCGAGAAGTACAATCAATAAAGATCTCGCCATTTTTGGGAACAGCTATTTCCTTACTCACCTCCCTCGACAGCATGTTTTCTTCTTTTCCCTTTTTTTCAGGGTTGATCCTTGTTAAATTACCTAAGGAATTTGTCGGACTGTTCCCTTGTTGGGCAATACTAAAATGGGTAATACATAACAGGAAAACAATCCAAGAAAAGGTTAGTTGAATGGATGTGCGCATAAAAAGTTGTTTACAGATTCAAGAAATAGGTTTGAAAAGTATCGATGGGTACACGGTTTTGTTTATAGCGATTATTGGTTTTATTCATTTCAATTTGCAATTGCTTTAAAACGGATAATTTTTGATGGTAGAGATTGATCAATTGATCTAATAAAACATCACTCAAGCCATGTTTAATGATATCTGATTTTAATGTTTTTTCATCTTTTTCCAATTGACGTATCTGTGCTTTAAAATCCTTGAAATAATCTGGAGATTCAGCATACATCGGCATGGTGCTCAGTTTATCTTTTTGCAAATTGATTACCTGGGTAAAACTGCTTTCCAGTTCTGAAAGTATTTTCTTTTCTTCCATACTGATATAAGGGGAATGCGTTTGGTTGATTTCTTGAATTTCTATTTTAGGATTTGCTCTGGCGATAGTTTGTTTTGCCGATTTCTCTTCTTTTTTCAATTCGGTTACCGGTACTTGCTTAGTTGAAGGTTCCATCTGTTTTGGTGCATTCACCAAAACAGTTTTTTCGGCTAAAGGGTCTTTCAGCAAAAAGTGCACACCCAATCCGGCCAAGAAAAGTACAGATGCTGCAACAGCCCATCTGGTAAATATTTTTACAAGTCCTGGTTTTTGCGTTGCATTTTTTGCATCCAGTTCATCCTTTACAGCATTCCATACAGCAGGTCTGGGCTCTTCCAGGTCCATGGCTTCTTTGTGTTGCTGTATATATTTTTTTAACTCATCCATGTATTTCTATTTGTTTGCTAATGCGCTCTTTTAATAACTGTCTGGCACGGTGGTACTGACTTTTGCTGGTTGATTCAGAAATATTTAGTTGTTCAGCAATTTCTTTGTGACTAAAATCTTCCACCACAAATAAATTGAAAACCTGCCGGCAGCCATCGGGTAAACTTTTTATTTCCTGGTGAATGATATTGAAATCGACCGTCTTCCACCATTCCGTTTCATCATTTATTAATTGGTTGTTACGTTCATCTTCCCAGCTTTCCCAGTTAAAAGATTTTTTAGAGTATCGGATACATTCGTTCACTACAATTTTTTTTAACCAGCCTCCAAATAGTTGCGCTTCCTTTAATTGGTGCAACTTCCTGAATGCCTGTATAAAAGCATCCTGCAGAATATCTTCTGCATCGTTGCGGTTACCTGTCATGCGAATACAAATGTTAAACATGGCTTTGCTGTATTGTTGGTATAGCCATGCTTGTGCATCTGTATCGCCTGTACAAGCTTTTTTCACAACACCCGCTAGTATGGTGGTTGACTGCTGCAATTAATTGGTCGAGTATAGGAGTTAGATTGTGGGGAAAGGTTGTAATTTATTCTTAAATAAATTATCGGAGCGGGTGTTTTTACCGAAGCGGTGCGGAGATGCGGAGGTTTTGCAGAGAAAATGAGATGATCTAGGAAATGCCAATAAAACCCGGTCACT
>CALRUV010000001.1:0-45613 GCA_943371455.1 Chitinophaga pinensis | reverse complement strand
GTAAAAGAAACACTATTGCATTTAGGCTTGAACCTTGCCGACTGGTGGCAAATAGCTAAAGAAGATTTCTCAAAATTAGCCCCCATTGTTGAGCCGATGCAAGCCAATGTTGCAATGGAAGGTATGATAGCCTATATAGCATTAGGAGGCGATAAAATACCAAAAGTGCGTAAGGAGTTATTAGATACCATCAAAGAAAAGTTTGTGCCTATTGGTGTATTAGATAAGTTTCAGGTAGCAGGGGTTTTTGTAAACTGGTGGGATAATATTAAGTACGACCTCAAAACCATTATGCAAAACGGTTGGGATGCTGGTTTAATACCCGATGATTATTTAATAGCTGAATTTTTTCAAAAAGAAAAAATAGAGATAGAAACTTTAGAAATAGCACAATCCGAAAAAGAAACCATTTTGGATGAAGCCATTGAAGAAGCAATAAACCTTTTAGAATTAATACCCGAAGAAGATGAAACTACCATACCAACTGCCAAAGTAAAAGAGCAACTAAAAAAACAAATTGCTTATGTGGTAGATGAAAAGAAAAAGCCCGAAGAAGCTAAACCCTATCAGGAAGCTGAAAAGAAAATACTGGACACTGAAAAAGAAATTAAAGAACTAAAGGCTACACTAAAAGCCAAACAAGCTGAACTGGAGCTAAAACTCATCATTAAACGCTACGGTACGGATGATGAAAAAGCTGAAAGCAAAAAACTATTGCTAACTGCTAATACTGAACTTGACAAACTGGATGCAGCTATTGAAAACCTAATTGTTGATTTTATTGGGGATTTAAAAAATAGTGCAGATTTTGACCAAATAAAAAAATCAACAACCGCATTAGAAAAGGCATTGAAGGCAGACAAAGAAAACAAAGCCGAAACCTTGCACAAGCTATCAAAAGTAATAGAAGCCCAAAAACAGTTTAAGGAAATAACTAAAGGCTATAATGCTTTAATAAAAGACAAAGGCATTATACAAGCCAAGCTAAATAAGTTGGATAGTTTATTAGAGGAAATAGGCGGTATTATTACTACCGAGCAAGCACAAATGTTGATATTGAAAAAACATTTTGATATTATAAACAACCAACTGCAACGCTATTTAAATGCCGAAAAACGAACGCTGATAAGTGCTTACGAAAACTTGTTTGATAAATACTTTACTTCGGCACAAAGCATAGAATTAAGCCGTAACCAAACGATGGCCGAACTAACCGATTTTCTAACCAAATTAAAATATTTGAATTAATATGTCGGTAGAAAATCAAATGCAAATTCCAGAAGGTTGGAGAAAAGTGGCTTTAGGCAAGGTTTTAAGATATGCACAGCCATATAGGTTTATTGTAAAATCTACCAATTACGATGCAAAGTCAGGAACGCCAGTATTAACAGCAGGTAAATCTTTTATTTTAGGTTACACGAATGAAACCGATAATATTTATTCTGAAACACCTGTTATAATTTTTGATGATTTTACAACCGATACAAAGTTTGTAGATTTTTCTTTCAAGGTGAAATCTTCTGCAATGAAGTTTTTAAAAGCAGTTGATGAAAAGGAAATTGATTTGAAATATGCTTTTGAAAAAATTCAAACAATAAAAATTACCGAAACAGGGGGAGACCATAAAAGAAGATGGATTTCAGAATATAGTAAAATTGAAGTTCTACTTCCTGAATTTACTGAACAACAATCCATTGCCGACATTCTTTCTAAAACAGACCAAGCTATAACAAATACAGAAGCATTAATAGCCAAATACACCCGTATAAAAACAGGCTTAATGCAAGACCTACTCACAAAAGGCATTGATGAAAACGGTAACGTAAGAACGGAACAAACCCACGAATTTAAAGATAGCCCATTAGGTAGAATACCAAAGGAATGGGAATGTGTAGATATTACCAAATTCACAAAGGATAATAATAATGCCATAAAGCCAGGTCCTTTTGGGTCTAGTGTAAAAAAAGAGTACTATGTGGAAAAAGGATTTAAAATTTATGGACAAGAGCAAGTAATCGCAAATAATGCCTTTATTGGTGATTACTATATTGACGAAAAAAAGTATAAAAGCCTCATAGGTTTTAAAGTTAATAAAGACGATGTTTTACTTAGTTGTGTTGGGACAATTGGTAGCGTCCTAATTATTCCTGAAAATTTTGAAGATGGTATTATAAACCCTCGTTTAATAAAGTTTAGTTTGGATTCAAAAAAAACCAATATTAATTTTTTTGCCGAGTACCTAACAGATAATTCCATAAATTCTCAACTTATAAATTTAGCAACAGGAGGTACAATGCCAGTACTAAATAAGCAAATTGTTTTAAGTCTAAAATTTATTTATCCCAATATTGAAGAACAAAATAGAATTGTTGAAAAATGGGAAGCAGTTAATTCAATGATTATTTCAGAAATGACGAATCTATCCAAACTCCAATCCTTAAAAACTGGTTTAATGCAAGATTTATTAAGTGGGAAAGTGAGAGTGAATAAATTATAAACTATGAGAGAAGAATTAAACAGCAAACTTGGGTTCTATAATTCAGCATTTTTAAAAATGCATATCCATTCAACAGAGGATTTGCAAAAACTTGAAACTGTTTCAATACAAACTGAAGCAACCTATTTACACGAGTATATTCACTTTTTGCAAGATATTTCTTCTACTTGTGGATTAATGAATATCGCTTCAATTGTTGATTATATAAAACTTACAAATGCCAATACCCTTTCAAATAATTTGAATGAAGTAAAAGTTCCCTTTGAGCCTGAAGCTATAGAAGAAAATGATGTAAAAGCAAACTGGCACCTGAAGAGGATTTACTTAGGTGGTGGTAGTAGATTAAATGATGTAAATCTAATAAATAGTATTTGCAAGTGCATTGAGCCCGTTACTTCTAATAAAGGGCAAATAACTGTAGAAAAGGTCGTTATTGATTTTAGTGATAAACTAGGAAAGAGTTACAAGTACACCATTGGTGCTTATTGTGTAAGTGAAAGTATGGCATATGAAATTGAAAGGATTTTATATCCTGATGTTTTACCTAAACCTGCAAAAATGCCTTATGAATCAATTAGGATAATGTGCGACTATTTGCTGCCCGGATTCAGCGAAAATGCACAAAACATCATTGCACTTTGTGACTCTTGTATGATGCTTTTTAATCCAGGTGCTTTTGTTTTTGATACTTTAAGTGAAATGGCAAGAGTTAGTTTTATTCCCCAATCTCCAGAATCTATTTATCATTTTGTTTATTCAAATGTTTCTTTTAATCATCACGGACACTCAACTGTTCAACAACTATTAATTAGCACTTCTGCTTCATCAATAGGTCAATTGAGTGATTATTTTACCACACCTTTATTCAAAGACAATCGTGAATGGATTAATTATGAGATAACAAGTGCTGTTGACCTTAGAATTTCAAATCCATTTTTTATTCTTGATATTGTTAGAGGTGGTTCAATACTTAGCAATGGTAAAGTAAATAATAAATTCTTTGTCAATCTACTGCATAAACTCGGCTCTCCAATTGTTGTGAATGATGAAGGTGATATGACTTTTATACAACCTACTGCTATATCTTACGAAACCCGTTCCGAATATTTTTGGGTGTTTGACCAGATATATAAAATGTATCAAAAGGGTATAACTCACGATACATATAAATGTGAAATGATAGATTACTGCAACCTTAGGGCCAAGTTAAACGGTGTTGAAGAATACACAGATGAAAACTGTAGGTATAGTCCTTGGTTAAGAGCAAAAGCAGCTGACCCCAATCCCTGTCTTTTTGGTCAAGTTTGGAAAACTTGGGGTTTAGAGGATGTTATTGTTAAATCAAATCAAAACAATGAAGCATAATCCACGATACATATTAAAGCACCTTTCTGTTCGTGTTCCCTGGCACGATAACGGCTGGAATGGTTCTGTTTGCATCAATCCCAAAGCATTGTAAAAAAAATAAAACAAACTATTAAGTCTATTTAATTAAAAATTAAAATTTATGAAGAAAGATATTTTTGATAGTATTGAATTAATAGCACGAAAAATTGGAGAAAAATATTCTATTCTCAATCAAAACAAACTTCAAAATATTGAAATAGATGAAGCAGATGCATATCCACTTATTTCTGAATTTTTTGAAAACAATCTTTCAGATTTAGAAGTTGAATTTAAGGACCTGAAAGAATTGATGAACAAGGCATTTGCTTATTTCTACGATAAAGGAATTGAAACCGCTATCAAAACACATTTCAACTTCCCTGTTAATTTAAATTATAGTCAAGATGATTTAATTACGTTAGAAGAGCCTGACTTTCCCCAAAGTGTAACCCTCTATATTAACCATATTGCTTTACTAGAAATATCGAACTCACTTTACGATTTTGTAATAAGTCATAAAAAAGAATTTGATGATGAAGGTTATATAGTAAATGATTTAACAGAAAGAATACTATTAATAGCATTTCAGTTTGGTGCAGAGTTAGCAACACAAATTGTTTTAAAAAGTAGTGACTTTGATATTGCAAAACCTATTAATAGTAGTTTGAAGGTTGATGCTTTGATTTCGAGGTTTGATATGCATACAATAGTGTGTCCTTTTTGTAATCATTCTATTTATAATGAACCAAAAGATAAAGATTACAGTCATTTAGCTAAGATTAACAACTGCCAACATATATCTCTTCAGTTTTTTGAAGGCAAGGATAGTGAGTTTTTGATGGGTGAAAATTTTAGAGAAACTATTTCTGAAGCTGCAAATGATTTTCTTTCAATTAAGGGTGACCAGTTTATTATGTCACTCAATAATTTTTTAGAAAAACCAGAATATGGTATTTATGATTTTTTAATGGATTTATACTTCACAAAAAAAATAAGTGAAACAGACGAACTTGTATTCTTAAATATACTCAGTGAAATTGCAGCTAATTATGACTTAAAGGCGAGTGTATGTGAGATTAATCATAACAAAATCATCAATTATTTTATGGCTGAACGATAAATTTAATTCTTATTACTATGAAGCACAATCCACGATATATATTAAAACACCTTTCTGTTCGTGTACCCTGGCACGATAACGGCTGGAATGGTTCTGTTTGCAACAATCCCAAAGCCAATGGTGCTTGTTTAATTTTAAAAAATTGTGCCCTCAACCGTAACGATGAACAGGAACAATCGTTGGCAGGTCAGTTATTAAGCAATCTTACCGAAGAGCAATACCCAGTTTGTATTGGCGAAAGAGCCACATTTATGGCTTCTTTCGGCATCGATAAAACATTAAAACATCCGTATGCATTGAGTTCACCCAACACACACGGTCATCTAAAACCTACAAGAGTTCAGTTTCCTGCGTTTGGAGCAGCAGCAGTGCCTTACCATTGGATGCTAAAAGAAAATGCAAAAGAAAAAACCGCACTTTACGATTTAAACTATGATGATGCCAAAGAGCCACAATTAGACTGGGCAAGTAACGGAGGCGACCATTGGGTGCAAGAAATAACCAATCAAAAAGCATTACTCAATTGCTTTTTTGAGCATTTGCAAGAAGAAACTTCTTTAGTGTTTTTTTATGCCAAACAAGTGCCATTTGTAGAGGCTTCAGGCAGAGTATTGGCAGGTGTAGGTAAAATCAATAAAATAATTGCTTCGGAGGCCTACGAAGGCAGCAACAACCGTTTTGGTGCAGCCTATTGGGAGCATATGATTTTACACTCCATTCGCAAAGATGGTAAAAATGGCTTTTTACTACCGTATCATTCTGCCATAGAATACCAACAAGAAACACCAAGTTTTGATGTAGCCGAATTAGCTGTAATAGTTCCCAACGATAAACGCTTTGAGTTTTCGTATGGCACAGAACATGTAAGTAACGATAGTGCCATCAGGGTATTATTAGACTGTATTAAATCATTAGAAAAAGCAGAAGATTTAGGCATTGGGGAAAATCATCAAACAAGCATACAATGGATACACAATGAAATTGCACAACTTGAAAAACTAAGAGGTGCATATCCGGGTATGGGTGCAGCCCTTTGTGCATTTGGAATTGAAAAAGGTCATTTTGTAGCTGCTGAAATTATCAATCAACTAAAAGAGGATAAAGATAATCCGTGGTTGCTTTTTGAAAAGGCATTAGATAATCCTAAAGGTATTTTATCAGATGCTGTAGCTGCATTAATACCTTTCAATTCAAATAAATTATACAAACGCCTAAAAGAAAAATCAACACCAACACGAATAAAATTTCTACACTTATTAAGCCGCTTCGACTTAAGTATTGAACAGGCAACTTTTCTTTTTGTAGCAGAAGAAAGAGAGGCATTGGGTATTATTCGCAAAGACGAAGAATACCTATCAAACACTTATTTGATTTATGAGGATTTACGCTTCACCACTACCCCTGTTGCCCTTAGCACCATTGATTTAGGTTTATATCTTAAAAACCCATTGGATAATTTATTACCCGACCAATTGGTTTATGATGATCCTTTTGAAATACATCGTATCAGGGCAATTACTATTCAGCAATTAGAATATGCAGCCTTGCAAGGTCATACCTTATTGCCTCGAAAAGAAATTATAAAACAAATCAGGGAACTTTCTCTATCTCCCACATGTGCCATTAACAGCGATTATTATGAACTGGCAGAAGAATGTTTTACAGGCAGTATTGTTTTAGAAGAAATGAAAGATGGCGAAAGAGCCTATCAATTGCAACGATTTTCTGAAACAAGAAATATCATAAGTCAGAAAATAAGTGATAGAATAAATGGCAAGCGTTTACCACTTACAGCCAATTGGCAAAAATTATTAGATGAAGCATTAAAGCCATTTACCAAAGGCGAACCTGATGCACAAGAATTAAATGCAAGAAAAGAAAAAGCTACTGCATTAAATGAAATTGCTGAAGCTCGTTTTTCGGTTTTAATTGGACCAGCAGGTACAGGTAAAACTACATTGCTTACCATTTTAGCAGGTCAAAAAGAAGTTGAAAATAATGGAGTTTTACTTTTAGCACCTACAGGAAAGGCAAGGGTAAGAATGGAAGAGGTGGCAAGGAACCTGCAAGTTACCGCTAAAACATTGGCTCAATTCCTATCAGGTTTTGATAGGTACAATGGAGATATACAGCAATATGTTTTTTCAGATAGATATTGTGAAGGGCAATACGAAACAGTAATCTTAGATGAAGCCTCAATGCTAACCGAAGAAATGTTGGCTACTACTATGGACTGTTTAAAAGGTGTAAAGCGTTTTATTTTAGTAGGCGACCACAGACAGTTACCACCCATTGGAGCAGGAAGACCATTTGTAGATATTATCAATTTCTTAAAGCCAGAGGGAATTGAAACCGCATTTCCAAGAGTAAAAAAAGGTTATGCAGAGCTAACCATCAAACGTAGACAAGGAGGCTCAAAACGGGAAGATTTGCAATTAGCTGAATGGTTTAGTGGCGAAACTTTAGAACCAGGTGCAGACAGTATTATCAATCAAATATTAACCAAACCAAATTCGCAATACCTAAGAATGGAAAGTTGGGAAAACGAAGCCGACTTTGACAAAACATTTGAAAAGGTACTGGTGGACGAGTTGGGTATGAGTTCTATTGAAGATGTGCAAACATTCAACCAATCGCTTGGCTCAAGTGATGGCAGATATTTTAATTTTAAAGAAGCTGCTAACAAGGCAGAGGCTTGGCAAATACTATCTCCAATTCGTGAAAAAATATTTGGTGTAAGGGCTATCAATCGGAAAATACACAAACTGTTTAGAGAAGATAAGGTAAAGTATGCAAGAGATAGATACGGCAAAATCCCATCACCCATTGGCTTAGAAGAAATAGTGTACGGTGATAAAGTGATTAATCTTTTTAATTCGAGAAGAAACCCTAAGGATGTATGGCCTGATACTAATGCATTAAACTATGTAGCTAATGGAGAAATTGGTGTTGTTATAGGGCAGTTTAAAACTGCTAAAATGACTTTTAAGGGTAAACCAAAAAACACTGAAATTGAATTTACTTCTCAAAAGGGGTTTAAATATTCTTTCAAGTCTTGGGAGTTTGCCGAAGAAAACAATAATCCTTTGGAATTGGCTTATGCCTTAACAGTGCATAAAGCACAAGGCAGTGAATTTGGAAAAGTGTTTTTAGTTATTCCAAACCCTTGCTTTCTGTTGTCAAGGGAAATGCTGTACACTTCTCTTACTCGTCAAAAAGATAAAGTAATACTCTTGTATCAAGGCAATGCTTTTGATATAAAAGCATTGGCATCACCTTTAAAATCGGATGCACTTAAACGCATTACCAATTTATTTGTAAAACCCGAACTGGTAGAAGTTGAAGGACAATACTTAGAGAAAAATTTAATTCATCAAGCCAGCGATGGCAAAATGCTTCGTTCAAAAAGTGAATTATTGATTTATCAACGCCTAATTGATAACAACCTAAATCCTTTGTACGAAAAGAAACTAACCATCAAGGAAGTAGAAAAGTTGCCCGATTTCACCATTGAAAATGAAGAATCAGGCGAAATATATTACTGGGAGCATTGCGGAATGTTGTTTGACGATGAATACAAACAGCGTTGGGAAGAAAAATACCAATGGTATAAAGAAAACGCTATTCTCGAAAGTGGCGGTGCAAATGGTACTTTAATAGTTACCGAAGATAAAGCCTTTGAAATGGAAGATGGAAGTGTTCGAGGTGCAATCTCTGTAAAAGAGATAGATGAAATCATTAAAGCCAAATTTAAAAGATAGTTGCCTGATGAAAATAAAGAACATTCAAGAATATCGTAGTTTTTATAAAAATGAAATCCGAGACTTACCTACTCGGGATGAAAACTTTATTGGCAATTTTTTGGTAGAAAAAGAAACAGGAAAGAAAAAATTCGGTTGGTTTGAGATTTATCACGGAGATAAAGAAGGATATGGAAAAGCTGAAGCCGGTATAGAAAACTTTTTACAAAGTTTTTTGGATATGGCTAAAGACGGGCAAGCTGTATATGAGTTCTTACAAAACGCTGTAGATGCAGGAAGTACTCACTATTCAATGGTTTGGGGGAAAGATGAAGTTGATGGCAATCATTATTTATTGGTTGCTAACAATGGTAAGATGTTTAATTTAGACAGTGTTCGTTCCATACTTAATGTAGGCTCTTCAACTAAAACAAATGACAGTCAAACCATAGGTAAATTTGGTATTGGCTTCAAATTAGCCCACCGTTTAGTAGGTAAGGATAATGGCTTACAAGAGCTAATTAACGAGAACTCTGGTCCTGTTTTGTTCAGTTGGAAAAATTATGAAATAGAGCATTTAGCAAAGTCCGAAAATATTGAACCACAAACACTACAATATCAACCAAAAGAAAACGGCAATTACGAAGTAAAAGACGATTATCCCTGGCTTTTCAAAATATTAATTACATGCTTTCCTTGTTTACCTCAAAACGATTCTGTTGAAGAATTACCCAAAATGGCAAACGGATTACAGGCAACTGTTAATCCATTTGGCCAAGCAGAATACGAAGTACTGTGCCGATGGGTTAAAAACAATCAAAAAATATTGAATAAAGATACCTACAACGAAGGGGCTTTATTTTTTATAAAATTGGGTTCAGGAAAAGAGGAGGAACTGGCAGAAGTAAATTTAAAAGAGGGTGTAAAATTTGCTATTGCTATTTTAAAAGAAACGGCTCCTGATGAAGAGAAAGAATCTAAGTTGCTACAAACGGTGCAGCTAAATAATGACGAACCAATTACCTATCCTGATTTAGAATACATAAAGCTAAGTGTAAATAAAGAAGATGAAAAAGATACCTATGCTCATATTCGTTTTGGTGTTGATAGTTTTGAAGAACTAACCATTGAACAAAAAAGAAGAATAACTGAAGAAGCAAATATTGAAGCCCTTTTTGGGTTTAGAAAGCATCACGAAATAGGAGAGTTTTTTAAAGGAGCGCCAAACTTTTATCTATACTTCCCTTTGTCAGAAGAAGTACACAACTTTAATTACATACTTCATTCCAATGCTTTTTATAAGGGAAGTTCAAGAACATTTTTACACAAGGGAAATAATAAAGAAGAGGGCATTAATGAACGCCTATTAAAAGTAATTGTAACCAAAATTGAGGAAAAACTTGAAGCGTTGGCAGGATCACAAAACCAATCCGAAAAATCTTTATTTCTTCATTTCTATGCAGCACTTTTAACATCAGGGAAGAGTACAAATCAAGATAGACTTTGGATAGAGCCTCCTTTTATAAATCCAATTAATAAACTATTAGAAAAGTACATTCCAGTAAGTATTTCAATACAAAACAAAGATTATTCAATTGAACCTGACAGTAGTAAAGTTTTTATTAAAAAAACTAACATTGGAATTGACACAAGCACCTGGGGCTTACCTAATGTAAATTGGTTTTATTGGAACATAGAAAATGAAGCAATTTTAACGAAGGCAGTAGAGAAACTTGAAATAGAAGAATATACAATTTTTGACCTATTAAAAAATGAAGGAATTGACACCCATATTAATAATTGGCTCAATAAAGAAGATGAAAAGATTAAATTAGTCTTACAGGAATTGTCTTCTTTTGAAGGTAATGTATCGTTGGTAAACCAAATTAAACCCCAGCTTTTAAAACTACAACTCTTCAAATTTTCAAACGGTGATATACTTTCATTGTCTGAATTTTTGGAAAAGGAAAAGGAGGGTTATTTTTTACTACATAATACACTTGGTGAAGTAAATGATATTTTAATCAAAGCTGGTTTAATTACTACCTTAATTGATTTGAACGAATATAAATTCGTAGAAATATTCAGAACATATTTATTACAGGCTTCAAAACATAAAGGATATACTGAACTTACGCAATTATTTAGTCTTTGTGTAAAGGATGAAAATCTGTCAAAACTTTCAAAAACAGAAAAACTAAAGATTTTCAATGCTTTTAGAACATTAAATTCTGAAAGCGTAACTGAAAGAATAAAAGAACTTAAATTGTTTAATAACAATTTAGGCAATCCTGTGGCTTTTAAGTCACTATTAGCTTCGCAAACCAATAGTTGGTTAAATGTTTTCAGTATATCTTCTAAAGAGGCGGACGATCAGCTTAAAACATTTTTATTGGATAACAGGAAAGAGGTTTATCAAAATATCGTATACCCATTTTGGGCAGATACATTAAATTTTATATCGAGAAACAGCAGTAAAGTAAAAGAGGTTTTTCCCGAAATAGCCAACTTATTCAATGAAAGTAGCTGGGTTGTTAAGCAACAACATTTATTATCCAATCAAGATTTAATAGTTTACAAATCAGAAGTACTAAAATCAGAGGATATATTTTTCAATAAATCATTAACCTCATTGTCAGATAAGGATTTCATAAGAGTGCAACAAATTTGTTTAAAGTTTTTTGAGCTTTATGTTCCTGATAAATATCTTTTAAACTATTTAGATGAAATGCCGTTGTCTTACTCAAGCAACAACATTAATCCTGCTATTGAAAATACAGAAGTATCAATCGATGAACTAAATGATATTATACTATTTTCTTCAAATTGTAATTTAGATTTTTTTGAAACTAATTGTATTGTTTTCAATGACAACATATATACAATTGATAGCTCGTCAGGCTTAAAGCAATTTAATACTTCAAAGCAAAGTATAATAACTTATATCTCAAAGCACTACCCCAATCAGTTTGTTTTACTTCCAGATGGATTAAATGTTCAATTAAATAAACTAAAATTAGTCGATTCGTCATTGGTAGTTCATTTAATAGAATCATTTAGTGAAGAATCTATTGAGCAAGAGTTAGATTTAATTGAAATTGTTTTAAACGAAAGGTATGATGATAAGAAATCCCTACTAAGCAAATTAACCTATTTAAGATTAGATGCATCTTGGGTGGAAGAAAGTCAAAACGAACTCTATTTAAAGTTATTAAATGATGTAGTAAATGATACTTTGACTTCAGATGAATTTTCAACAATTCAAAATAAAATACTTGTCTATGAAAATGACAATGAAATAATTATTAGCACAATAGATAGTGCTCAAGATACAATAGAGGTAAAAACAGGTGACAAAACAATAAATCTTTCACAATCGCAAATATTAAACTTAGAAAATGCTAATACTATCAAGCTCATTCAAGGATTTCATGATGCGGCATTAAATAGAAATTTAATTAATCCGATAAAGGCCAATAATTTATTTAAAATATCAAAAGTTGGCTTATCGGAGGAGTTAAAAAATAAATTCATCGAGAGGTTGACTGATAAGCAAATAGAAAATAGCCATCAATTAGCTTTTCTTTTACTATCTGGCAAATTTGTGAAAGAAAGTATAACAGAATATAGTTTGCTTTCTCAAGACTCTGAATGGTATTTTATAAAAGGCTCACTGATTATATATTCAGATGAAAACTTAAAAAACATATCCCTTTCGTATTTAATTAATGAAAACTACAAAAATATCCAAGAGATATTCCAACTTTCAGACTTAGAAGTTTTCAATTATGGAGAAAATGAAGATGATATTATTGCTTCTAAATATCTATTTGTTAAAGGACTAAGTCCATCTGTGCTTTTTAACTTAGGGGGCCTTATAGATGATAAATTAGAGTATTTATATAAAGGCTGGAAAAACCTTCCAAGCACTATAAGAGAATATAAGAGGAATGAAGAATGGGAACCCTTTTTAGGCTTAAATCCTGCTCAGTATATTTTAGGTGGCATACATACAGGGGATGAAGTGTTGCCAGTGGAACTTACAAATTGGTGTCAAAAAGATAAGTCGAAGCAAACGTTTTTAAAAGCAATTGGAGTTAACGTAGATGACAGTTATATAGAATTGGTTAGATTATTCCTTTTAGCAGAAAAGAGTAGCTATCTAACTGAAATAGATATACTAAAATTCAGTGATACACTTCTGTTAAATACATTAAATGGGTTAGCTGGCGATTTTACAAGCTTAAATACTCTGCCATTTATTTATTCGGGGATTCAACATTTCTCTCAAATACCGGAAATCGAGAAAATCATTAATCACCTAATTGAAAATAATATTGATAGTCCATTACTTGTATATAGTAATACTGATTCTTTTAAGTTAGTAAAGCGAGATGAATTTTCTTTGTGTAGAATTGATGACACAGTTCATTCCAAATTAAAAAATGATAAAGCAAATAATCTAAATTTAATTTATTCAGATTATTATATAGTTAAAGAAACACTACTTCTAAATGAAAAAATTAAAGCAATATCTAGTGAATTGATTTTTGAAAAAGAGTTTGAAATATCATTAAATTCTGAATTGCATGATGAACCATTTTATCATAATTGGAGTAAGCAACACAATATAATTCTTCGAAAAGAGAATGAATTAAAATTCAATATTTACGAAGTATACGAAGGAGAAAAGCAATACATAGGTGTAATATGTGAAGGTCAGTACTATCTGTACTTTGATAGTGAGGAGCGTTTGAATATCCATTATTTAAAAACAATTCATTTAGATGGGTTATTAAATGCATTTATAGAAAGTGAAAATGAATACATTCAAGAAATTGAAGAGCTTATTACCAAAAGAGATTCAATGTTGGCAAGTATCTACAATGCCTATAATTCTGCAAGCAAAGACGATGTTAGTAGCGAACACTTGCAAGCATTACAGGAAGCCTTTAGAGAAGAAAACTTAAAACAGGAAAGGCAAGATTTAATAAGCAATATAAAAGATAATACAAAGTATTCATACACTTGGTTCATTTCATATTTAGAATATCTCCTAACTTTCTCAAAAAATTCAACAGATAATTATAAGCAAAAAACAATTCGCTTTCATACTATTAAAAGGCAAGTTGTTAATAATTTGCTTTCCAATAAATATTTTTTGCTTTGTGGTGCAAGTTCGTATATCAGTGATACTATTGAAGAAGTTAGTGATTTCGATTTAATATTTTTATTGAAGAATAATAAATACATTCCAATTATAGTTGAAGGTGCTCAAAAACAAGGACAAGATTTATTAATTTTCTGCCCAAATGGTATTAGCAAAGAAGTGACTTCAAACTTTGAATCAATTTTTCAAATTGAAATCAAATTTACTCCTCGGATGGATTTGTTGAAAGAGCTTAAAAATGCATTTTCTAATCACAATTATATTGACACATGGGAAGATATAAGTTCTGTTTTACCAAAGCTACATTTTATCTATGGTCCACCAGGTACAGGGAAAACAACTACTTTATGTTGTAAAATATTAGATGATGTAGCCCAAAATCCTAATACTAGATATTTATTCTTAACACCAACAAATAAGGCAGCTGATGTTTTGTGTAAAAAACTTTTAATACAATCCAACTCAGAAAATGATATCATAGCTTCTAAAATTGATAAACTTAAAGAGGATAATTATTACCTGTCTGTTTTTCGAATTGGTAAACCTACTGATCCCGAAATAGAATCATTAGCGTTAGACATTTATCAGGATTCCGTAAGTAATGATTTGTTAAACATGGCTAATGTACTTGCAATGACAATACATAGGATACCATACACCAAAGCATTTGACACGAATGATGATACGGAAATAAAACTCTTTAAACTTGAAAATCACTGGGATTATGTAGTATTTGATGAAGCTTCAATGATTAATCTCCCTTATATAGTCTTTTCAATTCTTTCAATTTCAAAATTTAGTCCAAATGTTAAATTTATCATTGCGGGTGACCCAAAACAAATCCCACCAGTAATTGATGTAAACGATAAAGAATTAGAGGAGTTAGATATTCAAGATGAGAATATTTATTCAATGATGAATATTAAGAGCTTCAATGAAAACGAACAGTTGCTAAGGGCTAATGATACAATTGAGAACTTAAAGGTACAGTATCGAAGTATTAAAAAGATAGGCCAACTATTTAGTGAATTTTCTTATGGCAAGTTATTAAAACATCAAAGAGAAATAGTTAAAAGTAAACCCAAGCCATTGCCAGCTACTTTTCAAAAATTATTAAGTAATAATGTGATGTTTATTGATATTCCATTGAATAATGAAGATTCAATTTACAAAATCAGGCAATTATTTTATAGCTCCTATCATATTTACAGTGCAATCCTAGTTTGTGAAATAATTAAATATTTTGATGCTACTCTTACGGATGGGGATAATTGGACAATTGGGTTAATTGCTCCATACAAAGCTCAAGCAGTTATGATGAACAAGCTAATTACCTCTTTTGGTATTTCTGATAAACTAAAAATTTATGCAGATACTGTTCACGGGTTTCAAGGTGATGAATGTGATATTATATTTTTTATCTCGAATCCTAATAATTATAAATATACAGGTAACACTAAATGTTTACTTTCTAAAGAGTATATCTACAATGTAGCCATTAGTCGTGCCAAAGACTATCTAATAATATTACATCCGTTTACTTCAATTCCTGAAAACCCATTTATCAATAAAATAAAGAATACATATCATTCAAATTTTGGGAATCTATTTATTCATAAAGCTTCTGATTTAGAAAAAATTATTTTCAATAATACTTCTTCTATTTATGACAATAGTTACATTACTGGACACGACACGGTCAATATTTTTGGACAAATAAACGATATAGACAACAAAAAATATTTTATAAAGGCAAATAATACTGCAATTGACATTCAATTAAAAAGTTAAAGTGTTAATATGATATTAAGTAACGATAACAAATACAGGGGAAATATCGCTTCATCTCTTAAACTGGATGAATACAGCCATGTTGAAAAACCTTTTATTGAACAATTAAAAGGCTTAGGTTGGAACACAGGCAAGAACCAAGTATTAGAGCTGGAAATGCAACAAACCCCTGAACAGAGTTATCGCACCTCGTTTTCAGAACCAGTATTGCTTCCCAAACTGCGCAATGCACTCATTACCATTAATCCATTTTTAACCGAAGGACAATTAGATGAAGTGGTACGGAAAATAACCACCTTTCAAAAAAATAGCTTAATAGAAAACAATCAGCAGGTATTAACCTACTTGTTAGAAAATACAACAGTTTCCTCCAATGAGCAAACAGGAGAATACAGCCCAACAGTTCGTTTCATTGATTTTGAAAACTTAGAGAACAATGTTTTTACAGCCATATCGCAATTCAAGGTTAAAGTAACAGGTACAGACCACCATATTATTCCCGACTTAGTATTGTTTGTAAACGGTTTACCAATTGTTGTAGTAGAAGCCAAATCATCAAAGGTAAAAGAACCAATTGCCGAAGCCATTGACCAGTTAATGCGGTATAGTGAACAAAGAGGCGATACAGGCGAAGGAAATAAAGAACTATTCTTTTACAATCAGTTTATTATTACGACCTGCCGAACCGAAGCTAAGTTTGGCACAATAACAACTGGAATAGAAAAGCACTTTTATCGTTGGACAGATCCCTATCCAAAATCATTAAACGATTTAGAACACGGTGCAAGTAGTCCCAACGATCAGCAACGAATGGTTGCTGGTATGTTAGATTTAAGAAACCTTTTAGACATTATTCAGGTATTCACAGTTTTTCAAATAGACGATAAAGGCAAAAAAATAAAAGTAGTTGGCAGATACCAACAATTTAGAGCAGTTAAGATAGCCACCAAGCGATTAATTGAAGGTAATAATTCTTTAGAACGTGGAGGTATTATTTGGCATACACAAGGTTCGGGCAAGTCATTAACAATGATGTTTATGGTTCGTGAAATGCGATTAAAGTCGGCTTTGCAGTCTTGGAAAATTGTATTTATTACCGACCGCACACAACTTGAGGAACAACTATCAGAAACAGGTCACAGCATAGGGTTCACTATAAAAAATGCAAATTTCATTAATCCGAAAGCCACACCAGATGGTAAGAGTTTAAAAGAATTATTAAGCAATGATAATTCAGATATGGTAATGGCAATGATCCATAAGTTTCAAGAAAATGGAGATTTGGAAGGCTTGCAAATTTTCCCTGAACTAAACCCCAATACCAACATTTTAGTAATGACCGATGAAGCCCATCGATCTCAATACTCTTTGCTTGCAGCCAATTTAGATAAGGCATTACCCAATGCAACTTCAATAGGCTTCACAGGTACACCAACAGGCAAAACAGAAAAGAAATACAAAGACTACATTGATAAATACACAATGCGTCAGGCAATTGATGATGGTGTTACTTTAGAAATAGTATATGAAGGCTTTACACACAATGCTGAAATTCCTGATAAGAAAGGAATGGATAAAAAGTTTGAAGATGTTTTTAAAGATTTTCAACTTACGGAACGCTTACAGATTTTAGGCTTTGGCAGTCGGGATGCTTATTTAGAAGCAATTGAAACCATAAGAGATAAGGCAAAAAATATGGTAACACACTATGTAGAGCAAATCTTTACAGGTGGTTTTAAAGCTCAAATAGTTGCCAATAGTCGTGAAGCAGCAGTAAGGTATAAAGTCGCCATTGAGGATGCATTAAAACAAAAAATTGCTGAAATGGATATCAATAATCCAATGAAAGTTAATATTGAAATGTTAAAGCAATTGGAGGTTGCAGTAGTTATTTCGGGCAGTCATAACGATGCTTTGCATATCAAGGCTTTTACAAATGGCGATTATCACAAAAAGAGTATTAAGCGTTTCAAACTTCCATTTGACAAAACAGATGAAGAAGATACAGCCCTCAATGGCAATGTAGGTATCATTATAGTAAACAATATGTTGCTTACTGGTTTTGATGCACCTATTGAACAAGTAATGTATTTAGACAGGGTTATTATAGAACACAATTTATTACAAACCATAGCAAGGGTAAACCGTATTGGTCCAGAAGGAAAAAACAAAGGTTTCATTGTTGATTATGTAGGTGTAGGGCATCATTTAAAAAGAGCCTTAGATACTTATACAGAAAAAGAATTGCAGGAAATTTTAGGTTGCATTTCAAACGATGAAGCGGAACTAAACGAACTTATAAAAGCACATAAAGACATTTGGGAATATTTAAAGCAACAAGGTTTGGAAGACTTGTCAGATAGCGATGCTTTCTTTGATGTGTTCTATGATGAGGATATACGATTTGAGTATATAAAACTTTATAAAAAACTAACCACTTGTTTCAACGATGTTTTGCCACGAAAGGAAGCATTAGACTTTTTTAATGACTGGAAAACATTTACTGAAATCAACGAATTAGCACTCAAACACTTTAGGGATGGTCGTTTCAGTATGAAAGGTATTCCACCAAAATTAAGAAGTATTGCAGATGAATTTTTAAAGAGTAGAGGCTTAGAACAAACAGTTGCACCAATATCAATTATTGCGGAAGATTTCCAAAAGGGAGTAAATACCAAGAAAAGAGAAAAAACAAAAGCAGCAGAAGTTGAACACGCCATTCGCCATTACATTGATATTAATTTGGATGAAGATCCTGCATTGTTTGCCTCATTTGCCAAAACCTTAGAGGAGATTTTAGAAAACTTCAAAGGCAACTGGAAAGCCATTTATGAAGAGTTAGAAAAACTAAGGGAGAAAATTAAGAACAGGGAAAAGGAAGAAACCTACGGTTTAGACCGCAAAAAGCATATGCCTTTCTTCAATTCATTTAAGGAATACCTATTTGACAATAGAAAATTAACCGATGAAGAAATTGCTCAAAATGTAAACCTAACCCAACATATTTTCAATTTAGTTTCCACCGAAATAAAATTGACAGGCTTTTGGGATAGCACACCGGCACAGCTAAAACTAAAAGCAGAGTTGCAGAAGATGTTATTATCACCCGACTTCAACAAATTGCCAAACATTGTAATTAAAAGAAACGAGTTGATTTCAAGAATAATGGAGTTAGCAAAAACTAATCATTTTAAAATCGTTACGGACTAATGCAGTTTGAATATGAAATAAAATATAGTAAACGCAAAACGCTTAACATCACTGTTGAACGTGACAGGAAAATTATTGTCCGTGCCCCAGAGAATACATCTGCACAAAAAATTGAAGAAGTATTGCAATCAAAGAAACAATGGTTAAAAGAAAAAATTAATCATACACAGAAGTACCCAGTTGATACGCAAACCAAAGAATTTATTTCAGGTGAGACTTTGTTGTACTTAGGTAAAAACTATCAGTTATTGGTGGTTGATGAAGCAATTGAAGGAATTGAGTTTGAGCAAAGATTTAGAATTTCAAGAGCTAACCAACCCAATGCAAACGCGTTATTCAAAAAGTGGTATTTGAATCAGGCATTAAAGCTAATTGAACCTTTGGCTTCCAATTTTGCAAAGAACTTAGGGGTTGTTTACAATGAATTTAAAACCTCTGAAATGAAATATCGTTGGGGTTCTTGCACTCCAGCAAACAATATAATTTTCAATTGGCGAATAATCAAAGCACCAATGTATGTTTTAGAGTATTTGGTTGCTCATGAATTAGTCCATTTAATGGAAAATAATCATACACCTCGTTTTTGGAACATACTTTCAATACAAGTACCTAATTATTTAAAAGCTAAGCAATGGTTAAAGGAAAATGGACAATTGTTAGAGGTGGATTTTTAAATAATTAATTATTCAAAAATTTAAAATACAGACTGAAGTATAGGTATGCTGGCCGGTTTCCCCTTATTGAGTACAGAGCCAAGGCATGATGACCTGCTTAAGAATGTACCGTAATCTGGAAAATTATAAACCTGAGATGAGTTACTGCATTAATTTTTAATACTCTTTTTATTTTTTTCTTCTTCAATATACCATATTGTATAGTAAATAAGAATCCCTGTTAGAATAATTCCCCCTCCAATTAAAAGTATCTCCGCTCCGGTTATACCTACCCTGGTTGTTTTAATCGCTGGAGCTTGATTAATAGTAGGAAAGGAAGCATCTTTCTCAGAAATTAGAAATGAAATAGCTGCGGCTTCACTGGTAAATAGCATTTTGTTGCTGCCCAAAACTTGTATCATATTTTTTCTATTTTATATATTTTTTCCTCAATAAGGGTTAATTGGTATCGAACATAGATTGCTTTCACAATGAGATTTTTACTATCATAGTGTAGTTGTCTAGCACTATCAAATGAAACCTTATGATCCCTAAAATGATCCTGCAAAATGTAAGTACCCTGTTTCTTAAATAAAGCATCGAAATTCTTATCTGCAAACCGGAGACGATCCATTATCTTTTTATAGTCTGCCAATTCTTTTTTATAGGCATTATTATTCCAAGCATTTCTGCAGCGGATACTGCAAAATATTTGGTTTACCCTTGATGGCTCGAATTTGTGGCGCCCATTGGGACATTCTCTTAGAGGTATCATATTTTATTGTTTTGATTTAAAAATGCGAACAGAAGTATCAATAGACTTTATCTCGTACTTGGCAATAAAGTCAAGCACGTTCGATTGGTTTTAAGGATTAGGAATTGAAAAAATCTTTTAATGGATGAATCATTTGTGTTTATTAATGTATCCTAGAACATCTGTAAGCTTGTAAATGAAATCCCTTCTGTAGCGTTGGTCGGGTAGCTCTTCCGCGTTGCTAATCTTTTTTAAGGCCGATCTACTAAATTTCAAAATTTGCAAACTTCGTCTCATCTTAAAATCATATTATTTAGTTGTGCTGGTGTCTTCTCTCTTATATTTTTCGGGAATCATAAATAGATGTAACCTTATTTTGTGTTGCATAGGTAATAACATCTGAAAGTCGATAATAAAGTTTGCCGCCGCTTTTGTGGTACGTAATGAGCCTCTCGGCCCGTAGCTTAGCAGAAAGCCGTTTTGAAATTTTTAAGATGCGGCAAAGATCAACTTCATCGAGGATAACTTCTTGTGTGGGCCTGTTTGACTTATAAATTTTCTCATCAATGTCTGTTAGGAAATCTTTGAGTTCAGGCCACCTTTCTAAATAACTGCTCATGACTTTTGTTTTAAGAGTTTAATAATAAGAGCAAATTTCTGCTGAACCTGTTTATCAACCTGCTTTAAAGCAAAAAGCCTCCTACATTTTCAATATGTAGGAGGCTTTCAGATAAATCTTAGCGGATATCATTCTTTTTTCTTATGGTATTTATTTAAAAGTGTAACTAGCTCCGGTAAAAATCTGGCGGAAGAGGGTTTCCTCTCTTTTATTACTCTGTTCTTAGAAGAATAATTGATATCAGTAAGTTGGAATAATTCAAAAAACTCTTTTCGGTGCTCCGAGATAGCATTTTTGTCTTTTAAATGATCCATAAATCCGGACTCTTTTAAGGCAATCCATACCTCTAATAATTCAAATTCCCTTTCCGTGTTTGCTGGAACCTTTTCTCGTTTATTATTTAAAACTGATAAATGTAGCTTCTCCTTAAAAACATCAATAAAAGCCTCTAAATGCTTTATATATGAGTGACGGAGATGCTGATGAGCATGAATTTCTTTGGAGGCTTTGGTAGAGATCTGACATTCATCGTATCTAACAGTTATGATGTCCTTTAAATTGAAGTTAATAAGATTGAAGGTAAAGTTTATATCGAGTAACACTGGATCATGCAGACTGTTCTTTAGAAAAAACTCTTTAATATACAATTTGGCAATTGAGAGTTCATACACTTTATCGTCAAAAGACTCTTCACTGTTAATATAAATCTCCAGTTCTGTTTTTAAAGCCTCAATTGATTCATGTAAGCGCATTTTAACATGCGGAACATCTCCAATCATAGATACACTATTTACTATGTAGGGAAGATGGTAAAGGTCTGAGTCCCGGGTAAAGGAATCTTCTGTTATAAACTCCAATGATTTAAATGAAAGTGTGTTTAATAGCCGGATCACATTTGATGAGGGTGTTGCGTCCTTATCAACGTAGTAATTCCAAGTAATACCAATGGTTGTGTCCATAAAAATATTTGTAGTATAAAGGTCCCATAAATTAATTTAGAAAAAATCGCATATTCTATCAAATAATGAGAGATTAAACTCTACTTGAAATGGAAATAGATTATGAATCGAAAATACCAGTGAACGAGGTTGTGTATTTTCAAGAAATGTTACATATTTAGCACCCCTTTTTTGCATTAAAAAGTTTGAATTTTTATCATCAAAAAAATAAATAAATTTTGCCCTTAAAAACCCTTTATTTACCTTCACTAAACGACAAAGCAATGACACGGGTTCTTTTTTATAAGTGTATATTATTGATTATCAAGTAATTAAGTGGTTGTGTTCGATCCCGGCCCACACCACTAGAACCTCAACAGAAATGTTGGGGTTTTTTATTTTAAGGTAATGTTGAAACCATTATTTACAAGCTAGCCTTGAAAACACTTAGCTCTTTCTCAACTTCTGCAGGAATGAACTTTGACTTCATCGCACATTTAATAATACGCTTTAGTTCATCGTTGGATAACACGCCTAATATAGCAAGTCCAAAAATTTTTTTTGCCGCACTTTCAAATTTAATAGTGGATTCTTTTCTTACGTTGTTTCTAAAAAAAATGAATGTATCTCTTTCAAAACTAAAATTATTGTCTCCAATAACTTGTCCTTGAGGAATAAAATAATAAGGAATAAAATGATGTACAGAACAGCCATACTGCATAGCTGGCAAACCCTTATTGTTTTGACTGGTTGTTAGCGAGTGAATAATGTAGGCTTGGTCTTTATCGGCATATAATACGATAGCATATTTATCACGAACAGACTGATCATCTTCAAATTTATAGTCTTTAATGCGCAGAATTAATCCTGATTTCCATTCCATTGGCCTTACAGGTTTTCGAGGTCTTCCTGCAACTGCATACTTTCAAATGCAGACTGAGCGGCCATTTGCTTAATAGGGTCTTCTTTGATCAACTCAGAAAAATCGATGGTATGATTGCTTTTGCTGCCGTATACTTTAAAGTTAAGAGAGAGGTTATTGTTTTTTACAGATTTATGCCATAATGTATCTTCCTCATGTAAAAGCTCAATTAGCTGGCCGGCGGTATAAGTACCAAAGCGGTCAATGATATTATCAATCAATTCTGTTTCGAAAGAAGAAAAAGAAGATAAATCAAATCTCCCCTTTGGTAAAATATCTACAAAGGTTTGTTCTCCTTTTTCTTTTTTTTGCGTTTCAATATACGGTTCGAGATTAATTTTTTCACCGTTTTGAATAATAGATTGGTCGTATTTCAACTCGTTATATAGTTCTTCCGCTACAGGACCGTTTTTCCAAACCTTGTAATCAAACCAGGTTATAGAAACGCCTGTACGGCTATATGCTGTTTCATCAATCAAGTATAATAACTTGAGCGTTTTTGTTAGACTAAGGTTGGGAATTCGGGTGGCTAGATAGTTAAGCAGGTTCCCGATTTTTTTGTTCGTTTGGGTTCTGAACATACTACAAAACTAATATTTTTAGTGAAAAAATCAAGTTAATATCAAAATACCGTGAAATCACCTGAAAGATGAATTATTAAGTATACCTAATAGCAAATAAATTAAGGTAAAATACATGTGTATCTTCTCTAATATAAATAAACGGGAAATAGACGGCACCGTAACATTTGGCAAATAGTAAAAAGATTTGCGGGGTAGTGAAGACGGATGGGTTTTTTAATTCTCCGAAAAGTGTTCCTTAGAAAGATGTGAGTTCCCCTCAGATAACCCTCAGAACCAGGACTCTGCGGAGAAAAAAGATTTAGAATATTAACTTATTAAACTATCATATCAGCAATTCTCTATGTAAATCCAAATACTCAAAATTATAACTACTTAGTTTTTGAATTTTCTCTTTTCCTGTTACGCCAATTTTATTATAAGCGTCAGGTGCAATAGAATCAGAGAGAAGAATTTTTCCTTGGTGATCAAAACTAATTAGATGCTTATCAAATAAGGCATCATAAGTTGGAGATAATAAAATTCCATTATGAACATCTAATCTTTCTGCATCTGTTGCCTTAGACCAGGGCACTATATGTGAGGCTATTAAGATATCTAATTTATTGAACCCGGTTACGGCACATTGGTATTCCCATCGATGAATAATTCTTTTTCGGTAAGCACCTTGACCAACCCTTGAAGTAACTAATCCTGAACGCTCTGTTGAATTTGGTAAAATAATTTCAGCATAACCAGGATTATCTTCATTGATCTGATTTATTTGAAACTGCTCTGGTGTAACTGGAATATATGCACCCGTCTTCTTGAAAAAGAATTTGATACCCACTCTTTCATTCTTGTTTATGTCTGGTGTATCAAAATAGCCAATATCGAAAAATTCTAATTCTGAAATGTACTTTACATATCCTGATCGTTCGTATTCAAATAAAAAAACGCGTTTGCCATTATTGATATGATCTCTCAATGCTAGGTTTCCCTTTATAAAACGCATATCACCTACTTGACCTTCGCCAGTGTAACTGAATACATTAGGATTATCCCATCCATCCTTATAACCGTACTGAGATCCTGTTTTACCAGAGAATATAAATATATAGGGCACTTTAGCCGATGGTGCAATTCCGCCTTGTCTATTACCTCCATACATATCATGTATGTCTGATCTTTTGTAGATATAATCCGGTATGAAAGGGGAATTATCCAAATGAATTAGCTAATCTTATTAAAGTTAAATAAATAAAACTAGCCTTAACGCCTATCCGCAAAGCCCCGACCTTTCGCTAAGAAGCCCCCTCTTTAACCCCAACAACTCAAAACTTTAAACCCCAAACCCTAAACTTTACCCTCAAACCCCAATACTTCTCCCTCTCCACCTCAATTCTAAACTCAAAACCCCAAACTCTAAACCCAAAACCCAAAACCCTAAACTGAAAAGCCCGCCATTTTAAGCCAAAAGCTCAAAACAACAGGCTTTGAATCTAAAACTTGAGGCTTTAGGCCGAAACAGCAACCGGAGCAGCTTCAACCCTGCGCCGGCTACGTGGAAAACGCTCTGCCAGGTCCTCATAAATAGCCTGGGTGCCGGGGGCATTGGTGCGGGTGGCGCCTTTTACGGAATTGTGGAAAATGAGTGCCGCATCATAAGCCTCCGAACCGGCAACCATGAGGGTATCATCTATTGCCTGGCTAAGGGTGCTGAGTTCATGACTAAGTTCTTTCAGGTCTGCACAGAGGGTATAATCTTTGATGGCCTCGGGCAGCTCCAGATAGGGCGGAACCAGGGTGGGGTTTTTTGTGGCATAATCGAGGGCTTTGCCTACAAAGGCCAAACTCTTATCGCCCATTTTGGCCAGGTTCTGGCGCTCGGAGGGGTCTAGGTTAAAAATGAGTGCGGCACCCAGTATTTGCCTGATCTCATTGATGTGTTTAAGAACAGAAGCTTTTTCTGTGGGCTTGAGGGTTACGGTGATCCTGTTTTCTTGTGACATAATGTTTTGGATTTAGTTGTGAATGAATAGGGCAATACTAGGGGTGAAAAAGAGATGGCGCAATAGGTATTTGCCGCAATGGAGGGGGGTGTTTTGTGGGTGAGGATTAGGTAGAAATACGTAATGAGGGAATGATGGAATGAGTGGATGAGTGAAGGAGAGAATGGAAAGAGAGGGAAGCGCGAGGTAATTAGGAAAGCTTACTTGCACATTGTTTAAACCGTTTTACCCGGTTTATCTGATCTATCAGCTGCTGATACATATCCGGAAATAGCCATCTTCGGGAATAAATAGCGGGATACATTTCTTCCAACGCTTCAAGTATTTTATCAAAATCATAAGAATGAATTTTCTCGTTTTTCATAAGGTAAAAGTACTTGCGCATGGTAAAAAGTAAATACGTAATAATACCTGAAAGTTGGGGGTGTAAAAACGGTATTTTAATTTTTAAAAAGTTGCTGGTTCACTGCAAATAGGTGATTAGAAGGGAGTATTAAGACAAAAAAACTCGCTTTAGCCATAATGGCACTTTCAACGCAGTTTAGTTTGGTTTGCCATAGTGGGCATAGATTCGCACATAAGAAAGCACCGAAGGCGCCTTAAAAACAATATTGAAAGAAAATGTTTAAATCAATATTCTGAATTCGTATCTTCCATATTCCCCTCAAGATAAAATTGACTGAAATTTATTTCAACTCGAATATTTTTCAAAAAGAGCAACAAAATGAAAAGTTCGTTCATTAAGAATTGAATGATTAAATAATTGATTTCATGCCTAAGATTTACGATAATATTGAAAATCACCTCACTTTAGGATTAAACGAAACCTTAGACCTTTCTAAAAGATCGGATTTTTGTGTAGGGTATTTTAATCTTAGAGGGTGGAAAGAAGTTGCAGATAAGGTTGAGAAAATGTCTGGAGACATGGTTGAAGAAGGTGATTTTGCAATTCATAGAACTTGCAGGCTTCTTGTTGGCATGCAAAAATTACCAATTGATACCTTAAGAGATTATTTCTATAAAGACGATGAATACGTATTTGATCAGGCAGAAGCAGTAAAATTAAAAAAGAAGCTTGCTCAAGAGTTTAAAGATCAACTTACTATTGGAGTTCCTACCGAAGCAGATGAAAAAGCATTAAGAAAGCTAAGTCAGCAGATGAAATATAAAAAAGTAACAGTAAAACTTCATTTGCGTTATACTCTTCATGCCAAATTGTATTTAGCTTATAGTGATGACAAAAGGGTTCCTGTTGTTGGGTTTCTGGGTAGTAGCAACTTAACACTAGCTGGACTTGCAAAACAAGGTGAGCTTAATATTGATGTAATGGATCAGGATGCGTCAAAAAAATTGGCTATTTGGTTTGACGATCGCTGGAAAGATCGGTGGTGTTTAGACATAACCGAAGAATTAATAGAAATTATTGACAATTCATGGGCAGCAGAAAAGTTAATATCACCTTTTCATATTTATATAAAAATAGCATACCATTTATCTAGTGAGGCAAGGGCTGGTATAAATGAATTCAAGCTTCCTAAAATATTCGAGAAAGAGCTTTTGCTGTTTCAACAAAGAGCTGTTCAGGTTGCAGCACACCATTTACATAAAAGAGATGGCGTTTTAATTGGCGATGTTGTGGGGTTGGGTAAAACAATAACAGCAACAGCTTTGGCAAAAATGTTTCAAGACGATTTTTTTTTAGAAACTTTAATAATTTGTCCAAAAAATCTTGTAGAAATGTGGGAGGGATATGCACATGACTACAAACTAACATCGACGAAAGTTATATCACAAAGTCAGGTACAAACAATTTTACCTAACCTTCGTCGATATCGACTAGTTATAATTGACGAAAGCCATAATTTAAGAAACGATCAAGGTAGCAGGTACCGGGCTATTAAATCTTATCTGGAAGAGAACGAAAGTAAAGTAATACTTCTTTCGGCAACACCATATAATAAGACCTATCTTGATTTATCAAATCAACTTCGTCTCTTTATTTCTGATGATAAGGATTTAGGAATAAGCCCTGAAAGGTATATTGAAAGTATTGGGGGAGCAATTCAGTTCAACTCTCAACATACAGAAACCTTTATTCGAAGCATAAAAGCTTTTGAGAAAAGCACGTTGGCAGATGATTGGAGAGAATTGATGAGACTATATCTAGTTAGGAGAACAAGAAGTTTTATAAAAAATAATTATGCAGAGTCTGATAATACAAATGCTCGTAAATATTTAACATTTGCTGACGGAACACGTTCTTACTTTCCAGAAAGAATACCCAAAAGAGTTGAATACGCATTTGATCCAAAAGACCCGAAAGACCAATATGCAAAACTATACTCTCCAAGAATAGTTGATATAATAAACGGCCTTGAACTGGCCAGATATGGCTTGCAAAAGTTTCTGAATGATCACCCTGTAATTAGAGCAACAAAAGCAGAAGAGGTATTAATGGCAAATTTGAGCCGAGCAGGGAAACGTTTAATGGGGTTCTGCAGAACAAACTTGTTCAAAAGGCTTGAAAGCAGCGGATATTCATTTCTTTTATCTCTAAGCCGTCATGTTTTAAGAAACTATGTTTTTGTATATGCTTTACAAAATCAACTTCCTGTTCCAATAGGTAAAAATATTTCTCAAAATTTGGACGAATATTTGGAGGACAATGATACTGACAATGATGGTTTACCTGAGAATCAAATGAAACTAATTCTTGAAGAATCGAAATATCTTGAAAAAGCGAAAGCGCTATATGAATTATATTCAACAGACAATAACAAAAAACGATTTGAATGGATTCGCAGCGAGTTTTTTGCTTTAGCCCTAAGGACCAAACTTGTTTCTGATTGTAATGAGATTATTAAAATATTAAAAATCGGGAAAGTTTGGAATCCAGATGAAGACAGACAACTAAATGCATTATACAAATTACTTACAGATACACACAGTAAAGAAAAAGTATTGGTTTTCACACAATTTGCAGATACCGCATATTATTTGACAGATCAACTTAAGAAAAGAGGAATTGAAAAAATTGAAAGTGTAACTGGTGAAAACGAGAATCCAACAGGGTTAGCACATAGATTTAGTCCAATTAGTAATCAAAAGCCACAGATAAATCAATTAAATCAGGAATTACGAATTTTAATAACAACTGATGTTCTAAGCGAAGGTCAAAACCTTCAAGATTCACACATAGTAATAAACTATGACCTCCCATGGGCTATTATTCGGTTGATACAAAGAGCTGGACGTGTAGATAGAATAGGACAAAAAGCCGAGAAAATCTTATGCTATTCGTTTTTGCCTGAAGATGGTATTGAGTCTGTTATTAATTTAAGAACAAGATTAACACAACGAATCGAAGAAAATGCAAACGTCGTAGGTAGTGATGAAACATTTTTCGATGGCGATCCTGTAAACCTTGCCGACCTATACAATGAAAAATCAGGAATCCTAGATGGCGAGGATGACGACTCGGAAGTTGATCTAGCGTCATACGCATATCAAATTTGGAAAAACGCAATAGATGCGAATCCAGATTTGAATAAAATTATTCCCGACCTACCAAATGTTATCTATGCCACCAAACGGAATGAAGAAGATTCAGAGAAGGAAGGCGTAATTGTCTATACGCGTACATCAGATGAAAATGATGTGCTGACATGGGTTAATATGAAAGGGTCTATCATAACACAATCGCAGTACACCATTCTAAGAGCCGCACATTGTTTACCAGGTGCTAAAGCCAATAGAAAACTTGAAAAGCATCATGAACTTGTTAAAAAAGGTATAGACTTTATTAAAGAAGAAGAAAAAAATATAGGGGGGTCTTTAGGCAAAAAAACAGGAGTTAAGTATCGTGTATATATTCGACTAGACAGATACTGTAAAGAATATGAAAACACTTTGTTTGTAAATGATCAACTTAAAAAAGCAATTGATGATATTTATAAATATCCACTGAAAGAATATGCTAGAGAAACATTGAACAGACAGTTAAAATCTGGAATAAGCGATGATCAACTTGCTTCTCTAGTTATCTCACTTAGAGAAGAAGATAAACTAGCAATTATAAATGAAGACGAACAACCTAACAAAGAGCCTCAAATTATTTGCTCATTAGGTTTATCAAACATCACTAACTGATTATGGGAATAAACAAAAAGCAATTCGTACAATATATCCGCGAGTTCAAATTTAGAGATTTGTTCAACGATATGGGATGGAACAATGACAAAACCAACCAACCAATTGTTGTTGATGATGAAACATTTATCCTAAAAAGTGTTGCTGTTAAAAGCGGCTTTAAAATCTTAGTGTGCGAACCGGATAGACATGGGTTAATTCCTGATTATAATATTAGAAAAAAAATAGAAACCAAAGTTACAAAACTCTTTCAGGAGCATCTTATCATATTTACAGACGATAAAATGAAAGAGCAGGTTTGGCAATTAGTGATGAGGCAAACCGGGAAGCCTGCTAAAGTTACAGAAACAAGATATGCTCTAAGCCAGGATCCTGAGTTATTATTTCAAAGAGCATCTGGTTTATTTTTTGAAATAGATGAAGAAGAAAAAATAACAATAGTTGATGTAACTACAAGAGTAACTGACAATTTTCATCAAAATGCAGAACGTATTACAAAACAGTTTTATGAACGTTTTACAAAAGAACATCTCTCATTCTATTCATTCATTGAAGGTATTGATGATCATATTGATGAGTGGAATAATAAAAGGAAAAAGGGCGAGGAGGAATTGGAGAACAAAGCAAAACAATGGTATGTTTCCTTGATGCTTAATAGGCTTATGTTCTGTTATTTTATCCAGAAGAAAGGTTTCTTGAATAAAAACAAAAACTACCTGAGGGACAAATTAAAGGAATGTAATGAGAAGAAAGGGAAAGATAAATTCTATTCTTTTTATAGAAATTTTCTTTTGGTTCTTTTTCATGAAGGACTAAACGAACCAGAAAGAAGAAAAAAAATTCAAGATGAAATTGGAATTATTCCATATTTAAACGGAGGGCTGTTTGATGAACACGAATTAGAAAAAACGTATCAAAAAATTAATATTAACGATAAAGCGTTTGAGAAAATATTTAACTTTTTTGATGAGTATGAATGGCATTTAGATACACGCCAAGAGTCAACAGGCAGAGAAATTAATCCGGATGTAATTGGGTACATCTTCGAAAAATATATTAATGACAGGGCACAAATGGGCGCCTACTATACAAAAGAAGATATCACGGATTATATTAGCAAAAACTGTATCATACCATGGCTTTTTGATGAAACGGCAAAACAATATTCTAAAGCCTTTGCGCCAGACGGTGAAATTTGGGCAAATTTTTTACAAAGTGATGACACATACATTTATCCAGCGGTGAAGTTTGGTATAGATAAGCATATACCTGAGAATATTACTGTGGGTATCAAAGATGTTGCAAAGAGAGAAGACTGGAACAAGTCTGCTTTAGCTCAACTATCGTTGCCCACAGAAATATGGCGTGAAGTAATTGAAAGGAGAAATCGATATGAGGATGTAGCCAAAAAAATAAAGAACGGAGGAATAAATAATATAAAGGACTTTATTACATACAATCTAAATATAACTGAATTTGCACAAGATGTTATTTCAAATACAAATGATCCAGATTTTTTAAAAGCCTTTTTCAAAACACTAAGTAAGGTTACTATTATTGATCCTACATGCGGTTCAGGAGCTTTCTTGTTTGCAGCAATGAAGATTTTAGAGCCTTTATATTTTGCTTGTATTACTAGAATGAGAGGGTTTACCGAAGACGAAGACAGGGCCAACGAACAGCAACTTAAAAAGTTTAATAATAAATACAATTTTTTTAGGGAAGTACTTGAAAATATACAAAGTGAACAACATCCTAACACAGAGTATTTTATTTATAAGAGTATTATTCTAAATAATCTTTATGGGGTTGATATAATGAAAGAAGCGGTTGAAATTGCTAAGCTTCGTTTATTTTTAAAATTGGTGGCAACAGTTGAGGTAGATTATCGAAAAACTAATCTTGGTGTAGAACCATTGCCTGATATAGATTTTAATATACGTGCTGGAAACACTTTAATTGGTTTTGCCACAGATGAAGAATTAATAAAAGGACTTACCTACACTCTTGATGGCGCTAAAGCTAAACCAATTATTGAGGAAAAGTGTGATATAGTAGCCACAGCTTTTAAACGATATAAAGAAATTCAACTTTCTTATGGTGACGATTACAAAGAATTTAAAATTGCGAAAGAAACATTGAATAATCGTCTAAAAGAATTAAATACTGAATTAAACAAGCTTTTACATAAACAATCAGAAGGGTTAGAGATTGAAACTTGGTTAGATTCACATCAGCCTTTCCATTGGTTTGCTGAATTTTATGAAATTATTCATGATAGAAAAGGATTCGACGTAATAATTGGAAACCCGCCATATGTTGAATATTCTAAAATTCGAAATTTATACACATTAAAAAATTATAGTACTGAGAAATGCGGAAATCTTTATGGATACGTGATAGAGCGATCTAATAATATTCTACATAGTAATGGATTTATGGGAATGATTATTCCTATAAGCGCTTTTTCAAATGCTAGTATGGAAACTCTTCAAACATATTTTAAAAAGAACCCTTTAACTTTTGTTTCAAACTTTCACCAAAGACCTGCTGCTTTATTTGAAGGTGTGTTACAACGACTTTCGATTTTTATTATTCCTAAAGGTGCGAGAACGAAAGCTAGTTATTCTACTAGAGTTTATAGATGGAAAACAGATACAAGGCCTAATTTATTTCCTACACTTATTTATACAAATGCAAATTAATCAAACCAAAAGCATTTACTTAAAATAGGCTCATCTTTAGAAAGTTCAATTTTGAGTAAATTCCTTAAACATAAAGAAATCGCTAATTATTTACAAAATGGTTTTACAAAAGACAACAAAATATATTATAGAACTGCAGGTGGTGGTTATTGGGTTACTATTTTAAATACGGCATTTGAAACAAATTCATTAAGTAACAAGTCTGCAACATTTAATAAGAAATATAATTCTAAGGTTATTTCTGCTGTATTAAATTCAAATTTATTTTGGTGGTATTATACTATAAATTTCGATCAGTTTAATTTTAAGGACTACATGTTATTTGCCTTTCGATTCAATTATCCTGAAGATAAAATCATAGAGAAGAAGCTTATTGAGCTTTCTAACAAGCTCGAAAAAGAATTAATGAAAAATGCAACAACATATGTAATTAATAGTAAAACTCGAGGAAGTAATGAAACAATTACATATAATAAATATTTATCAAAAGCAACTATGGACGAAATAGACAAAGTATTAGCTGCAGAATATGGTCTTACAAATGATGAAATAGATTTTATTATAAATTATGATATTAAATACCGAATGAGTAATATAGATGTTGAAGATTAATTGTTTAAAAATATGGTAAAAGGAAATCAGGTATTTGAACCTAAAGTTTTTATGCAAATTGCTATTGAAGAAATGAAAAAATCGGTAGCAGAAAAAAGAGGAGATGGCAAAGCCAGTCCTAAAGTTGGAGCTGTTTTAGTTTCTCCGAGAGGGGAAGTTTTAGGCGCCGCACATAGAGGTGAACAAAGAGAGGGAGATCATGCTGAGTATACTTTACTGGATAGAAAGTTCAGGGCTCAAAACGTTACTGGTAATTATTTGTTTGCCACATTAGAACCATGTGCACCAGGTTCAAGAAAGCACCCTAAACTGGGCTGTGCAGAAAGGATTGTGAATGCACGTATTTCTAAAATTTGGATTGGTATTGAAGATCCTGACCCAACAGTAGATCGAAAAGGTATCAAATACTTGATGGATGCGGGTATTGACGTTGAAATGTTTGATCACGAATTTCAAGAAATAATATTTGATGAAAACAAAGAGTTCCTTGAGCAGGCAAAAGTAAGGGCACAGGAAATAAAGAAACCGAAAGAAGTTGAATTATCGCCACTAGAAAAAAAGATTTCTACATCAAGTCTTTCGGAATTGTCTGATAATGCTCTAAATTTTTATATCAATCGTGCTGGTTTAAACCTTGCGCCAAATAGTAAAGAATTTTTGGCTCATTTATTACAACGACAACTAATAGAATTAGATTCAGACAATGAATTACGACCAACAGGATTAGGTATTTTACTTTTTGGTAAAGAGCCTAGAGTTCGTTATCCTCAAGCTGTACTTAAAGTACAGGCACGTTATGGCAAGGCTGAACCAGAAATTCAAGACTTTGATGATGCCTTAGTTCTGTTACCCGAGCAGGTAGAAAGTTGGTTGAAGAAAGTCCTTTCATCTACTATATCAAGAGAAAACTTTGCTCGTGAAGTAACTTATGATTATCCGATAAGAGTTTTGAGAGAAGCAATTATTAATGCTATTGTGCACAGGGATTATGATATAGAAGGAGCTAAGATTTATTTGAATATTGATGACGATAATATTGTAATTAAAAGCCCCGGCTTGCCAGTCAAGCCAATAAGATTTGAAGATTTTCAACAATTTAAAGCGCCATCACTTAGTCGAAATCCAAAACTTATGGCAGTTTTTAACGCAATGGATTTTGTTGAAGAAAGAGGTATGGGTATGGACGAGATGAAATCTTTACCAGATACTTATCGGTTGCCACTTCCCTCAGTTACATGGGAAGACCCATATCTTACAATTACATTCCCACGCTCAAAATCTTTCATGGGTAATATCTTAGCGAAAGATGTGCTGTCCCAGCTGAATGAAGAAGAAAAAATAGGTTTGTTTTATATTAGGGACAAGCAAACTGTTTCGAAGCCGGATTATGCTCATCATTTCTATTTTAATGACAAAAAAGCTCAAAGGCATCTATCAAAATTTGTTGAACTTGGTCTTATACGTACCAGTGGAGGCGGGCCATCAAAACGATTTCATTTTGTCACAAAAGTTTAAACTGGACAGCAAACTGGACAAAACTGTCCATATTGGTGATTTATTAGTCCCGAAAACCACAAAACCTGGACATTAACTAGACAAAACTGTCCATATTACAAATAATGTTCAAAAAAAGCCGAAACATCGACAAAAGCTTGAAAGGTTTATGAAGGTCATAAAAGCGATTTTAGGTAATAAAGAAGTGCTAATGCTTTCAAAAACATCCTTTTTGTGCAGTAGGAAGGTACCGGCAAATGTTGTGCTGAAATGTTACGATTGGGCAATTGAACAAAGAGAAGCGGGCGTTTGTGTAATTAGTGGCTTTCATAGCAAGTTAGAAAAGGACGTATTACATTACCTTTTAAAAGGGAACCAGCCTATAATTGTTGCACTGGCAAGAGGGCTAAAGCAAAAAATTGAGCCTGAATTTCATGAACCACTAAATAAAGGCCGCTTGTTAATTATTACTCCTTTTGATGAATCGATTAAAAGGGTAACAGAACAAACCGGAATAGTGAGGAACAGAATGATGATCGAATTGGCCGAAAAAATAACTATAGGCTATAGCAGCCCAAGTGGTAATTTGGAAAAACTAGTTAATGAGTTTTCGAAAAAAGAAGTTAATTATTTATTGTAGTTACTAAAGACGCAAGAGATAAAAAGCCAATGAGTGCGAAAATCGAAACTATAAATACCCGGAAATATATTGATGCTATCATTCAAGATAGATTTCATAAATATAAATCCTGGGATAACTTTCTAAAGGTTTTTTCACAAAAAACGCCAGATGATAATCACGCATTACAATTGGGCTTTTATTTAGTAAGCTGGGGAATAAAATAAAAGTTTCTTAAAAGAAAATTAACTAGAATGACACAATTTACAGTTTCACGAAGAAAACTATTAGCGGCTTTGATTCAAATAAATAAAGTTGAAAAGTCAGCAAAAAAATTTCAAAGCACGCTAGAGGTTACTGTATTGAATAATTTCATATTACTTAAAATATCAGGTATTGAAATGAGTGTTGATGCAGTTGTAACAGGCAAAATAAAATTTACAATACCACTATGGTATTTTACGGATGTAGTTAAATCAGAGAAAGATGCAAAGTTGATTTTTATAGTACTACCTAAAGAATTAAAATTAAGAGGCTTAATTTTCAATATTATTACAAGTAACATTGAAGATGGGGATTCAAATAAATCGTTACTGTTGCCCATAAATTATACATATTTAGATGTTCTAAAATTATACTTATCAGGTAATTATGGTATTGAAGAAATGATATTTAATAATATTGATGGCTATATAATTACTTCAATTAGAAGGTTAGATATTGAGGTTAGAAAGATTGAGGTTTCTTTGCGTAGATATGGTGTTGAAAAAAAAGACATTGAAACACTTATGTACGATAAGCTAATAAAACTACCTAAACAAAAAACAGAAATCTTCATCTAAATGTGTTCCGGATAAAACCATACCACTGAAACAGATATTTTTTCCTGAAGAGAAATATTATCATAGTTCTGCGAAAAATTTGGAAGAGAAAACTCAAACCCTATGATTCCTATCGCTTACAAACCATTCGTAATCCTCAGGTTTCTCCGGTTGCGAAATATGAAACTTATACTATATTATTCATAGATTCTGTTTTAAACAATCTCAGTATTATTCCTCCCTCAAGCAATAACTCGTTCTCCTACCACCTCCAACTTCTTGCACTAATACTTTTTTATTCATAAAGTCCTGTATATCTCTTAAGGCTGTATCGGGGGATGTTTTGGTCATCTTGGCCCATTTGGATTTATTGAGTTTGCCTTCAAATCCGTCTAATAATTTGTGCAGCATGAATTTCACCTTTTTTATAGATTAGCCTATCTGTTTTTTGTGATGGGTTGTTGTTACCTTGTGTCATAAATAAAAATTATTTGTTGTAGCATACAAATGTCAAGGCTTTTAGCAGTTGGATAATACACATCTGCACCGCCTCAATTGATGGAAGCTAAATTTAGCTGAGTTTTAAGGCAATTTGTAATTTGGCACCATTCCAAGATCAGTTGGACTTAAACCTGTCGTTAAAGTATGTACAGAAAAAAAAGATGTACCAGGAAACACTCCAATATCTTCTTCTACTATAGAATAGAAAAATAAGTTGGTAATAAAAAGAGCCGCAACTGTACCCAATAAATTTTGAAGTGATGCAAATGTAAAATGCGTGTGTCTTTCATGTTTAATTTTATTGTTAGCAGTCCACCAATCAGGAGTTATATTGTTAGACCATGCTTGGAATGGCATGAATTCCAAATCGTACATCGATATTTCGACTTTTGCAGTTAGTATATTCGGGTAGTTATTTGTCATAAATAATCGATACCCTGACTCATTCGTAGAGTTGTTTCCTAATTTTGCACAAATTTGTTTTAATAAAACATCAATGTCTTGAGTTGAAGCTAATATTAAGCGTGCATTTTGAATAGAATAGCAATTAAAATTTGAATAGCTCATTTAAATAAATCTACTCAATTCTTTAACGTCTTGCTCTATAGATAAAAAATAATTCCAATGAGTAAGATTCATATTTATATTTTTAACATTGCTACTAAAGTTCTGTCCTTAAGGCACTTAGGGTTTGATGTTCCGTCACACCGATTTAACTGCCTCTGAACTAAAGATACAAAAGCAGATGATATTCTCTATAGACAAGCAGAATTGAGCAGCCCACAATTGCTAAAGGTTTGAGTTAGCAGCCGATTTCTATCAGCTAATTCTTAAACCAACCCTATCATTATCGATATAAATATTTTCATCATGTTCTTTAGAATCAAAAAGAAAAGGTTTTATTTCATTTGTTATTCCAGTTTCAGCGTATTCTCTAATATTTTTTGGAAGTATTAATTTAGGTCTGTTAATGTCAAACATTTCAAAAGGCCAAATTGGTATAAATGGTGAATCGCTTGGAAAAAGATTTTTGAAATTTTGAAAGGATAGTTCAATTTCATAAAATCTCTCTCCTTGAAAATCAAATTCTCTAAATTCAAAATACTTTGGATTGAGAAATTCTGCTAATTTAGAATAATACTTCCTAGTTATTTTTTGAAGAGTCTTGTTATCGTATGGTATATTGTCATTAAATGGGTCGTGATATTTGCAAGTAACTTGTCTATATAAATTATATGAAACACATGCCACTGAGAAATTTCTAGGATATGTTCCTGAGCCTGCCTGAGTTTTATGATCAGCCATATTTCCAGGATTTGCTTGATACCTTCCTTTTGCTTCTATGGTAAATTGTGAGTTTTGTGTATAGGCAACCAAATCTGGTCTTTGCCCTCTTAAGGGCCTTGCAGCAACAGCTTCGTAATTAGTAGTATATAAGCTTCTATTAATTCTCTTTGATAAAAAATCTGCAATTGCTTTACCTGCTAATGTAGAAAATTGACCCTGCTCAGTCGGATCTGATAAAATTATAGGTGGCGCAGAAAAGTGATTATTATTAAATGCCTGTCGCTGGAGGTAATAACTGTAATGAAAAAACATACCAATAGTACGCAAAATTTTTTGTGGTCGAGGAGCGTAACCTTGCCCTGCAATTGCTAAATGTTTTACAAAGGCAAGCCTTGTCAAATTGTATGTTAAATTAGAAATTGTACCGGTAGTGTCTTTGTATTCAACTGAAATGTTCATTTTACTTTCATTTTATTGGCTGCTAATGTTCAGGTCTTAATGCCACAAAACTAAAGATACTAAAACTGAAGGTATGTTCTACAGATCAGCTGAGTTGGGTCGCCCTAAATGCTGAAGCTGGGATTTGTTCTGCCGATGAAAAATATATTCAGCCGCTATTACTTGATCCCGATGTTGGACGTTGTTAAACAAGGTTCAACTCATGATTGTTTCTGTTTATTAAATCAAGCCGTTTTAAATGAATTTTGGGCGTTGTTGAAAACACCAACACCGGCGAAGAGATCATTAAGCTACTTTTTTCAGATTGTTTATATCTAAAGTGGAAAATCCACGAGATTTACACACCTAATACCATCTATGCTTGACCCCTTATTTCTTATACCCATATTTTATCAAAATATTCTTCCGCAAATACTCAATGCTTCACAACATATTTCTTCACCCTACCATCATTAATCACACCCTTCCAATTCAACCCAAATCCAAAATCGTATAAATGGCCATTGCTGTCTTTATAGGGTGTCATATCACGAGGCTTATCTTCAAATTGCTTTTCAACGGCAGACATATTCAAGGGCATTTGCATGGTCAATAATCCCGAAGGTTCTGATTTACCGGAAACCATATCCGATATCGCTTCTGTTTGCACACCAAATTCTCCCAGGATCGCGTCTACCTCTTTTTCAAATTCGCCAAATACCATCGGATTGTTTAAACTAACAGAAATGATCACGGGTTTTCCTTGCATGACTTTCCGCGTATCCTGAATGGTTTTAAGATCAGGATAGGAATTAGATTTGGAGGTTTTGCCCGGAAAATCCACGAGATTTGAACCCCTAATACCATCTGTGCTTCACCCCTTGAAAGTCTTACCGCACATGAGAAATTTACAATATTTATTGTAGAATAGTAACCACATTAAAATGGGGTTCAAAATAAAATAGCAGGTAGGGACTAACTTAATAGGGTATTAGGGGGTCATGACTCTTTTGAAATAAGGGTTAAGGTAGGTGTTCTCCACTACTTAGAATGAATAAATCAGTTAGATTTATTCAAGCCTGAAAATTAGCTAAATTCTGTTTTTTCATATACAGTCATTTAAATCATTATATGCTATTACGTATATTTACGGTAATTTTTATAAATTATATTTAATTACATATAAATTTACTAATTTTGGGCAATTATATTTAAAAGCATATAGTTAAATTATGGAAACCCTCGCTGAATTTGTAAAACGTAGGCGGAAACAAGCCGGGATGAGTCAGCAGGAATTTGCAGAGCGCGCGGGTGTGGCACTTACGGTTCTGCGCAAGATCGAACAGGGAAAAGACACACTTCAACTAGGAAAGGTAAACCAGGTATTAAAGATGTTTGGGCATGAACTGGCTCCGGTTAGCTGTCGCGAATTAAATACCACTGAACAATCTACCTCATGAGGCAGGCTAATGTATTATATGATGAGCACTTAGCGGGAACACTTACCGAAACCGATGAGGGCGAATACATTTTCCAATATCATGAAGATTACCAGGCATTACAGTTCAGTCAGCCCATTACACTCACCATGCCGGTAAGGGCTGAACCCTATATTTCAAATCACCTTTTTGCTTTTTTTGAGGGCTTGATACCGGAAGGTTGGCTACTCGACATTGCCAGTAAAAACTGGAAACTGAATCCCGGCGATCGTATGGGTTTATTAATGGCCTGCTGCCGGAACTGTATAGGAGCAGTGAGTATACAATCAATAGATGCAGCAAATGAATAAACGATGTCTATATTGTTATGAGTCATTACCGGAAGAATCGGCCGTTGATTTTCATCCGGAATGTAGTAATGCATTTTTTGGCACGCGCGAAGCTCCACAATTGGATTATTCTTTAGCTGATATGGCTGAGCTAGCCAAACAAGTGGTTGAAAGAAGTATCACTATTCCGGGGGTACAACCTAAACTATCGCTCACATTAGTAAAGGATGCTATGGCAGGGGCTGATCATAAACGGCTCACAGTTGTAGGAGTACTTGGAGGTAACTATATATTCAAACCCCCTTCTGCCCTTTTTCCGCAAATGCCACAAAACGAACATGTAACCATGCGAATGGCAGAAGCATTTGGTATTCGGGTTGTTCCTTCCAGCCTGATTCGCCTGAAGACCGGAGAGCTTTGTTATATAACACGTCGGATTGATAGAACAGCACAGGGTGGCAAGATACATATGCTCGATATGTTCCAGTTATTGGAAGCAGTAGATAAGTACAAAAGTTCTATGGAAAAAGTTGGCAAAGGCATTCATACTTTTTCGGATAACACGCTATTGGATAAACTGTATTTTTTTGAAATAACCCATTTCAGTTTTCTTACAGGCAACAACGATATGCACCTGAAAAACTTTTCCATGATACATGATAAGGGCATTTGGCACCTCTCACCTGCCTATGATCTGCTGAATGTTGCACTTGCCAACCCTGCTGATACTGAAGAATTAGCATTAACCCTGGAGGGCAAAAAGAAAAAACTGAGCAGGGAACATTTTGAACGATTGGGTTTGGGGCTGGGTCTTAGTTCGAGGCAGGTTAGCGGATCGCTTCGGCGTTTTGAAAAGAATCGACCGCTAGCCATAAAATGGATCGATCATTCCTTTTTATCAAAGGAGCTCAAAGAAGCTTACAAGGCAATAATTGACAAACGTTATGCATTGCTCGCGCAGTAAAAAACACCAACACCGGCGAAGATTTAAAACCCAATAACCGCCTTTATAGCCTCACCCGCATCTTTATGAAAAAAATTCGACTGCATGGCTTTAACATCATTTTACTCATTATTAAATCCATTCAACAACTTGATTTCATTCCTGTACAGGATAATTTTTTTATTATTTTCTAATTGCTTTAAAAGCCTGGATACAACTACCCTGGATGTGTGCAGTTCATCAGCGATAAGATAGTGTGATGCTTTAATAACACTGGAACCGGATAGGCGTTGTTTTTCTTTCAGGTATCCAATAAGCCGTTCATCTAATTTATGAAATGCGATGCTTTCAATAGATTTCAAGAGTTCTAAAAAGCGTGCATTAAAGCTCCGCATGATGTAGCTTTTCCAGCTTGGGTATTTGCATATCCATTCTTCCAATTTTAAATGCGGTATAGCAATCAATTCAACATCATCTTCTGCAACGGCTTTTACTTCACTTTTTTTTGCTTCCATGCAACAGCTATAGGCCATCGAGCAACTTTCATTGCTGGAAAGATAATACAATAAGATTTCATTGCCGGTTTCATCCATCATGAAAACTTTAATAGTACCTTTTACAATAATGGGCATCATACGTATGTATTTACCATAGTCCATTATCAGATCACCTTCTGTATAGTGCTTAACTTCCCCAAACTGCTGCATTTCTTTTAGCAATGCTGGTTCAAAAGTCGCATCAAAGGTTGCTATTTTACTTCTCATAATTTTTAAAAGTGGTAGTTCAAAACAAAATTAAAAACCACCATATTTACTTTATTGAACTCAAATCTTTTGTTGTTATAGGTTTCGCCACTATTTAATTTGCCCACCACTAAAAGCTGTGCTTCCAATCCATTAAACATATTTTTGAAGGCATATCTTACATCTGCATTAAACTGTGTGTATGAAGGTACACCATACTTATTTAAACGGTAGTTTTTTACATCTGGCAACTTATAATACCCTCCGGATAAAGATGTTTTAATCCTTATTTTAGGAATATGATAATTTACCTTACCCATAATTGCATGTACATCGCCAAAGCCTTCATTGCGTTCCCTTGGCATAAATGTAAAGAAGGGATCCCGTCCCCATTCTCGGGGCATTAAATACCGTCCGTGTGCAGTAATGCGGTTGTAATTGATACTGGCTTCCCATTGCTTATTTTTCCAACCCGCCCGGGCACCAAATGTTATTGCTTTCCCACCCCTTTCAAAATATGTTTTAGCTGCAACTTCATTGCCGCCATTATATACTGCATATTGCCTTACAAATTGTGCAGCAGCAAAAATGGTATTATTATTTTTTAATGGAAATGAAAAATCTGCTTGAAGCATGGCAGTATTAAAAATATTCTGTGTAAAAACATTCCATCCATGCAGTGTAATATTTTTATTTAATTCAACATGTGCCCCTGCTAAAAAAACTCCTTTACTTTCTAAATTATTGCTGTATTCAGATTTTGACCCATCAACATTTACACCTCCGGAATACACACCAATTGACTCACCCGCATCATACCATTTGGTAGTACCTCTTGGTGAAAGAGCATACAACCAACCGCCTTCAATTTTTGTTTTCTTGATCTCATTCATTTCAAACCAAATACCCTCCACTCCAGTTGGCCTCATGCGGCCATCCTGCAAATTGATAAAGGGTGTATTCATGAGCTGCCTGCCATAAACTATACTGGATTTTTTATAGTTGTATTTAATATAAAGTTCTTCCAGCCTGTCAATATCCTTTTTATTATAAGGGTCTTCTACATCAAACAATGCAATTTCATAACGGTTCATTTGGCCTGTTGCGGTATCAGGTTTCCCTAAATTGGATGAACCAATGTTAAAAGTATAAAAACCACTTACGGCAAATTGAAAGCCATGAAACTTTGCAGTTTCGTACCGCAAGCCGCCACCGGCAGCATTGGCATAATAATCGGTAAGTCCCTTTTGGTTTTGGGTGCTCATAAAAAAATAACGGAAATGCCCATTAAAATGACCTCTTTTGAAAGCGGATAACAAAGATGTGGTATCTTCTGTTTGTACCTGTTTGCCTTTATACATTTCAGGTTTCTCTGAAATTTCCTGATGTTGGGCAAATAAAATATTCCCTATAAGCAACAAAAAGGCTGCTGTAACAATTCTTTTCATTTTTAACTTTAAACTTTTATGCCTGCCTGCGGCTGGCAGGGATATTAAAATCCAGATCTGATATAAGCCCGGCCTGCTTCCTGATTAGTTACTATTTCTATAATTCCACCTTTACAAAACCAGCTTAGGGTATAATTTTAAATTAGTGAAATTTATAATCAACTCCTGTTACCTGTGTAAGTAATGTTTGCGGAGCATCTAAGATTTTAGCATTCATGGGTGGTGTTGGTGTTACCGGCGAATTTGTTTTTAAGTATGCTTTTAATACAGTATGTAAAGTGTGCTGCGTATTTTTTGCATTGACCACACCTTTCATCCGGCAAAGCATATCGCTTGGGTCGCCGTCTCTTTCGCAGGCACAGATGTTGTAATTTTTATTCAAATCAAGTGCTGCATCTGCAACCATTACCTGCTGCACCCGTTTGCCTTTTTCTCCAAAAGCATTAAAGGATACATGCATTCCTTTAAACTTTATCACCCAGCCGCCAAAACGTTCCGAGGCATCCTTTGCAAATACATTATTTAATTCCTTTTCTAACCACTCTTTTATTTGCTTACCAGTAACAGTTCCCGTTCTCACAGTACTATCAACCGGAAGCATATCAAATATAAATCCATCTGTAATGGGAATATTTCCCGTGTGGTCTGCTGTTGTTCTTGGCGGACAAAAACGGAAACCATTTGACAATACAATATCTACTTCCGGTACTTTCCATTTCAATGCATCCAGTATCAGGGTATCAATTGGATTTTCAACAACAAAATATCTATACAACGGAATGGTACTGTAACCGGCAATCTTGTAAATATCATCTTCAAAAGGTTTTTCGTTGCTTTTAATTAAAGCAGTAATTGCGGCAGAAGGTTTGTACTTATCCGCTGTTACTTCATCAAGTACGTACTCATCTTTTATTACTTTTCCATTTTGTATGGTAAGTGTAAGTTTGCCAACGAAAGAACCAAATGCCCCAGGCTCTACCACTTTTGCATATTTACATTCAATTGGTTTACGTACCCTTTCATGTGTATCGCCGCCTAAAATATAATCAACACCTTTACACTCTTCTAAATTGGCTAAATGTATTTGCTGCGATAAACCTAAGTGTGCTACTATCATAACATAAGCGCATTGCTCCTGGTTACGCAAAACATCTGCATAATGTGCAAGGTTTTCTTCAGGCTTAGTATATATAATACCTTTGCTGTAGTTAGGTGATTGACGAATGGGAACCAACGGATCGGTATAACCAATGAATCCGATTTTAACTCCCTTTATATTCCAGATGTGGTAAGGCGGAAAAATTAATTCCCCCTTTTTTCCTTCCCCCAAATCATGATACATATTGGCACAAACCTTTGGTGCATTTAATGATCCCAATAAAGTTTGCATGGCCTTTTTATAATAAATAACTTCCCAGTTTCCCGGAAGGTATAAATCATAACCTAATGCATTCAAGATGGGCACCATTGCTTTGCCCGTTGTTTTTACAGATAGTTCACTACCCTGGAACATATCGCCGGTATCAATTAAAAAAGTATTTGCATTTTTCTTTTTTTCTTTTTCCAAATAGGTAGCCAGGTGGGCATAGCCACCTGTTTTACGAAATACAGCTTTATCATTTTCCCAAAATAACTCATCATGCGGATGCACCTGGCAATGTACATCGGTGGTTTGTAGAATAGAAATAGTGAAGGGCCTGTCATCAGCAATAATTTCATCCACTTCTCTGTTGTTTATTGTTTCGGCTATTGAAGCAATAGGAGAAGCTGCTAAAATACCTGCTCCTGTGGCTGTGCCAAACTTTTTTATAAAATCCCTTCTGTTATTACTCATTATGACAAGTTTTTACTTTTATTTTTTTATTGATGCAATCATTTTACTTTTTGCTCCTTCCTCTTTTTTCTTTTGCTCTTCTATAATAGGATTAAAAGGGCCAAACTTGTGTTGAGCTTCGGTAAAATTATCAGCGTAAGGGCCAAATGGATGGTCGAATGGTTTTTTAGATTTATCCGGCCAGTCTTTTGGCACATTAATGTGTTGCCTTTTTTGAGATAGTACATAAGCAGAAACATCCCATGCTTCTTCATCAGAAAGTTGTGGGCTTTGATAGGTAGTACCCTGTGGCATATTGTACTTTACATACTTTGCAAAATTGCTGATGCGGTTAAGCCCGGCTCCATCATTAAAGCTGCTCTTGCCCCACAATGCAGGAAATGTATATTCAGTTTTATCACCGTTAAAAACACCTTCGCCATTTGCCTGGTGGCAGCTTTGGCATTTAGCTGTGTAAATAGTTAATCCTTTTTCCGGGTCTGCGGCACGGTCTAAAACTGCAAGGTCTTTAAAGCCTGAACCTTCAGCCTTTTTTCCTTTTTCTACATTGCTGCCTAAAAAATTTATATAAGCAACAATGGCTTGCATTTCTTTACCGGCAGTATCAATAGCTTTGCCATTCAAGCTACGTTCAAAACAATCGTTTACTCTTTTATAAATATTTTCTGTAGTGCCGCTTCTTGCCCTGAACTTTGGATATAAGGAAGCAACAGAACCATAGTTATTGGCATAAACGGCTGTGCCAGCCTGCAGGTGGCAGTTCTGGCAATTCATTCCGTTACTTATTTTTAAAACCGAACCATTGGGCCCCAGATATTTTGCTGTATGTGCAATTAATTCCTTGCCATATTCTACCTGCTCTTTTTGTTTAACATCAGT